>JANYCG010000061.1 GCA_025360385.1 Burkholderiales bacterium | reverse complement strand
TAATGTGCAGGCTTGGCGGACAATAGATTCGTCTAAAAAATTGTGAAAAATACTTAAATTACGTTTTTTTGTCATTTTAAGCTAAATTTAGCTTAAATAAACATCAAATACGCTATTAATAGAATATCAACTAACGCACTGTTTACAGGAACTTTTGACAAATATAACCTGTAGTTGGTTTGTTAAATAGTTTTACAGGTCCTCACTACCCATTAACATCTCTGTGATGCCCTGGCCAGCTTTCACCATGGGGAACACGTTTTCAGTTGGGTCAGTACGGAAATCCATAAACACGGTGCGGTCTTTGAGTTTGCGCGCCTCACGGATGGCGCCCTCAACGTCGCCGGGTTTTTCGATCAACATGCCGACGTGGCCATAGGCCTCGGCCAGCTTGACAAAGTTGGGCAGCGCGTCCATGTAGCTGTGGCTGTAGCGGCCTTCGTAATCGATCTCTTGCCACTGGCGCACCATGCCCAAATAGCGATTGTTCAGCGCCATGATCTTGATCGGCGTGTTGTATTGCAGGCAGGTGGACAGCTCTTGAATACACATTTGCACTGAACCTTCACCGGTGATGCAGAACACTTCAGCCTCGGGTTTGGCCAGCTTGATGCCCATGGCGTATGGGATGCCCACGCCCATGGTGCCCAGGCCACCCGAGTTGATCCAGCGGCGTGGCTCGTCAAAACGGTAATACTGGGCCGCCCACATTTGATGCTGGCCCACGTCGGAGGTGATGTAGGCGTCGCTGTCTTTGGTCATGTTCCACAAGGTTTCAACCACGTGCTGTGGCTTGATGACATCGCCCTTGCCCATGCTGAACTTGAGACAGTCTTTTTTGCGCCAGCCCTCAATCGTGTCCCACCAGGCTGCAAGGGCTTTGGGGTCGGGCTTGACGGTGCCGTCTTTGATCATCGCGATCATTTCACCCAGCACGTCTTTGACGTCGCCCACGATGGGAATGTCAACCTTGACGCGCTTGGAAATGCTGGACGGGTCAATGTCGATGTGGATGATTTTGCGTTCGTTTTGCGCAAAGTGTTTGGGGTTGCCAATCACCCGGTCATCAAACCGCGCGCCCACCGCCAGCAGCACGTCACAGTTTTGCATGGTGTTGTTGGCCTCCAGCGTGCCGTGCATGCCCAACATGCCCAAAAACTTGGGGTCGCTGGCCGGGTAAGCGCCCAGACCCATCAAGGTGTTTGTCACCGGGTAACCCAGCATGTCGGCGAGCGTGCGCAGCTCGGCCGACGCGTTGCTCAAAATCACGCCGCCGCCGGTGTAAATGTAAGGACGCTTGGCCGCCAGCAACAGTTGCAAGGCCTTGCGGATTTGCCCGCCGTGGCCCTTGCGCACCGGGTTGTAAGAGCGCATCGTCACCGTTTCGGGGTAACCGGCGTAAGGCACCTTGTTGAACGACACGTCTTTGGGGATATCAACCACCACCGGGCCAGGTCGGCCACTGCGGGCAATGTGGAAGGCCTTTTTCATGACCATGGCCATGTCTTTGGCGTCTTTGACCAAAAAATTGTGCTTGACGATGGGCCGGGTGATGCCCACTGTGTCGCACTCCTGGAAGGCATCCAGACCGATAGCGTGAGTCGGCACCTGGCCCGTGATGATGACCATCGGGATGCTGTCCATGTAGGCGGTGGCAATGCCGGTGACGGCATTGGTCACGCCAGGACCGGACGTGACCAGCGCCACGCCAACGTCACCTGTGGCACGCGCGTAACCGTCAGCGGCATGCACTGCGGCCTGCTCATGACGCACCAGCACATGCTGAATGGTGTCTTGTTTGTAAAACGCGTCGTAAATGTGCAACACCGCGCCGCCGGGGTAACCCCAGACAAATTTGACGTTTTCGGCTTGCAGCGCTTTGACGAGGATCTCGCCGCCGCGCAATTCGGGGGGTGCCGGATGGGTTTTGCCAGCAACTGCATTGTGGTTTGCACCAGCGGCGGAGGTCGCTTGAGCCGCCGAATTGATTTCAGCTTTTGATATTTCCATGATGAACCTTTGTGAATTTCTCTAACGAAAAACCTTGGGTGCTCCTTCACAAACTCTTTTGGAGATGTGGCGGAACTTAAGGTCAAAGCCATTGACGCAACAAGTTTGCGCCGGACCAGGACCCGTTTGCCTTTTGATTTGCAAACTGGATTATCGCATTGGACTGCGGCAAAATGGGTCAAGGCGGCGAAATCCCGGCACCCTAATGCCATAATTTGCGCCAATGAAAAGCTTGGCCGCCGTGCGGACAAGGCACCGACACACCCAAACCGCACTCCCCGCACCCATCCCTTGGCAACCGAACAAGAACTGACCGAATTTTTGAAGAGCGTTGAAAGACGTGCGTTCAAACGTTCGATTTACCACGTTCGCAATGAGGAGTCGGCGCTGGACATCGTGCAGGACAGCATGATGAAACTGGCCGAGCATTACGGCGACAAGCCGGCCGCCGAGTTGCCTATGCTGTTCCAGCGGATATTGTCCAACTGCACGCTGGACTGGTTTCGTCGCAACAAAACCCGCAATGCATTGTTCTCGAATCTGAGCGATTTCGAATCGGGCGACGACGACGGAGATTTTGATCTTTTGGAAACTTTGAGCGTCCAGGACAACTCAGAGCAGCAAGAAAGTGCAGAAAAGGCAACCTCCCGGGCGCAAATCTTGCATGAGATTGAGCTTGAAATCCAGGAACTGCCTGCGCGTCAACGAGAAGCCTTCCTGATGCGTTACTGGGAGGAGATGGACGTGGCAGAAACCGCTGCGGCCATGGGCTGCTCGGAAGGAAGCGTTAAAACGCACTGTTCCAGGGCAGTGGCGGCCCTCAGCAAAGCATTGAGAGCAAAAGGGATACAACCATGACCAATTCAACGACTTCAAGACAAAACTACCAGGATCAACTGGTGCAAAAGCTGACGCAGGATCGCTACGCCTTGCGCGTCGCCGCCCGTCTGTCGGACTCGGCCGAGGCCTTGCCGCACGACGTCAGCGAGCGCCTGCGGGTGGCACGCGATCAAGCGCTTGCCAAACGCAAGCTTGGACACGTCAAAACGGCGAGCAGCGTCTCGGTGTCAGGCGGCTCAGCCTCCATGACTTTGGGCGACGAGCAATTGGGTTGGTGGGGCCGCATCGGCGCTGCCATTCCCCTGCTTGCTTTGCTGGTCGGGCTGATCGCCATCAACGTCGTCCAAAACGACAACCGCGCCCGTGACGCAGCGGAAGTTGACGCCGCCTTGCTGACCGATGAATTGCCGCCCACCGCGTTCACTGACCCGGGTTTTGCGCAGTTTCTCAAGGCAAGGCGCGACTTGGGGCAATAAACACGCTGCACTTGCGCCATGCCGCCAACTGTGTCAACAACTGCAAATCACTGCATTGTGGGGATGACTGCCTTTCTAGCGCGCTCTGTCAATTCACCCGCTTTCGCGTCTGAACGGGCGCTGCCCAAAAGCCTTGCGCTTGCCCTGACAGTTTTATTTGTGGCCCTTGCACAAGCGCAGGTCAGCCTGTCGCCTGCAGATCCTCCCGCCGCGCCAGCCTCACCGCTTGCTACAGCGGCCCCCGCCAAGCTAGGCACAGGGGCTTTGGCCAGCAATAAACCGCCAGCCGTGCTGCTGGCGCCTAAATCCGAAGCCAAACCCACTTGGGCAGATCTCACGCCCGATCAGCAGAAATCACTGCAGCCGTTGACGGCCAATTGGGTAGGCATGGGCGAGGCGCAAAAGCGCAAATGGCTGGCCGTGTCCAAAAATTATTCGCAGCTGTCACCGCCTGAGCAAAGCAAATTGCACAGCCGAATGACCAGTTGGGCGGCCCTGAGTCCCCAGCAACGCACGCAGGCGCGGCTGAACTTCGCCGAAGCCAAAAAACTCGCGCCAGCCGAAAAATCGGCCCAGTGGGAGGCCTACCAGGCGCTGAGCCCCCAGGAAAAGCAGAAACTGGCCGCCCAAAGCTCTGGCAAGCCGGTCGGCGCATCAACGCCGCTTAAACCTGTGGCACCGCAAAAACTGGCGTCAGTGCCCATCACACGTCAGGCTCAAAAACCTGGCGGCGAGCCTGCGCCACAACGCGCCGCAAGCGCCACTGCGGCAGTGGATCAACACACCTTGCTGCCGCGCCTGCCTTGACGCCGATATTGATGCCGCAAGTCGCCCCCGGTCTTTGGCGGCGCATGGCGTGCTGGCTCTATGAAGGCATCTTGATGTTCGGCGTCGCCTTCATCGCCGGCTACCTGTTTTCGTCCCTGAGCCAAACCCGCAATGCCATGCAGAACCGCCCGGCCCTGCAGGCTTTTTTGTTCGTCATTTTTGGCATCTATTTCATCTGGTTTTGGGCCAAAGGCCAAACTCTGGCCATGAAGACCTGGGACATCGAGGTGGTTGGCGTTGATGGCAAACGCATCAGCCAAGGCCGAGCCGCACTGCGATATGCACTGAGCTGGATCTGGCTGTTGCCGCCGCTTGCTGCTGCGGCGCTGTTCAATCTGCGCGGCCTGGAGGCCGTGGTCATTGCCCTGGGCTGGATTGCGGTTTGGGCGATTTTGAGCCGCTTTCACCCTGCACGGCAGTTTTGGCACGACAGTTGGGCGGGCACACGCCTCGTTGAGAGCCGCCCTGCGGCAAAACCCCTGCAACACGGCCCGGCATGAAACCATCCGCCTTTTCGGTTGGCGTGTACTGCGGCTCCCGTCCGGGGGCTGATCCGGCCTTTGCAGCGGTGGCCCAACAGGTGGGGCAATGGATCGGCCAGCATGGCGGACAACTCGTCTATGGTGGTGGCCACAACGGCCTCATGGGCCTGCTGGCCGACGCTTGCCTGGCCGCAGGTGGCCGCGTCGTTGGAGTCATCCCCAGGGCACTGGTCGAACGCGAATGGGCCCATGCCGACTGCACCGAATTGGTGGTGGTTGACACCATGCACGAGCGCAAGCGCCTCATGATGGAGCGCGCCGACGCCTTCCTGGCCCTGCCCGGCGGCATCGGCACTTTTGAGGAATTCTTTGAAGTCTGGACTTGGCGCCAGCTCGGCTACCACGACAAACCCGTGGGGCTGCTCAACACTTCAGGGTATTACGATGCGCTGCTACAGTTTTTGCAGCACGCCGTGGACAGCCAATTCATGGGCCCGGTGCAAATGGACCTAATCTCAGTGGGTGAAGATCCCGCCGCGCTATTGCCGCAACTTGTGCAAGCGGCCGGTTTGGCATCCGGCGTCCGGTCTGAATATCTCTAACCTAGCCCCGTTAAAATTTCGAAATGCCCACCATAAGCATGTTTTACGGCATTTTGGTGCTGATGTAACAGCGGGACAATCGGCAGCATCATTCGCCGCACATCCACGTCCGCTACCAGGGTGAGGAAGCCGTGGTCAGCATTCCAGAGGGTGTGTTTTTCGGCGGCGGGCTGCCTGCAAAACAGATGAAGCTGGTTCAGGCTTGGATTGAAATCCACAGCGAAGAGTTGCTGGCGGACTGGGAATTGGCAGTCAATGGCGACGAGCCCTTCCGAATCGCCCCGCTGCAATAGGGAACAGGCTATGGACGTGATCTCGGTCGTTGCGCAGGACAATTTCAACCTCGACCTCACCTTTGCCAATGGTGAGCGCCGCGCGTTTGACATGCGCCCGCTCTTGCGGCTCAAACCGTGGAACCGCATCGCCGCACCGGCACTCTTCAAGCTGGCCCGAGTGGACTATGGCACGGTGGTCTGGCCCGGCAACGTGGATGTCGCACCGGATACGCTGTATTTGGAATCTGTCCGAACGGGATCAAATCGTTCATACGGTTCCAGGATCTCCTAAAAGTCCCAGTCCCGCGCCGTAGCCAGCGGAATCGGAGCTTGTTGATCTCGCGTCTGGCCTGCCGCTTAGCGGAAGGCGTCAGCTATCGGTCGGTGCGCATCTCCAGCCTTTCAGTCGGCGAACGCATGGTTTTTTCGTTGCGATAGCTCCGGAGGCACCTTGAGCCGCAAGAATAAGTTTTTCGAAATCTGCAGTGTCGAGTGCACCAAAAGAATAGTCAAACACTTTGCCATCAACGACAACCGCCATCTGGGGTGAACCGCCGTTTCCACCGGAAGCGGTGTCCAACAAATCCTTCAACGGCTTGACTGCCTCCGGCAGGAAAAAGGCAGAGGGAACCGAAGACTTGATCGACTTTTGGACAATGTCAAACTTGATGCTGCGAAACACTTCCGACTTCTCAAGCTTGGGCAGCTCAAACGCCCGCCAGGCAACGCAAGGCGGGCAATCACTTCCACCCATGTAAATGACGTGCACCTTTTGGCGGCCTGCCAAAGGTAAGGGATCGGCTATCTGATTTTGCGCAAGCGCATTGGGACCCATTGCAACGCCCAGAATTGCTATCAAATGGACACCAAGCATTCGCATCATGTTCGCACTCCTCAAACCGCCGCCTCGTCCTGCTCCCCGGTGCGGATGCGCACAACGCGCTCCACGGCAGTGACGAAAATCTTGCCGTCGCCGATCTTGCCGGTGTGGGCGGCCTTGACGATGGCGTCCACGCAGCGATCCACGTCGCCGGTCTTGACAACCACCTCCACCTTGACCTTGGGTAGAAAGTCCACCACATACTCGGCACCACGGTACAACTCGGTATGCCCTTTTTGGCGACCAAAGCCTTTGACTTCAGTCACTGTCAAACCGGTTACCCCACAGTCAGCCAGGGCTTCACGTACTTCTTCAAGTTTGAACGGTTTGACGATGGCGGTGATCTGTTTCATGGTGTTTCCTGAATGGTTCGACTTAGGGTCTAAAGATAAGAGCGCGGCAAGGCTTGCGCTGCGGCGAGGTTTTGAGCCAAGCAAATTATTGCCGGAACTTGGAGGTAATAGGATAACGCCAATCTTTGCCAAAGCTTCGGTGCGTCAAGCGAATTCCCACCGGCGCTTGGCGGCGCTTGTATTCATTGATGCGGATCAGCCGTGTCACCTTCAGCACATCGTCACGCGCATAACCCGCCGCAATGATGTCCTCGATGCTTTGGTCGTTTTCCATGTAACGCTCCAGAATCGCATCCAGCACCTCGTAGTCGGGCAGGCTGTCCTGGTCGGTTTGGTCCGCACGCAATTCTGCTGACGGCGGACGCGTGATGATGCGCAGAGGAATCGGCTCGTGACAGGTGTCATAGGGGTTATTGGCATTGCGCCAGCGGGCCAGCTTGAACACAGTGGTTTTGGTCAGGTCTTTGATGACAGCAAAGCCGCCCGCCATGTCGCCATACAGGGTGCAATAACCCGTCGCCATCTCTGACTTGTTGCCGGTAGTCAACACGATGCTGCCAAACTTGTTGGACAACGCCATCAACAAGGTGCCCCGGATACGCGCCTGAATGTTCTCTTCCGTCGTATCTTCGGCCCGGCCCTTGAACTCCCCCGCCAGTGAAGCTTTGAAGGCTTCGAACTCGGGCACGATGGAAATTTCGTCGTAACGCACGCCCATGCGGCCGGCCATGTCGGCCGCGTCTATCCAGCTGATGTCGGCCGTGTATGGCGAGGGCATCATGACGGTGCGCACACGGCCCTTGCCCAAGGCATCGACCGCCACGGCCAGCACCAGCGCTGAATCAATGCCGCCAGACAGCCCCAGCAACACGCTGGGGAAACCGTTTTTGCCGATGTAGTCGCGCACGCCCAGCACAAGGGCATCCCAAAGGTCCGCTTCCTGACTTCGAAGCGGCTCGACAATTGCTTCTAAAACAATAGCGTCATGTTCCCTTTTGACAAGGACATCAAACATATTTTCAACAAAGCTGGGGGCGCGCCCGGCGATTTGGCCATCGAAATTCAAGGCGAAGGAATGGCCCTCAAACACCACTTCATCCTGCCCGCCAACCAGGTGCGCATAGACCAGCGGCAAACCGCAGGCCTGCACCCGCTGGCGCATCATCTGCTCGCGCTCAACGCCTTTGCCCACATGAAACGGCGACGCGTTGATAACCGCCAACAGTTCGGCGCCTGCGGCGCGGGCCAGCCGTGCGGGCTCTTCAAACCATGCGTCCTCACAGATCAGCAGTCCGATTTTTGTTCTTGATGCGCCCTGCCCAGCTTCAAACACGCACACGCCATGGCCCGGCGAAAAATAGCGACGCTCGTCAAACACCTGGTAATTGGGCAGCTCACGCTTGGCGTAGGTCGCAAGGACCTTGCCCTCAGAAACGACGCTGGCGGCGTTCGATCGGCCGGATACGGCCACTGAACGGGTGCGCCTTGCATCGGCATCGGCACCTCCCGTGGGGTGGCCGACCACCACGGCCATGCCCTTGAGGGGGGCCAATTCAAGTGCCACGTTGGCCAGCGCGGCGTCGCAGGCACTGATGAACGAGGGGCGCAAGAAGAGGTCTTCGGCGGCGTACCCGCAAATCGACAGTTCAGGCGTTACCAACAGCCGGGTGCCAGTCGCATACGATTGGCGGGCGGCATCAATGATTTTTTGCGCGTTGCCGACCATGTCGCCGACGACAAAATTGAGCTGAGCGACACTGATTTTGAGAGTCATAAATACGGCACAGGGGATGCAAAGCGATGGGTAAATTGGATTATGTCATTCGGGTTCTGGACTCGCCGCTGGCCTTGGACGCCGCCGCATGGAACGCGCTCCTCGATGACCAGCAAGATGGCAACCCCTTCATGCGCCATGAGTACCTCGCCGCGTTGTTTGAAAGTGGTTCGGCCACGCCCGCCTCCGGCTGGACTGCGCGCTTCATGACGCTGACGCTGGGCGGACAACTGGTGGCCGCCTGCCCGCTGTACGTCAAAGCACATTCCTATGGTGAATACGTTTTCGACTGGGCCTGGGCCAATGCCTACCAGCAACATGGCCTCGATTACTACCCAAAAGCGGTGGTGGCCGTGCCTTTTACGCCGGTGCCGGGGGCGCGCCTGCTGGCCCGCACATCGCAAGATCGGCAAGCCCTGGTGCAAGCATTGTTGGATTGGTGCCAAGCGCAAAAAATGTCGTCACTCCATGTTTTGTTTGGCAATGAGGACGACATTGATGCATGCTCCGCTGCCGGCATGATGCAACGGCATACGGTTCAATTCCACTGGAAGAATGTGGCCCCCACGCTGCCGCACTTCGTGTCGTCGCTGCCCCCCACGCTACCGCGCAAGTTCACGGATTTTGACGATTTCTTGATGTCGCTCAACCAGGACAAACGCAAGAAAATTCGCCAGGAGCGGCGCAAAGTTGCAGAGGCTGGCGTCAAATTTCGCTGGGCCTTGGGAGCTGGTATTGCGGCGGCGGATTGGGATTTTTTTTACCGCTGCTACGAACGCACCTACCAGGAGCACGGCAACGCGCCGTATTTGAGCCCAGACTTCTTCCAGCGCATGGCGCACACCATGACTGAACCCTGGCTGCTGTTTGTGGCGGAACAGGAAGGGACGCCAATTGCTACTAGTTTAATAGCTACAAACTCAATATTCACAAGAACTTCCGATGGTTTTGATCACCTGGAGGCGACCAAGAGGCAGTCGGTGGTCACGTACGGCCGATATTGGGGCGCCCTCAAACGTGTCGACTGCCTGCATTTCGAAGCCTGTTACTACCAGCCGCTGCAATGGTGCATTGAGCACGGTTACGAGCGCTTTGAAGGCGGCGCGCAAGGCGAGCACAAAATGGCGCGGGCGCTGATGCCCGTCAAAACCACCAGCGCCCACTGGCTGGCGCATCCCGCATTTGCCAATGCGGTCGAAAAATTTCTGGAACGCGAAGGCAGTGGCATCAATTCCTATCTGGATGAACTGTCGGATCGAACGCCGTTCAAACAGGGTTAAATCAAGGCTGCGTTTCCCCGGTGTTAACCCCAGTTGGCCGCGTCACGCAGGAGACGGCAAACCTGAGGGCTTCCTCTAAATCAGGCCGCAGCAATGGGCTGCCCCGCCGCAAATGCTGTTACCGTTGGCGCTATCAAAACAGACAACACCCTGGCATTTGATGCGAGTGTGCTTTTTCATGAATGTTTCAACAATGCCCAGCCAATCACGCCAAGAAAAAGCGGCTACAGAACAATCCTACGGAGCTGGCATCGCCGCGCCCAACGCCTTGCTGTTGGCGCTGGAATTTCGGGCATTCTGGGAGTTTGGCGCAACACTTGCCGCCTGGCCAATTTTGCAGCGCGCGCCCCTGGGCGACGGCCATGCGGTCATTGTCTTCCCTGGCCTGTCCGCCAGCGACAGCTCCACCGTGCCGCTGCGCCGGTATCTGGAATCCCGCAACTACGGCGTGGCCGGCTGGAATCAGGGCTTCAATTTCGGAGCCCGCGCGGGTGTGCTTGAAAGTGCGAAGGGCCAGGTGATTGAAGCAGCACAACGCAGCGGCCGTCCGGTCAGCCTGATCGGTTGGAGCCTGGGCGGGGTTTACGCGCGTGAACTTGCCAAATTGTTGCCCGACATGGTGCGCAGCGTCATCACTTTGGGCACACCCTTTTCAGGCTCCCCTAAAAGCACCAATGCTTGGCGGGTCTATGAGCTGACGAGCGGACGGCGGGTGGCCCACGAATCCACCCATTACGACCTCCCCGCCGCGCCCCCAATGCCCACCACGTCAATTTACTCCCGCACCGATGGCGTCGTCGCCTGGCGGGCGAGTTTGCAGGCACCTTGCGCCATCAACCCGTTGACGGAAAATCTTGAAGTGCTGGCCAGCCACCTTGGCATTGGCGTCAATCCATCGGCCTGGTGGGCAATTGCCGACCGCCTGGCACAACCCGAAGGGGCGTGGAAACCATTTGAGCGCAAAGCTGGGCTGCACGGCCTGATCTTTCCAGATCCGCAGCGAGGTCGGTAGGCTTGCGGGAGCCGAAATGGCCAATAGGCTGTGTTGGCTTTATCCGCCTCCTTAAGGGCAAACGGCTGTATCACCCAAGGAAATGCCGTATTTAAGTAAAGTCCAACGGATTTTGCTGACTGGGTGCGAAGCCCGCGTCTTGCCTGTGAATTCGCGAATCGGCTTGCCTCGCGCCATTTCAAGAATGATAGGTTTGGGCCCTTCGACCGACGCAGGGCAGACCCAGTTGCGCCCATCAATGATTGTGCAGTTGATCAATTTCCCGGTCGGGTCTGACTCAACGCCGACGTTCCAGAAAAAAACCTCACGATGCGCTCTTAAAACGCGAAACCGAAAGCGCTCTGCTGCAACCAGTTTCCCGGTGCAGCGATCCTGCTCCCATTCGCCCTTGTCACAGCCTGCCGCGTAAACCGTTCTCTCACCGTCACCAGTGACGACGTCTGCGGCCCACATGAAGACGCCCGCCACCGGCACCAAAGGCAACAACCACAACCAGGTTTTGTACACAGGTCAACCACTTTCCACGAGCTAAAAGATGGCGCATTATCACTCTGTCTGAAGCTTTTTGTAACCCGGTTTACCCGAGCGGACTGGGGCTTTAGTGGGCCTGGCCAGAGCACCATGCGGTCGCGTCCTTTGCGTCTCAGGAGTTTATTTTTTTGTAACTTGCAATGCCATCCGATATCTCAAGTTTGGCAGCATCAGGACCGTCCCAACCCAGCACCTTGACCCACTTGCCGTCCTCCAGGTCTTTGTAGTGTTCAAAGAAATGGGAAATGGTTTTCAGGCGCAGCGGGTTCATGTCTTGCGGCTTTTGCCACTGGGTATAGAGCGAACATTTTTTGTCGATGGGCACAGCCAGCACTTTGCCGTCCATGCCGGCTTCATCCTCCATCTTCAAAATGCCGATAGCGCGGCAGGTGACGACGACCCCCGGGATCAATGGCACCGGGGTGATCACCAACACATCCACCGGGTCGCCGTCACCGCTCAATGTTTTGGGAACGTAACCGTAGTTGGTGGGGTAATGCATAGACGTGCTCATGAAACGGTCAACAAAAATTGCACCGCTTTCTTTGTCCACTTCGTACTTGACCGGGTCGGCGTTCATCGGAATTTCGATGACGACATTGAACTCTTCGGGGGCGTTTTTGCCGGGGCTGACTTTATCTAGGGACATTCGGCTTTCTCCAGTTTCAGGTTTTGTGTTTGCGACTTGGGACTAACCCTAATTTTACTTGCTCAAAACTTGCACCAAGCTGAATCGGACTTTTTTCACGTTAAAGTCCGCGCGTTGGCCAATCGACTCCAAACGCCTGCCGTTTACTGGAGATCCGAGGAAGCAACGCAGCGGGGGTGAAGCTAGCGTTGCACTCCTTCACAGCGAAACAACTCAGGAGATTTATTTATGATTGGCAACTCAGCGCTGGTATTGGCGCTTGTTTGCGGACTGATTGCCGTGGCGTATGGCATTTGGGCTCGCAGCTGGATCCTTTCGCAGGATGCCGGCAATGCGCGGATGCAAGAAATTGCCGCTGCAATTCAAACCGGTGCCGCCGCCTACCTGGCGCGCCAATATAAATCCATTGCTGTGGTCGGTGTCGTGCTGGCCATTCTGATCGGATTGTTTCTGGGCGGCATGACGGCCACTGGTTTTGTCGTAGGAGCCGTTCTCTCCGGGGCCTGCGGCTTCATTGGCATGAACGTGTCGGTGCGCGCCAATGTGCGCACCGCGCAAGCCGCCACCAAAGGCATTGGCCCAGCGCTTGACGTCGCCTTTCGGGGCGGCGCCATCACCGGCATGCTGGTCGTGGGGCTGGGTCTTTTGGGCGTGACGGCTTTCTATTGGTTTCTGGTCGGCAATGGGAACCTGACACCGGACAAAAACCTCGCAAAAATGCTCGACCCGCTCATTGGTTTTGCCTTCGGCTCCTCGCTGATTTCAATTTTTGCTCGTCTGGGCGGCGGCATATTCACCAAAGGCGCTGACGTCGGCGCGGACTTGGTCGGCAAAGTTGAAGCCGGCATTCCCGAGGACGACCCGCGCAACCCGGCGGTGATCGCCGACAACGTGGGTGACAACGTGGGCGACTGCGCCGGCATGGCCGCTGATTTGTTCGAAACCTATGCGGTGACCTTGATCGCTACTATGGTTTTGGGAGCACTCCTCGTAACAGGTGCGGGGACTTCCGCCGTCGTATACCCCTTGGCCTTGGGCGCCGTGTCCATCGTCGCCTCCATCATTGGCTGCTTCTTTGTCAAGGCATCACCGGGCATGAAAAACGTGATGCCGGCCTTGTACAAGGGCCTGGCCGTCGCGGGCGTGCTGTCTCTGATTGCTTTTTACTTTGTCACCACCTGGTTGATTCCTGACAATGCCATCAAAGCCGCTGGCACCCAGATGGCCCTGTTTGGTGCTTGCACGGTCGGCCTGGTGCTTACGGGAGCACTGGTCTGGGTCACCGAGTACTACACCGGCACCCAGTACCCGCCCGTCAAACACATTGCGCAGGCATCCACGACCGGGCACGGCACCAACATCATTGCCGGTTTGGGCGTGTCCATGCGCTCCACAGCCTGGCCGGTGATATTTGTCTGCATCGCCATTTTTGTCGCCTTCAAACTGGCTGGCCTGTATGGCATTGCAATTGCCGCAACGTCCATGCTGAGCATGGCGGGCATCGTGGTCGCGCTGGACGCTTACGGCCCTATCACCGACAACGCCGGCGGCATCGCTGAAATGGCCGAGTTGCCCAAAAGCGTGCGTGATGTCACCGACCCACTGGATGCCGTGGGCAACACCACCAAGGCTGTCACCAAAGGGTATGCGATCGGCTCCGCCGGCCTGGCTGCGCTGGTGCTGTTTGCCGACTACACCCACAAACTTGAGGCTTACGGCAGTGCCGTCAGTTTCGATTTGTCCAACCCCATGGTCATCATTGGCCTGTTCATCGGCGGGCTGATTCCTTACTTGTTCGGTGCCATGGCGATGGAGGCCGTCGGCCGTGCCGCAGGTTCTGTTGTGGTTGAAGTGCGTCGTCAGTTCTCCGACGGAGCCATCATGGCTGGCGAACGCAAGCCCGACTACAGCGCAGCGGTTGACATGTTGACCACGGCGGCCATCAAAGAGATGATGATTCCGTCATTGTTGCCAGTGGTTGCGCCAATTTTGGTCGGCCTGTTGCTCGGACCCGCCGCATTGGGCGGCTTGCTGATGGGCACCATCGTGACCGGGTTGTTCGTCGCGATTTCCATGTGCACCGGCGGCGGTGCCTGGGACAATGCCAAAAAATACATTGAAGACGGCCACCACGGCGGCAAAGGTTCTGACACCCATAAAGCCGCTGTCACAGGCGACACCGTGGGCGATCCGTACAAGGACACAGCCGGCCCAGCCGTGAATCCCCTGATCAAGATCATCAACATTGTGGCCTTGCTCATTGTTCCTGTGATGATGCAAATCCACGGGGGCTCAGGCGCTGGTGCCCATACGACGGCACCCGTTGCGATGGCGGTTGCGACGACGGCTGCCGCTGCCACACCGGCACCCGCTGCCAACGCCGATGCCAAGTCTGACTCCGCCATGGCCGCCGCCGCACAAGCGGCCGCCGATGCCGCGTCCGTCAAGGCCGAAGGCGGCGTGGTCAAGTTCTACTTTGCATCCGGCAAGTCTGACGTGGCAGCCGGTGGCAAAGAGGCTTTGGCTGAAATCGTCAAAGGCGTCGCAGCGGGCAAAAAAGCGGCCATCAGCGGTTATGTCGATGGCAGCGGCGACGCCGCCAAAAACGCCGAGATCGCCAAAGCCCGCGCCTTTGCCGTGCGAGATTTGCTCAAGGGCTCGGGCGTGGCGGACGACAAAATCGAACTCGTCAAACCGCAAGACATCAAGGCCGGTGCGACCTCAGCGGCCGAAGGGCGCCGGGTAGAGGTCACGCTGATGTGACTTTGAGGTAAATTGTGGGCCAGGCGCCCGCGAATTAAAGCCCGCCCATCGCGGGCTTTTTTTTGCTTGGGCATTGCAAGCTTTTCAAATCATCCTTGCGTGCAAACAATTCAAAACCTGTGTCTAAGCAGAACACCCTATGCAACTGAACTTCATCGCCAACCAGCCAGTCCCGAGCAGCAGCGGTCGAACCATCCCGATGATCGACCCATCCTACGCAGAGGCTTTTGATGATATCCAGCGCTCCAATGCCCAAGACATTGACGTGGCGGTCAAGGCGGCCCGCCATTGCCTGGACACGGTCTGGAGCCGGTTGACCGGGCCGGAACGCGGACGACTGCTGATGCGCCTGAGCGAAAGCGTTATCGCGCACACTGACGAGCTGGCACAACTGGAACTGCGCGACTGCGGCAAACCCAGCACGCAGGCCCTTGCCGACGTTGCCGCCCTGGCCCGCTATTTCGAGTTTTATGCAGGCGCCTGCGACAAGTTCCACGGCCAGACCATCCCCTACCTGGACGGTTACAGCGTCTTGACCTGGCGCGAGCCCCATGGTGTCACCGGACACATCATCCCCTGGAATTACCCCATGCAAATCATGGGGCGCAGTGTGGGCGGGGCGCTCGCAGCCGGGAACGTGTGTGTTGTCAAACCCTCTGAAGATGCCTGCCTGTCGATCATTCGGGTCGCGCAACTTGCAGCGCAAGTGGGCTTCCCGTCGGGGGCCATCAACATCGTGACCGGGTTTGGACACGAGGTCGGCGACGCGTTGGCCCGCCACGCGGGCATAGACCACATCAGCTTCACCGGCAGCCCCAGTGTTGGCACTTTGATCCAGCAAGCTGCTGCCGTGCGGCATTGCCCGGTCACACTGGAGCTGGGCGGCAAAAGCCCGCAAATTGTGTTTGCCGACGCCAACCTGGACGATGCCGTGCCCGCCATACTCAATGCCATCGTGCAAAACGCCGGGCAAACCTGCTCGGCCGGATCGCGCTTGCTGATCGAACAATCGCTGTACGAGCCGCTGCTGGAGCGCCTGGGTCAACGCTTTGAAAACTTGCGCGTCGGACCGGCCGCGATGAACCTCGACCTAGGCCCCCTGATTCGCCAGTCGCAGCAACAGCGAGTCTGGGATTTTTTAAGTGACGCCCAAGTTGCCAAAATCCCCATGGTCGCCCAAGGCCAAATTGTCGATGAGGCCCCCCAGGCGGGCTACTACCAGGCGCCCACCTTGCTGCGCGACGTGCCGGTGTCGCACCCGCTGGCGCAAGAGGAAGTCTTTGGCCCGGTGTTGTGCGCCATGCCATTTGAAGATGAAGACGAGGCCATCACACTGGCCAACGCCACCCGTTTCGGCCTGGTGGCCGGCATCTGGACACGTGACGGAGCCCGCCAGTTCCGTATGGCCAAACGCATCCAAAGCGGGCAGGTTTTCATCAACAATTACGGCGCTGGCGGCGGCGTGGAACTGCCTTTTGGCGGCGTCAAGTCCAGCGGGTACGGACGGGAAAAAGGCTTTGAAGCTCTGTTAGGATTTACCACCCTCAAAACCGTTGCCATCCGGCACGGATGACAACATCACACCACCTCCGAAAATTCCGCATGTTCAAGATATTTAATTTTTTCCGCCGACCAGCCAGCGCTCCAGCTTCGGCGCCTGTGCCGTCATTCAGTGGCAGCGTTTTGCCAGACAGCCGACACCATACTGAAACCCAGCTTGAGCTGGTTCGCGTCGTGCTCAAAGGGACGCTGCGCACCCACGGCGTTCCCGCCACATGGCTGGGTTGTGAGGTCAATATTTTGACTGACAAAAGCGCACGCGGCATGGTGTTGGCCCGGTTGACCGTCCTGAAATGGAATGAGGCCCTGTTGCGGTATTTGCCTGCATTGCAGGATCAACTCATTGAGGGACTGGATCGGTTCGACCCCACTGTCGATCATTCCGGCTACCTGGTGTCGTGGCAGTTTTCCAAAGATTGTGAATGCCCGGTCACCAGCATGCCGCCGCCCTCTTTTTGGTTTGATGGGGAAACAGCTCCAGCACTTGCGCCAGTGTCTGCGGCCTTACCCGCCCCGTTTCCTGTGATCAACCACACGCCCACCGCCGTGGCCCCTGCCGTCAAGCCAAAGTTTGACTTGCCAGCCTCCGCCATGGACAACGTGCCGTCAAGTTTTGCGCCCACGGAAGCGAGCCCGCTGTTTGCACCGACCGAACCGCACCCGTTGCGCTGACTTTTGGGCTGAGGGGATTTAGCGCCTCGGCTCACAAGTGGGGCGCAGACAAGGCAAAATGAGGTCAAAATCACTGCTTGGCGGTCAAATACAAGCGTAAGTGCCAGAATGTTCCTGTCAGTGCTGCATAGTTAGCTACTTAAAATGTAGCAAAATGAATTCATAAGCATGTTTAAAAATATCGGCTTTGGACGTCCAAAAGCGCCAGAAAAAAATCCAGCCTCGACCGACGCCACAACCGGCGGTCGTGCGGATGGCGAATCGGCCGCCCGCCTGCAGGCCAATGCGCAGCGGGAAATGGTGCGAATTGCCGTCAAGGAAACACTGCGCCAACACGGCATTCCAGCCGCCTGGGTGGGGTCTGAGGTGCGGTTGTCGTCTTCAAACACCCTGAACAAGGCTTTGACGATCCGCCTGATCCTGCAAGAGTGGCAGGAGGCTTTGCTGCCTTATTTGCCGGTCTTGCAAAATAAAATTCTGCAGACTTTGAAAAGTGGCAATCCATCGGTAGATTCGACCATGCACACGGTGTCCTGGGCATTCGCGCCAGATTGTGGCTGCCCCCATCTTGATTTGCCTGCCCCCGCAAGCTGGGTCAAATTGGTAGCCGCCCAAGTTGGGCAGCGCTCGCCCGCCACCTTTGGGTCAAACCCGGCGCCAATGCGTGCTCCAAACGCTGCGCCTTCATCTGGACCAACACCGACAGCCGCACCTGCAACCCTGCCCGCAACTGCACCCGCGAAACCCAAATTCGAACTCGCGCCGTCCGAACTGGACCGGGCCAAAGCGTCCGACTGGGACGCAATTCCATCTGAATTCGCCGCATCCCTTTCGTTTGAAAACACCCGCCCGTCTGGTCCCGAATTCCATCGGCCCTGACCGCCATCAACCCCACCTGCGGAACACCCCATGCGCGTCAAAGACAAATCCATCATCGTCACAGGTTCTGGTGGCGGCATTGGGGAGGGCATCGCCAAACGGCTGGCGGCTGAAGGCGCACAGGTCATCGTCAACGACATCCATGCCGACAACGGGCAACGGGTGGTCGACGAGATCGTCAAAGCCGCAGGACGCGCCTCTTTTTTTGCAGCAGACGTCACAAAATCCGCCGACATGAAAGCCTTGGTGGACGCGGCCGTTGCTCGCCACGGCAAACTCGACGTGATGGTCAACAACGCCGGCTGGACGCACCGCAACCGTCCCGCGCTGGAGGTGCCGGAAGATGAGTTTGACAAGTGTTACGCCGTCAACATGAAGAGCATTTACCTCGCGACCCTTTACGCGGTACCCGCGTTTCGCCGGAACCAAGGGGCCGGCGCCGGTGGGGCGATGATCAATATCGCATCGACCGCAGGTGTGAGGCCACGGCCTGGCCTCACCTGGTACAACGGCTCCAAAGGCGCGGTGATCACCACCTCCAAATCGCTTGCAGCCGAGTTGGGCCCTGAAAACATCCGGGTCAATTGCATCAATCCGGTTTTCAACCCCGACACCGGCCTGTCTGCTGCATTTGCGGGCGGTCCGCTCGACGAAGAGCGCAAAGCCAAGTTTCGAGCCAGCATTCCCTTGGGTCGGTTTTCAACCGCCCTAGACGTGGCCAATGCTGTGTTGTATTTGGCCAGCGACGAGGCCGCCTTCATCAGCGGTGTCTGCATTGAGGTGGACGGTGCACGTTGCGTCTGACACAGCCTGCCGCCACGCCAACGCAACGACCCACCAACGCACAGTTGGCCCATGCCTGAAATACTTGAACCTAAAGCTGCCCGGGTGATCCGTCTGGTCGACCAGCGCACTGCAAATCTCGCAGAGATCGCCCGTGCGCGAATGGCGGCAACACCCATCGCGGCCAATGGCCTGTTGGCCGACGCCTTGGGGCGCCCCTTGCATGACCTGCGTATCAGCGTGACAGACCGCTGCAACTTTCGTTGCAACTACTGCATGCCCAAGGAGGTGTTTGACAAAAACTACGCCTACCTGCCCCATTCCGCGCTGCTGTCGTTTGAGGAAATCACCCGCATCGCCAAACTTTTTGCCGCGCACGGCGTGCGAAAAATCCGCCTCACCGGGGGCGAGCCGCTGCTGCGCAAAAACATAGAGTTCCTGATTGAAAAACTCGCACGCTTGCGCACCGTGGATGGGCTTGCACTGGATTTAACGCTCACCACCAATGGCTCCTTGCTCCAACGCAAAGCCCAAGCTCTCAAATCAGCGGGCTTGCAACGTGTCACCGTCAGCCTGGATGGTCTGGACGATGCGGTATTTCGTCAAATGAACGACGTTGACTTTCCCGTCCATGACGTGCTCGAAGGCATAGAAGCCGCCCGCATGGCCGGTTTGGGCCTGGATGCAAATGGGCGATTGACTGGACTCAAGGTCAACATGGTGGTCAAACGCGGCACCAACGAGCAGGAAATTTTGCCGATGGCCAGGCATTTCAAAGGCACCGGCATCACTCTGCGCTTCATCGAGTACATGGACGTGGGTGCCACCAATGGCTGGCGCATGAACGAGGTGCTTGCCTCCCGGGAGGTGGTCAAGCTGATCCACACCGAATTGCCTTTGCTGGCCTTGCAACCGTCAACGCCAGGGGAGACTGCCCAGCGCTGGGGGTATGCCGACGCGCACGGTAATCTGGATCCAAATGCGGGTGAAGTTGGCATGATCAGCAGCGTGACGCAGGCATTTTGTGGCGACTGCAACCGGGCACGCCTGTCCACCGAGGGCAAGCTCTACCTTTGCCTGTTTGCCAGCCAAGGGCATGACCTGCGCACTCTCATGCGCGACGGCGCAAGTGACGCCGACATTGAATCTGCCATCGGCCATATCTGGCGCGTGCGGGACGACCGGTATTCCGAGCTGCGCAGCCTTGGCAGCCCCGACACGGGCGGCGGTGCCAAACGCGTCGAGATGAGTTACATCGGCGGCTAGAAATGGCCCCCACGCTTGTCACTTCGTGTACTGCGCTGCCCCCTGAGGGGGCCGTGCCTTGCTCGGGTCGGCCCGTCGCGGCGGCGGCACGCACGCTCCCGCACGCTGACATCACCGCCCTTGTTCTGGCCGGTGGGCGCGGCTCGCGCATGGGGGGGGTCGACAAAGGCCTGCAAAACTTCAACGGAACCCCCTTGACGCTGCACACCCTGTTGCGCCTGCAAATGCAGACTGGCGGCGCGCCTGGGCAGGTGATGGTCAATGCCAACCGCAATTTGTCGGTTTACGAGTCTTTCGGTGCCTCGGTTTGGCCGGACGTGCTTGAAGGGTACGCCGGGCCGCTGGCGGGGTTTCTGACCGGCCTTGAGCGTTGTGAAACGCCCTACTTGCTGACCTTGCCCTGCGACACGCCCCTGTTCCCGTTGGACTTGGTGGATCGAATGGCCAATGCGCTGGCTGGGCAAAGCGCCCAAATTGCGATGGCTTTTGCACCTGAGCTTGACGCAGGTGGGCACGCCTGCCTGCGCGCGCAGCCCGTGTTTTGCCTGCTGCACGCTGACCTCCTGGAGAGCCTGGCTGCGTTCACCCAAGCGGGCGGGCGCAAAATTGACGCATGGACAGCGCTGCATCCAGTCGTGGCAGTGGCATTTGATCTGCCAGGCGACGATGGCAAGGCTTTTTTCAATGCCAACACGCTGGCAGAATTGCAGTCGTTGGAGCAGGCGTGAGGCCAGGCCACGGCTTCGGTGGCCTCGCCATCCATGAAAAATTTTGACGACATTGCCGCAGAGCTGCAAGGCTACGACCCGCAAGCATTGAGTGTCGACGCGGCCCAGGCTTTCCTCGCGCGGCTGATTGAACCCGTCACGCAAACCGAGTCCGTCAATATTTTTCAGGCCCTGGGCCGGGTGCTGGCCCAAGACGTCGTGGCGCCCGTCCATGTGCCGCCCCATGACAATTCAGCCATGGACGGTTATGCCTTTGCCGGCGCGCAGTTGGCACCCTGCTTAGCGAAGCAGTCAGCGATTGAACTCAAAGTGGTTGGCACAGCCCTGGCTGGCAAAGCCTGGCGCGGCCACGTGAATGCCGGCGAATGCCTGAAGATCATGACGGGTGCGGTATTGCCGCCAGGGCTTGACACCGTCGTCGCGCAGGAACTGGTCGTGCCGACCAAGATTGGCGGCGCCAGCCATGTCCGTTTTTCACCTGACATTGTGCAATTGGGCGACAACCGCCGGCTGATGGGAGAGGACATCCGCCTGGGCCAGGCCGCGCTACACAAAGGAGAGCGAGTAACGCCCGCTGCAATGGGACTTGCCGCCAGTTTAGGCATAGAACAAGTGCAGGTGCACCGGCGCCTTCGGGTGGCCTATTTTTCAACCGGGGACGAGATCCTGAGCCTGGGCCAGGCACCCCGCGAAGGCGCCGTTTATGACAGCAACCGCTACACCGTATTTGGCATGTTGGCACGCCTTGGCGTGGACATGCTCGACCTGGGTGTGGTGCGCGATGAGCCTGGCCTGCTGGCGAAGGCGTTTCAAACGGCCGCACAGCAGGCCGATGCCATCATCACCAGCGGCGGCGTGAGTGTGGGCGAGGCCGACCACACCAAGGCCATGATGAAAAAACTGGCCTACGGCGATTCGAATGCCGCCGCACCTGACGGCGTCAATGCTGGCGGCGCCCATTCTGGCGGCGGCGTCGCGTTTTGGCGCATCGCCATGCGGCCGGGCCGCCCCATGGCTGTGGGACGGCTCCTAAAGGGAAAAAGTGAAGAAAATCCCCATCGTATGGGCATAGCGCGCAATACAAATGATAGCAAACCAAGCCGCAATCAAATTGAGACCGAAGCGGATGGTGCACCCGCAGCGAACCAATTTGCCATCCTGTTTGGCTTGCCTGGCAACCCCGTCGCGGTGATGGTGACCTTTCTGGCCTTTGTGCGTCCCGCTTTGCTGCAAATGATGGGCAGTCTGGAACGGGCTGCGCCCATGCTTCAGGCCGTAAGCCTCCAGGCGATTCGCAAAAAACCAGGGCGCACCGAGTACCAGCGCGGCATCGTCAGCGGCGCAGCTGGCGGGCACCGGCAAGTCACCCTCACCGGCAATCAGGGGTCTGGCGTGCTGAGCTCCATGGTGCAGGCCAATGGCCTGATCGTGCTGCACCATGACCAAGGCAATGTCGCCCCCGGCGACTTGGTGGACGTGATGATGTTTGACGGCGCCTGTTGACGTCGCTTATTGAGCTTGCTTATTGAGCCTGCTATTCGGCAGCTGCCACGGAATGCATGGCCGGGACTGCACCGGGCTGGATCACGGGGTGTTGAACATCCTCGGACACCATTTCTTTTTTGGCACCAGGCGCGTGCTGTCGGGCGAACAGGGTGTACATGGTCGGCACCACAAAAATGGTCAGCAAGGTGCCCAGGCTCATGCCACCCACGATCACCCAACCAATCTGCATGCGGCTTTCCGCCCCGGCGCCGTGGGCATAAGCCAAGGGAATCGCGCCCAGCACCATGGCGCCGGTGGTCATCAAAATCGGACGCAAGCGTTGTGACGCAGCCTTGATCAGCGCTTCAGTCATCTCGACGCCCTGCTCACGCAATTGGTTGGTGAACTCGACGATCAGGATGCCGTGTTTGGTGATCAAGCCCACCAGGGTAATCAGGCCAATTTGGGAGTACACATTGAGCGAACCGCCTGACCATTGCAGGGCCAACAAGGCACCGATCATCGACAGCGGCACCGACAACATGATGACAAACGGGTCGATAAAACTCTCGAACTGGGCCGCCAGCACCAAAAAGATGAACAAAAGTGCCAGCGCAAACACGATAACCAGCGAGCCTTGAGAGTTCTTGAACTCGCGCGAGGTGCCGTTCAAATCAGTGCTGTAGCCCGGCTTGAGCACCTTGGCTGCCGTCACGTCCAGGAAATCGAGGGCCTGCCCCAATGAATAGTCAGCCGACAAATTGGCCGTGACCGACACGGAGCGGCGCTGGCTGAAGTGGTTGAGTTCGCGCGGCGCGACGGATTCACGCACTTTGACCAATGAGGCCAGGGGGATCATGGTCTCATTGCGCCCGCGCACGAAGATTTTCTCGATGTCGTCAGGCACCGCGCGGCCGCTTTCAGCCGTTTGCACAATCACATCGAACTGGTCGCCATCACGCTTGTAACGCGTGACCTGCCGGCCGCCGAGCATGGTCTCAACAGCGCGGGCAATCACGTCGACGCTCACGCCCAAGTCAGCCGCCTTGTCTCGGTCTACGTCAATCTTGAGTTCGGGCTTGTTCAGACGCAGGTCAATGTCGACGCTGACGATGCCGGGGTTTTTGGCAATTTCGTCCTGGAACTGGCGCGTGACGGCAGCCAAGTTTTGGTAACTGTCCGAGGTGACGATCACGAAATTGACTGGCCGCTCGCGAAAGCCCTGCCCAAGCGAAGGCGGCGTAATGGGAAAGGCGGTGACACCCGGCAGCCCCGCCACCCTGGGTTGCAGTTCTCGGGCAATGTCCAGCGTCGTGCGGGTGCGTTCGTCCCAATCAATGGCGCGCAAAAACACGTTGGCCTGCGACACAGTGGGCTGGCCTACAGTCACAAAGATTCGGTCAAATTCCTTGTAGGGTTGACCCATACGCTCAATTGCGTTGACATAACGCTGCGTGTAATCCAGCGTGGCACCATCGGGCGCAGTGACCACCACCAACACCTGGCCACGGTCTTCCAAGGGCGCAAGTTCGCGCTTCATGTTGGGCAGAATGGTATAGATGCCAAGGCCCGAGGCCGCCATCACGCCGATCACAATCCACCGCGTGTCCAGGAAGAATCGCGCAACAGTGCCGACGGTGCCTTTGACTGTACGGCCCTTGTCATAGCCGGTCGTGACCAGCCAGCGCAGGGCACGCGAGTAGACATTTGTCAGGCCGGTCAACACGCTTTCCATCGTTCGGTCGAACAACCCGGGCTTTGGATTGTGCTTGAGCAACAAGGAGCACATCATCGGCGACAAGGTCAGCGCCAGAAAACCCGACACCATCACGGCCCCGGCCAGGGCCAGCGCGAACTCGACAAAGAGCCGCCCGGTGCGCCCAGGCGTGAAGGCCAAGGGCGCGTAAACCGCCACCAGAGTGAGTGTCATCGCGATGATGGCAAAACTGACTTCCCTGGCTCCTTTGACGGCCGCCGAGAACGGATCCAGCCCTTCTTCGATGTGCCGGAAAATGTTCTCCAGCATCACGATGGCGTCGTCCACCACCAGGCCAATCGCCAGCACCAGGGCCAGCAGCGTGAGTGTGTTGATGGAGAAACCCGCCAAAGCCATCATCGCGCAGGTGCCCACCAGGCTCACCGGAATCGTCACGATGGGAATAATGGAAGCCCGCATCGTCCGCAGGAAAACAAAAATCACCAAAGCCACCAACAGCGTGGCCTCGACGATGGTCCTGAAGACGCTTTTGATCGATTTGTCGATGAACACCGAGTTGTCGTTGGCAATGTCAATCGTCATGTCCTTGGGCAAATCGGCCTTGAGCTTGGGAATCATGGCGCGCACGCCATTGGACAGATCCAGCGGATTGGCAGTGGCCTGGCGGATCACGCCCACCGTGATGGCGGTTCGTCCGTTCAAGCGGGTAGCGCTGCGCTCGTCCAGTGGCCCCTCCGCCACGCGGCCCACATCGCGGATTCGCACCGGAAAGCCGCTGGCGTTCTTGATGATGATGTCATTGAACTGCGAGGCACGCACCAGGTCGGTCTGCGAAGTGACAGAGAATTCCCGGTTGCTTGACTCGATTCGCCCAGCCGGAACTTCAAGGTTGCTGCGCCGGATCGCGTCTTCAGCGTCCTGCGTCGTGAGCTTGTAGGCGGCCAACTTGTCTGGGTCCAGCCACACCCGCATGGCGTATTTGCGCTCGCCAAAAATACGCACATCTGCGGCACCGGTCACCGTTTGCAAACGCGGCTTGACGATGCGATTGACCATGTCATTGATTTGCAGCGCCGACATCGTGTCACTGGTGAAGGACAGCCAGATCACCGGGAACGCGTCCGCCTCCACCTTGGCGATGACCGGTTCTTCGATCGCCTGCGGCAGGCGGTTGCGCACACGTGAGGTGCGGTCGCGCACCTCGGCGGCGGCCGAGTCCGCATCTTTTTCCAGACGAAAACGCACTGAAATTTGCGCCTGTTCTGCACGGCTGATGGAAGTGATCACGTCCACTGCGTCAATGCCGGCAATGGAGTCTTCCAGCGGCTTGGTAACCTGGGACTCCATCACCTCGGCTGATGCGCCGGCATATTTCACGCTCACCGTCACCACCGGCTCGTCAATCTTTGGGTACTCACGCACCGAAAGCTTGGTAAAACTCACCGCACCGATAAGCAAGACAAGCAACGACAACACCGTCGCAAACACCGGGCGTCGGATCGAGATTTCAGGCAATTGCATGGCGTCTCCTCTAATTTCTAAAAAAGTTCAACCGCTGGCAGCGCAATCACGATAACGTGAAAGGCAGGCAAATTTCGGCATCAGGATTTTGGCGCTGGCGTGCCAGGCGGGCGGCCCGGCCCCCCTGCCCCCGCAGGCCTTGCGCCGCCGCTTCGCCCACCCGCCGCCGGGCCGTCAGCACTTGCACCCGCATCGGCAAAACATGGATTCGGGCCATCCGGAGCTTTCGTCATTTGTCCTTTTGGCCCGCCTTGACCGGGCTCACCCGGTCTCGCGTTGGAAAGACCTGGCGCACCCAGCGGCTTTCCTGCGGCCGAAGCACCCATTGCAGGGGCGCCAGCAGCAACTGGGCCTGCACCGGCACCTGGGCCTGCCGCCGCACCTGGCCCACCCGCTGCATCGGCACCACCCGCACCGGCACCACCCGCGCCAGCAGGCCCGGCGGGCCCAGTCCCTGCAGGTGCGCCGTCACGGCCCGCCCTGGCCGTGTCGATGATCCGCACCATCATGCCGTCTCGTTGCAGCCGTTGTTGTCCTGCCGTGACGATCACGTCGCCCTCGGCCAGGCCTTCGGTGATTTCGACCCGGCCCGGGCGCCGAATGCCCACTTTGACTTCCACCCGCTGGGCGATTTTTTCATCTTTACTTTTGCCATCCACCACTTTGTAGACGAGCACACGCTGGCCTTGGGGAACAATTGCTTCCTCAGGCACTACCAACGCCCGTTCACGCTCGCCAAACACGGCGGTCACCCGGGCGAACATGCCAGGGCGAAGTCGCAGCTGGCGGTTGTCAATGCAACCACGCACGCCGATGGACCGGCCATTGGCGTCGATCAAGGGGTCTACCGCCTGAACGAAGGACGTGAATTTTTGGCCCGGCAAGGCGTCCAGCGTGACTGCAGCGGTTTGGCCACGTTTGACCTTGTTCTGGAAGCGCTCTGGCAAACGAAAGTCAACAAAAACCGCGTCAATGTCTTCCAGGTTGACCACATCCGCCCCATCTTTGAGGTAGTCCCCCACGTTGGCCGTGCGAATGCCGGCAATGCTGTCAAACGGTGCCATGATCTTCATGCGCTGGGCGGAGGCTTTGGACAAGGCCAATTTGGCTTGGGCTACTTCAAGATTGGCGGCGCTTTCATCGACCGAGCGTTTGCTGATGAAGTTTTGTGCAACCAACTCTTCATTTCGTTTGTGGTTGGCCAGTGCGATGGACAATTCAGCCTGGCTTTGCTGGACTTGCGCCAATTGCAACTGGTCATCCAGCTGAACCAGCAACTGGCCTTTTTTGACACGGTCGCCATCGCGGAAATTCAAAGAAGCGATCCGGCCACTGACCTCCGGACGCATGATCACGCCCTGGCGTGAGCGCAGGCTGCCCACCGCCTGCGTGTCGTCTGTGAGCTTCATCACTTCGACTTTTGCGGCTTCCACGCCGGGCGCACGGGGGGCCGATGCGCCGCTGCCCGGTGCGCTGGGGGTGGCTTGGGGAGCGCCAGTTGCGCCACCTGCCTCAGCGGTGTTCGCCAACTCGCCCTTGGGCTTGTTCTGATACCACCATGCGGCGCCTGATGCCGCCGCAATGCCAACTACGGCAACGAGGGAATAAATTATTTTTGATGCCATGAAATCAATGCCACATTTCAAAAAGTGATCGCCAACCGGTTCACAAACCGGAATGCCCAAATTCAGTCAACTAAAAACTATAGCAGTGAAAATCGGGGTTTTGAACCCCAAAACATACGTACAGACCCCAATACCGGCAGCGCCTGGCCAGCCCTGCACCCAGCTTCGACGTGAAAGTCACCGCAGACGCAACACCTGCTCTACGCCCTGGTTGGCAAGCCGGTCAGCCCGCTCGTTGCCGGGGTCACCCGCATGGCCTTTTACCCAGCGCCAAACAATCTTGTGTCCCGATGCAGAGACGACGGCGTCCAATTTTTGCCACAACTCGACATTTTTGACGGGCTGCTTGGCGGCCGTGCGCCAGCCACGGGCTTTCCAGCCATGAATCCATTCGGTGATGCCTTTGCGCACATATTCACTGTCCAGGTACAGCGTCACCCGGCATGGGCGCGTCAAGGCGGTCAGAGCTTCAATCACGGCCGTTAGTTCCATGCGATTGTTGGTTGTGCCCAACTCGCCGCCAAAAATTTCTTTGCTGGCGTCGCCAAACTTCAGCAAAGCGCCCCACCCGCCAGGACCCGGATTGCCCTTGCAGGCGCCGTCGGTGTAAACAATGACCTCGTTCATTTCGTCCATGTCAATCCATCAAATTGGGTTTATCCATGTTTGGACGCCTTGGCGCTCAGCGCGCCCGCACGCAAACGCCCCACCACGCCCGCCGGAAAATAATAGACGGACAAGACAAACAGCAGACCCAGCCACAACAACCAGCGGTCAGGCGACAACAAGGCGGATAGCCAAGGCAAACCACTGGCGGCGTCACTGCCCCATTTCAGCAAATCCTGCAAATAACTCTGTGCATACAGGAACATTGCGGTGCCGATGACCGCACCGTAGACTGTGCCCATACCGCCGATAACGACAATCAGCAGCACGTCCATCATGATCTCGAACGACAGTGAAGTGTCGGGCCCGTTGTAACGCAGCCAAAGGGCGAGCATGGCACCGGCCATGCTCGCAAACAGGGCCGACAACACGCTTGATGCCGTGCGGTACAACACCACACGGTAACCAATCGCCTCGGCGCGAAACTCGTTCTCGCGAATCGCCTGCAAGACGCGGCCAAACGGCGAGTTGACAATGCGCAGCAGCGCCAGGAAAAGCGCCAGCGCCACCAAAAACAAGAGGTAATAACAAAGCAGTTTTCCATCTGGCGATACCCCCAGAAAAGGCGCATCGGCCCATTCAAAACCGGGAGAAATCCATTCTGGCACCTTGAATGTCAAGCCGTCTTCACCACCTGTGAGATCCGACAGCTGCGACGCCAAGGTCTGAAATGCAGATGCCACCGCCAGCGTGATCATGGCAAAAAAGATGGCGCGAACGCGCAAAGAAAACAGCCCTACCGCCAGCGACAGCAGGAATGACAACGCCAAAGCTGACGCAAGTCCGATTGCCACCGCCGACCAGGTGGGGCCGAGCCGTGAGGTCGCAATGGCGATGCCGTAGGCGCCAATGCCAAAAAACATGGTGTGAGCAAAACTCACGATGCCGGTGAATCCCAACAGCAAGTCGAAACTGGCCACGAGCACGACAAAGACCAGAATTTTGGCCGCAAGGTTCAGCGCCCGCACACCCGGAAACAGAAATGGCGCAAAGGCCAAAGCTATTAAAAGTGCCGCCAGCAGCACCGCCAGAATGCGACTTCTTGGAAAGTCATTGGACAAAAGTCGGTTCAGCATGGTGCCAATTTTGATGTCAACGATTTGCTACCGGAAACAGGCCTTGGGGCCGCCACAACAACACGCCCACCATCAGCAGGATATTCGAAAAAAGCGCCGCCTTGGGCCAAAGGAAGCCGGTGTAATTGAGCAGCAGGCCCACCATCAACGAACCAATCAATGCCCCGCCCGTGGAACCCAGCCCACCCATAATGATGACGATGAAAATGAGCACGTTGACGTGGGCCCCCATTTGCGGCACCAGCGTCTGCTGAAACAGGCCCCACATGACGCCACCCAGGCCGGCCAGGGCGCTGCCGGCCACAAACACGCCAATGAACAAAGTGCGGATGCGGTAACCCAGGGCTTCGACCATTTCGCGGTCTTGCACACCCGCACGGATCAACAGGCCGATTTTGGTGCGGTTCAGCGTCCAGGCCAAAATCACAAACACCGCCAGGCCCACGACCACGGCCATCAGCCGGTATTT
Source organism: Burkholderiales bacterium (assembly GCA_025360385.1). GTDB lineage: Bacteria > Pseudomonadota > Gammaproteobacteria > Burkholderiales > Burkholderiaceae_C > JANYCG01. The sequence continues at coordinate 11,309 of JANYCG010000061.1, read as the reverse complement.
CTCGATCGCGGAATCCCCCACCAGCAGTGAGCCACGCATGCCCTCGGGCAGGGGCAAAGGCATTTGCTGCGGTCCCCAGATCACCTTGATCAGTTCTTCACCGATGATCATGCCACCCATGGTGATTAAAATTTGCTTGAGATGTTGTCCGTACACCGGGCGCACAATCAAGCGCTCAAAGGCCAGCCCGACCGCACCTGCCACCAGCATCGCCATCAGCATGGCCGGCAATACGGCCGCCACATTCAGCAGCAAATTGCCCGACGTGGTGTAGTCCCCCATCGCGCCCAACACGCTGGCGGCTACATAAGCGCCCAGCGCAATAAACACGCCGTGGCCAAAATTCAGCACATCCATCAGGCCAAAAATCAGCGTCAGACCCGAGGCAATGATAAAAATGATCATGCCCATTGCCAGCCCCGCCACCGTCAGAGTGAGCCAGGTCGAGCCCGAGCCAATCAAAGGCAACACGAGCAACCCCAGCGCGGGCGCCAGCGCCAGCGGTTTCCAGTCAAACTCCAAGGCTTTCATATCGCCAGGCCCAACAAGGAACGCTGCAAGTCTTCATCGTCGGCCAGCGCCTGCATAGGCCCCGCGTGCACCACGCGGCCGTTGTCCATGACGGCGACCGTGTCTCCAAGGCGTTTGGCGAAATTGATGTTTTGCTCGACCAGCAAGATTGTCGTGCCGGTGGCTTTGAGTTGCGCAAAGGCGTCAATCATGTTGTTGATGATGGCGGGCGCAAGGCCTTTGCTGGGTTCGTCCACGATCAAGAGTTGACGCGGCTCCACCATGGCACGGGCCACGGCCAACATCTGTTTTTGCCCCCCCGAAAGTTTGCCCGCCGGATGGTGCCAAAACCGCTCCACGGCTGGAAACAGCTTGAAAATCCAGGCCAGCCTGGACGCGTCCATCTGGCTGGCGCGACGGGCCTGGTTGGCTGCCAGCAGCATGTTTTCTGCCACCGTCAAGTCTGAAAAAATACCCATGTTTTCAGGCACGTAAGCAACGCCCAGGCTGGCCACGGTCGGTGTTGGCAAGTCCGTGATTTCTTGCGACCCAAACGTCACGCTGCCCTGCGACGCACGCCACAGCCCCATGATGGTTCTGAGCGTGGTGGTTTTCCCCACGCCATTGCGCCCCAGCAGCAGGGTGAGCTGGCCCTTGGGCACCACCAAGTCAACCCCATGCAGGATGTGGTACGCGCCAATGTGGGTATGCACGCCGGACAGCGCCAAAAGATTTGCTGTCATTGCGGCAAGCTGCTTTCAAGCTGCGCCACGGCGCCGGTAACTGGGCCCACGCCAAGGTAAGCCTCCTGCACGATGGGAGAGGCGATCACCTCGGCGGGCTCGCCGTCTGCGACCAAGCGGCCGTTGTGCAGCACGATGATGCGGTCTGCCAGGTCACGCACGACATCCATCTTGTGCTCCACCAGCAAAATCGTTTTGCGCGGGTCTTTTTTAAGCGTGCGGATCAGGTTCAAAATCACCGGCGCTTCAGCGGAGTTCATGCCGGCCGTGGGCTCGTCAAACATGAACACCTTGCACTCCAGCGCCATCAACAAGGCCACTTCAAGCTTGCGCTGGTCGCCATGGGGCAAGCTGCCTACCAATGCCGCCCGTTTGTGCTGCAATGAAACCGTTTCCAGAACCTCACCTGCGCGTTCTGTCAGCGCCGAGTGGTCGCTCCAGATGCTCCATAAATTGAAACCGCGGCGATGGGCACCGTCAGACGCGGCCTGCACCGCCAAGCGCACGTTCTCCAGCACGCTCAAGTTTGGAAACAGGTTGGTCAACTGGAACGCTCGCCCCAGCCCAGCCTGCGTGCGGGCAGATACGCCTTTGCCCGTCAGGTCAATGCCGTTGAGCAAGACGCTGCCCTGGGTTGGTTTGACCTGCCCCGAAATCAGATTGAAGTAGGTGGTTTTGCCAGCGCCATTGGGCCCCACGATGGCGGTCAGCGTGCCGGCTTCAAATGTGCAACTGACAGCGTCTACCGCGAGATGGCCGCCGAAACGAACACTCAGATTTTGGGTCTGGAGCATCTGGATGTTCGGCTCGCCCCGGTTTGCCGCATGCGAATCAACGCTTGTTGCGGATCGGGACGGCCATCTCTTCGGCCTTGATCTCGTGCACCAGCTCTGGCACGCCCCAAGCAAACGCCGGGTCGACCTTGATGCGGAAGTGGTACATGCTCTGCATCGCCTGGTGATCTTCCTTGCGGAAGCTCATCTTGCCTTTGGGCGTCTCAAAACTCATGCCTTCCATGGTCTTGATCAAGGTGTCGGCCGACGCGTCACCTTTGCTGTTTTTCAGCGCCGTCACCACCGCCATTGCAGCCGAAAACCCGCCGGCGGTGAAAAAGTCCGGCGGCGCCTTGAACTGGCTGTAATGGCGCGACACCATGGCGTCATTCACCGGATTCTTCGGCATTCCGAAGTAGTAGTAGGTGGCACCTTCCATGCCGGGGAAACGTTTGTAGGCCGTCATGGCCGGCAAAATGTTGCCACCGGCGCCCACGTCAATGTTGAAACGTTTTTTGAGGTCTGCGTCCGCCAGCGCGTTGAACGGCGGCGTTGCGCTGGCCCAAATCACGGCAATGACTTTGCGGCCCGGTTTGTCCTTGAGCGCGTCCACCAGACGCTGGATGCCGGCCGTGTAGTCGGTGGTGGCTGGCGGCAAATATTCTTCATGGACGATTTTGGCCTTTTTCAGGATGTCTTTGAACGCCTTCACACCATCGCGGCCAAACGCATAGTCCTGCGCCAAAACGGCATAAGACGTGCCCTCGACGTCGGCTGCGACTGCATTGGCAATGGCGTCCTGCGAGCTGTTGCGTCCGGTGCGGAAGATGTATTTGTTCCATTTGTCGCCGGTGATCGAATCTGCCACCGCAGGCTCGACCAGGAGTATCTTCTTGTACTCCTCCGCCACGGGCAACATGGCCAGCGCCACACCCGATGACGTGGGCCCAACGGCCAGATCCGCCTTGTCGTCCGAATAGGCAGCCGCCAGCAGCGATTTGCCTAAATCAGGTTTGCCCTGGTCGTCTTTTTCAATGACAACCAGCTTTTTGCCAGCCACCATCATGGTGCCGCCCGTTGCGTAATCCAGGCCCATCATGAAACCCGTAGCGGTTTGTTTGCCGTAGGCTTCGAGTGGGCCGGTTTTGCTGTAGACGTGGGCGATCTTGATGTCTTTGGACTGGGCGAGCGCGGGGCTGGTGGCCAAGGCGCAAGCCGTCAAGACGGCGAGTGTGGAAAGGGTGTGAAATTTCATGAGCGACTTTCGATGGGTGATGACCAAATATCTCACAGATTTGCCGACGAAACGAAGCTCAGCCTTCATTGCAGCAACTATATTGCGCCGCCTGCCACTAAGGCGCAATGAAGCCTCAAAAAGCCAAGCGCCGACACCTTCGCCTATTTTCGATGTAAATAGGCTTAAAGTCCCGTCAATACTGTATAGCTTGCTTCACAAAAAGGAGCATTTTGCAGGTACACCGAGCGCTGAAACCTCAAGCCCACAACACCTTGTCTTTGCCTTCAAACCAGGCATCGACCTGGGCGGCCACATTGGCTTCGATCTTTGCGCGTTTGATTTTCATTGTGGGGGTCAGGCAGCCGTTGTCAATCGACCAGGGCTCGCGGGCGATGACGACCATCTTCATCTGCTCGTAATCCGCCAGCCCTTTGTTGGTTTCTTTCAAAAGCGCGGCCATTTGCAAGGCGACATCGGCTTTCACCGCCGGGTCGGCGAGTTGGGGGCGAACGCCTTCGGCCAGCACCACCAGCGCATAAGACGCCGACTGGCCCACGCCCGAAACCATGCTGGACTCGATCATGGGATGTGCGTTGAGCTTGTTCTCGATCGGCGCCGGCGCCACGTATTTGCCTTTGGCGGTCTTGAACAGCTCCTTGAGCCGGCCGGTGATTTTGAGTTGCCCGTCGGGCAGGCGAATCCCCTGGTCGCCGGTGCGAAAGTACCCGTCTTCAGTGAACACCTCGGCGTCCAGGTCGGGGCGTTTGTAATAACCCACCAATTGGCCTGGCGACTTGATCTGGATCTCGCCCTCGTCACTGATGCGCACCTGCACGCCGTCATAGGGCAGGCCCACCGTGCCGGCCGTGTTGGCGCTCTGCGTCATCGTGTGCGAATAGGCAAAGTCCTCCGTCATGCCGTAACCCTCGACCAGGTTCAGCCCGAGTCTGCGATACCAGGTGACGAGGTCCGGTGGCAGGGGCGCCGAGCCACTGCCCGCCAGCGCGACTTCGTTCAGGCCCAAACCCGTGAGTATTTTTTTGGCGACTATTTTCCCGAGGATAGGGATGCTTAAAAGCCGGTTCAATTTGGCCTGCGGCATCTTGGCGTTGACCCCTTGCTGAAACTTCAGCCACAGGCGCGGCACAGAAATGAAAATCGTCGGGCGCGCCCGGTTCATGTCGGCCACAAAAGTGTCCAGCGTGTCGGCAAAAAACACGTGCAAATTGCCATCGACAAACGAGAGGCACTCAATGCAGGCACGCTCAAAACAATGCGCCAGCGGCAAGTAAGACAGCGCCCGGTTGGCACGCCCTTTGCCAAGGGTTTTGGCCATGCCAGCCGAATGGCCTTCCGCCACCGCTGAAATACGCTCAAAACTGTGCATCACGCCTTTGGGCTGGCCCGTGGAGCCCGAGGTGTAAATCAGCAGCGCCAGATCAGTGCCGGCGCGTTGCGGTTTGCCGGCGATGGGCTGGGTGCGCCCGACGATGGCATCCCAAGTGTCATACGTGGTTTTGGGTGCGAGCGGAAAGGCGATGCGCGCAAGCTTGGCGGGCACACCAGCTTCCTGCTTGGCCCAGGTGTCCAGCTTGCCCACAAACAACAGGCTGGCGCCGGAATGTTCGAGCACAAAATTGACGGTGTCTGGCCCCTCGGTCGGGAAGATGGACACCGTGACATACCCAGCCATCCAGATCGCCAGCTCGGCCATGAAAAAGTGGGCGCAATTTTTGGACAAGATGCCGATGCGGGCCCCCGGCTCAAAGCCCTGGCTTTGCAAATGGGTGGCCATGCGCCGGGCCTGGTCCATGGTCTGCGCCCAGGTGTAGTCGGCAACCGCCCCGCCGCCCAAGGGCTGGGTCAGATAGACCTCATTCGCGCGGGCGGTTTCATGCTCATAGACGTAATCCAGCAAGAGTTTATTTTGGGCCATGGTCTCTTTCTTTTTTCAAGCACAAGGGGTGAAGTGAAAATTCTGTCTCAGTCGGGGCAAGCAGTGTATGGCGTTTGTCAAAATATACAAAATCGAAATCTCAAGCTCTCGCGTGCAGCGTTTAAAATTCTGTAAGCTGCACTTAAGATAGCTAACAACGCATGTTTGATAGGGATTGCAGCCATTTTTATCGATCAACCCGGTGAAATGAGCTGCGCCAGCGCCGTGCCATTCACCAAAGCCACGGCATTGTCTTTGGCGAATTTTTCGGCCTGGCTGGTCAGTGCGCCGAGGCTAACGTAGCTGCAAAAAGAGGCGTCTTGCGCCTCCCGCAAAGCGGCCAGTTCACGCAGCGCCTGAACGCCATGGCTGCCGGCTTTCCAGCGTTTGCCGCTGACCAGGGTGGTGCGACCTGATTTTTCTAACCTCAGGTCAGCCGGGCCACTGGGCAGGCGTGTCACGACAAAGCCCTGACCCTGGTAACCCCGCTCCAGCGCACTCGAAAAATCCCGCCAATTCATCACGCCTGCCGCTTGCAAGGTCTGGTTCATACGCTCTGGATTGGGGGCCTTGATCTGCTTCCACGCGGCGATGATGCCGATCACCAAAAACGGAAAACCGCCCGTCACGCCAACCGCCACGTAAGACTCTGGCAACAGCACTTTGGCGGCGGCCGCAATGGCCACCACCAGGGCCATGCTGATCCACCACGGCGAACGCAGCAGCAGCGCAAACACCGATTTGTCCGACATTTTGAATTTCATCGACAGGCATCTTTCAAGGGGCAGGAATGGCGCTGGGTGCGGCTGAAACCAGCTCGGAGTGCGCAGTGTACTGGCTTGCCGCGCGCCGGCGTCGCGCGACGCCTCAGCCTTTTGGGGCTTGGTTGGCGCGCTTATTTGCTGAGCCTGGTTTTTGCATGAATCTATTTGAATGCTATATTTTATGTAACATGCTATCCATAAAGCACGGGAACTTTGGCACTAAATTATTAAACCTATTGCAAGGACGCCGAAATTTTGGCTAAACTCGCCCGCATGACAGCCCCCCGCTTTGTGCAAGCCGCCATGGTGCCCATGGATCGCCTTCGCATCGACAAGTGGTTGTGGGCCGCGCGTTTTTACAAAACCCGTAGCCTGGCCTGTGAAGCGATTGACTTGGGGCGGGTCTGGGTGAATGGCGCAAGCGTCAAACCCGCGCGAGAGCTGAAAGTAGCCGACAACGTGCAACTGCGCCTCGGGCCCCAAACCCGCACCGTGACGGTTTTGCAGATCAGCGACAAACGCGGCAATGCGCAGGCAGCGGCTTTGCTGTTTTGCGAAACCCCTGAATCGATCTCACAGCGAGAGGCCGCAACACTGGCCCGCCGACTGTCACCCGAACCGGCCTTGAGCCTGCTGCAGGGCCGCCCGACCAAACGCGACCGTCGCCAGATGAGCCTGCTGGAACAAAGCGGTCAGAGCCAAAGTCGGCGCCAACCTTTGGACAACACCGATTGGGGGCCGCGCTGGAGCGCCTCCATCGACCGCCGGGGCTAAAAACAGGGGTTCAGATGCGGCATGGTGCCGTCAGAGGTGTCAGGGGGCTTTAGGGGCTTTCACTAGGCCTTGCGCTGCCGTTGCACCCTATCATTGCCCTTCTAAACAGGAGTTCGCCATGAAGCCCAAATTTTCCATCGCCATTGCCGCCGCCGCTCTGGCGGCCTGTGTTTTGACTGGCCCTGCCAGCGCCCAGCAATTTTTCCGCATCGGAACCGGCGGCACGGCCGGCACGTATTACCCAATTGGCGGCATGATCGCCAATGCGGTCTCTGTGCCTGGCAAGATTGTGGCGACCGCGCAGGCGTCCAATGGGTCGCTGGCCAACGTGAACGCGGTGGCAGGCGGTTCGCTCGAATCCGGCTTCAGCCAGTCCGACGTGGCCACCTGGGCGCAAAAAGGCACCGGCATTTTTGAAGGCAAAACCAACATCCCTGAGCTGCGCCTGATTGCCAACTTGTACCCGGAGACTGTGCACATCGTGGTCAAAAAAGGTTCTGGCATCAGGAGCGTGGCCGACCTCAAGGGCAAACGGGTGGCGCTGGATGAACCCGGTTCTGGCACCTTGGTCAACGCCCGCCTGATCCTGGCGGCCTACGGCATCAAAGAGGCCGACATCAAGCCCGAATACATCAAACCCAACCAGGCCGGCGACAAAATGAAAGACGGCGCACTGGACGCATTTTTCTTTGTCGGCGGCGCGCCGGCCGGCGCCATTTCCGAACTCGCCTCCAGCGGCGGCGGCATTGAGCTGTTGCCCATCGACGGCCCCCAGGCGGAAGGCCTGCGCATGGCCAGCCCGTTTTTCGCCAACGACGCCGTGCCAGCCGCCACGTACAAAGATGTGGCGGGCGTCAACACGCTTTCGGTCGGTGCCCAATGGGTGACCAGCGCCAAGGTTGACGCCGAAACGGTTTATCAAATCACCAAAGCGCTCTACAGCGATACGACGCAAAAGACGCTGGCAGCGGGCCACGCCAAAGGAAAACTGATCACCTTGAAAAACGCGGTGATGGGTGCGGGCATTCCGTTTCACCCCGGCGCAGAGCGGTTTTACAAAGAAGCGGGTGTGCTGAAGTAAGCCGTCCCCAAAGTTGCAGCGCCTCACCACTGACAAGTTGTGCCGGATGGCTTTGGCTGCCCCTTTATTTTTCTGTTCGCCCCCCTGACATGCAAACCGGCCTGCCATGACGACTGCCCTGCCCGACGACAAAAAGCTGCAAGCCCTGGAAGAAAAATTCGATCCGGAGATGCGCTTTCGGCCGACCGTAGCGCCGGCCTCGCATATCGTGAAATGGCTGCTGGTCACCCTGTCGTGTTTTCACTACTACACGGCCGGCTTTGGCTTGTTGCAAGAGACAACCCATCGCGGCATCCACATGGCGTTTGTTCTGAGCCTGATTTTTCTGGTGTTTGCAGCCAGCAAAAAAGCCGGGCTTGAAAGGCCCAAAAACACCTGGCAAAACCCTGGTGGCGTGCCGTTGACCGACTGGCTGGTGGGCCTTTGCTGCGCCGCCAGCGTGCTCTACATCCCCTACGTATTTGACGGCCTGGCCTTTCGCATCGGCAACCCCAGCACGACCGACGTGGCCTTTGGGACGCTGCTGTTTTTCACGCTGCTGGAAGCCACCCGGCGCTCAATGGGCTGGCCCTTGCCCATCATTGCGCTGGGTTTTACGGCCTATGCGCTGGCGGGTCCCATCTTCCCTGGCCTACTGCAACACGCGGGCGCCAGCTGGAGCCAGATGATCAACCACCAGTACCTCACCAGCCAGGGCATTTATGGCGTGGCGGTGGGCGTGGTGGCCACTTACGTTTTTCATTTCGTGTTGTTTGGCGTACTGGCCACGCGGGTCGGATTGGGGCAGCTTTTTCTGGACATTGCGGCCACCGTGGCGGGGCGTTATGCCGGCGGGCCGGCCAAAGTCAGTGTGTTCGGCTCAGCCCTGTTTGGCATGCTCAGCGGCTCGTCGGTTGCCAACGCCGTCACGGTCGGGTCGCTCACGATTCCCGCCATGATCCGCGTCGGTTACCAACGGCACTTTGCAGCAGCGGTGGAGGCAGCGTCGTCGACTGGCGGGCAGATCACGCCGCCCGTCTTGGGTGCGGCTGCTTTCTTGATGATTGAATTTTTGAACCTGCCCTACCAAACCATCATCGCGGCAGCCGTGGTACCCGCATTCATGCATTTTTTTGGTGTGTTCATGCAGGTCCATTTCGAAGCCAAACGGTACGGCCTTCGCGGCTTGACCGAGGCAGAGATGCCCAAGCTCAAGGCATCATTCCAAATGCGCTGGCCCACCCTGATTCCTCTGGTTCTGCTGATCAGCATTCTGGTGTCGGGCCGCACGCCTTACCTGGCTGCGTTTGTCGGCATCAGTTCCTGCGCCATTGTGGGGCTCTCCACCGCGACCAGGGGCAACACCGCCAAAAACTGGATCATGCTTGTAGGCTTGCACGCCTTTTTGTTGGGCATCGCCTTTGGCGACTACGGCAATGCCAACCTCACGGCCAAACTGGCGATGTTTGCCTTGGCAATCGCTGGCACCCTGGCCGCGCAAAAGTTTGCCCGCATCCAGGGACGCCTGGACAATGCGGCCTTGCTTGAAGCATTTGAAACGGGCGCCAAATACGCCCTGGCGGTCGGTGCAGCAGCGGCCACGGTTGGCATTGTGATCGGGGTGGTGACGTTGACCGGCGTCGGCTTCAAGATCAGTTTTATCATCACTGGCGCAGCCCAAAGCATGGCATCCGTCCTGTCGGCCGTCATTCCTGCAGCGATGGCGACACCTCAGGCGTTGACTTTGCTCTGTGCCCTGGTGATGACTGGTGCCGTGTGTATTTTGATGGGCTGCGGCATTCCGACCACGGCCAACTACATCATCATGGTCACGGTCGCAGCGCCCACCTTGGTGCAACTGGGTGTGGAGCCCTTGGTGGCGCATTTTTTCGTGTTTTATTACGGCGTTTTGGCCGACATCACGCCGCCGGTGGCGCTGGCGGCTTATGCTGCGGCCGGCATGGCCGGCAGCGATCCGTTCAAGACCGGCAACACGGCGTTCAGGCTGGGCATGGCCAAGGCGCTGGTGCCATTTGTATTCGTGTTTTCGCCGTCATTGCTGCTCGTGGCAAAAGGCTTCACTTGGTACGATTTTGGCATCACCTTCGTCGGCTGCATTCTTGGCATCACGCTGCTGGCTGCCGCCTTGTCGAAGTATTTTTTGGTCGAAATGCGGCGCTGGGAGCAATACTTGTGTTTTTGTGCCGCAATACTATTAATAGCACCCGGACTCATACCGACGCTGATTGGTGCAACCATGGCCATCCCCATGGTGCTGCGCCATGTGCGCGCGACGCGCTTGCGTAGGTCGCCCAGGGTGCCAGGCTGAACGCCGGGTTCGGGCAGCCAGACTACTTGCCTTGCGAACCTGAATTTTTGCGCCATTCAGTGTAGATTTTGTTGCCCTGTTTCAATGCCATTGCGGCACGGTGTTCAAGCTGGCGTTTTCTGAATTTCCATAGCAACACAAGTAGAAATGGGACTACGAAAATGAGCGCCAGCAGCAGGATGACAGCCAACTCACGACCCCATCTATCGATCATTGCGTGAAATACCCGTAGTGGTTTTTTGGATTCTACTTTGACATTGCCAGGGCAGGCTTTTGCATTCAGACATAAAAAAGCCCGCAGTCCATAGAACAGCGGGCCATTGTTTCATGCCTTGGGGTGGCTGATGGGGATCGACTCCATCACACCTCCAAACCTCTCAGAACCCGCGCCAATCCTCACTCTCGCCCATTCCAGCAGGTTGAAAACCGGGGGAAAGGTGGATGACCCAAGTGGATGACATCCGCCCGCCATCTTAGCCCAGACCGCCCCATCCCGATTTTTCGACTCAAACATCGGCTTTTCAGCGTCCGGCCCAAGCATTGACAGCCTGGCCGAGGACATCGCTTCGCGACCTTGGCCCAAAGCCCAAAAACCCAAGGAGCCGCAGCGCCAAACCTCCGGGTTTGGCGCTGCCGTCAGGCCTCGCGGGGCCTGACGAAAAAGCCAAAAACCACCCAAGGCCACGGACGAGCGGGCTTCGCTTTTGAAGCCTCGCGCGAGAGGCTGATACAGGAAGTCAAAAGGGACTCACTCCGACACTTGCTGCGCAAGTGTCTGTGTTCGCCAGAGGGCTGCGCCCCCCGGACCCCCCTCCCCCTTCCGCTGGACGCCCCCCGAGGGGCTAGCGGGCAGGCAGCAGCCTGCCGAATCTCGGGCGGCATCGCGCGCCGATCCGCGCTCAAACACAAGAGCCGGAGAGTCCATGGCCATGCAACCCTTTGCGATCTGCCGCACCGAGAAAATAAAGTCATGGGCGACGCTCCAAAAAAGCGTCGGCCACAACATCCGCACCAGCGCCGACCAGCGCCCGCACCTGGCGCAGGTCGCCGAGCCGCTGCGCGTCCTGGCAGGTTCGGAGGACTGGGCCTTGGCCTGGAAAACCGAGGTCGGCGGCATGCACCTGCGCAAGCTTGGGCAAGGGCAGTCGCACACGCTGGCCCGCGAATTCTTCCTGGGCATGTC
>JANYCG010000059.1 GCA_025360385.1 Burkholderiales bacterium | reverse complement strand
TCAGCAGGTTTCTGCAAACAGCTCCCGCCCAATCAGCATGCGGCGGATTTCACTGGTGCCGGCGCCGATTTCATACAGCTTGGCGTCACGCCACAGACGGCCCAGCGGGTAGTCGTTGATGTAGCCATTGCCGCCAAATATCTGCACGCCTTCACCAGCCATCCAGGTGGCTTTTTCGGCGCACCACAGGATGACGCTGGCGCAGTCTTTTCGTACATGGCGGACATGGTCGGCCCCCAACAGGTCCAGGTTTTTGGCCACGGTGTAGGCAAAGCTTCGGCCCGCCTGCAGCACGGTGTACATGTCGGCCACCTTGCCCTGGATCAGCTGGAATTCGCCAATGCTTCGGCCGAACTGCTTGCGTTCATGAATATAGGGGATGATGTTGTCCATCACACTTTGCATGATGCCCAGCGGCCCGCCGGACAACACTGCTCGCTCGTAGTCCAGGCCGCTCATCAGCACCTTGGTGCCTTGGTTCAGGCCGCCCAGCACGTTCTGTGCGGGCACTTGGACGTTGTTGAAAACCAGCTCGCCCGTGTGGCTGCCACGCATGCCAAGTTTGTCGAGCTTTTGCGCAACACTGAAGCCTTTCATGTCTTTTTCGATCAAGAACGCCGTGATGCCGCGCGCGCCCAGTTCGGGCTCGCTTTTGGCATAAACCACCAGGGTGTCGGCGTCCGGGCCATTGGTGATCCACATCTTGCTGCCGTTCAGCAGAAAGTAGCCACCGTCGGCTGCGCTGGCTTCCTTCCACTCGGCCTTGAGCTTCATGCCAATCACGTCACTGCCCGCGCCGGGCTCGCTCATGGCCAGGGCACCGACGTGTTCGCCGCTGATCAGTTTGGGCAGGTATTTTTGCCGCTGCTCTGGCGAGCCGTTGCGCTTGATCTGGTTGACACACAGGTTGCTGTGCGCGGCGTACGACAAGCCCACCGAGGCAGAAGTGCGCGAGATTTCCTCGACGGCGATCATGTGCGCCAAGTAGCCCATGTTGGCGCCGCCGTACTCTTCGCCCACCGTGATGCCCAGCACGCCCAGCCCACCCATTTTTTGCCACAGGTCCATGGGAAACTGGTCGCTTTTGTCGATCTCGGCAGCACGGGGTGCGATTTCTTTCAGCGCAAATTCACGCACTGCGTCGCGCAGGGCATCGATGTCTTCACCAAGTTGAAAGTTCAGGCCGGGCAGGTTCATGGCAATCTCCAGGTTCAGGTCAAGATTTTATTTTTTCGACTTTTGCCAGCAGGGCGCGGGCCTCTTTTTCGTGCGCCTTGACTTCGTCCAGATTGGCTTGCAAGTCGGCCATCTGCTCGTCCAGCTGCTGGCGGTGTTCGCCCAGCACGAGCAGGAATTTCTTTAGCTGTGCCCCAGTGTCGCGCGGGCTGTCGTACATGTCGATGATGTCTTTGGCCTCGGTCAGCGACAGGCCCAGGCGTTTGGCCCGCAGGGTGAGCTTCAGGCGGGTGCGGTCGCGCCCGCTGTAAACCCGGTTGCGCCCCAGCGGTCCAGACCGCGCCGGTTGCAGCAGGCCCATGTCCTCGTAAAAACGGATAGCCCGCGTGGTGAGGTCAAACTCGCGCGCCAGATCGCTGATGCTGTAGGTGATGCTCATGAAGTTTTCGTGACCCAAATCGGCAAACAGGCGACAACAAAAAAGGTGTCCCACCAGTACAATGAATTTTTTAAAGTTGACGTTTACGTAAACGTCAATTGAAGCACCAATTATGAATCAAAAATATTCGCCTTCGACCCGCCATGAATGCACTTGAAAAAGAGCTCAACTACCCGCTGGGTGAAGCCATGCCAGGGCTTGGCGGCACGCTGGATATCGCCCCCGGCATCAAGTGGATCCGCATGGGCCTGCCCTTTGCGCTGAACCACATCAATCTGTGGCTGTTGCGTGACGACATGGACGACCCCAGCCAGCCAGGCCACAAATTGCAGGGCTGGACAGTGGTGGACTGCTGCATCTCGCGGCCTGAATCCATGGCCCAATGGCAGCAGATTTTTGACAACGAACTAGACGGCCTGCCGGTGTTGCGCGTGGTCTGCACCCACATGCACCCGGACCACATCGGCCTAGCCGCCTGGATATGCGAGCGCTGGACCACGCCGGTGCACGAATGCCGCCTGTGGATCAGCGCGACGGATTTCGGCGTGGCCCGCATTGCAACCCTGATGCCGACCGGTTTTGGCGGCGGCGACTATGCGGCCCAGTTTTACGCAGACCATGGCATGAGCAACCCAGACGATCTGGCACAAATCCGGGCTCGTACCAACTACTTCACCAACCTGGTGCCCGCTGTGCCGCGCAGTTTTAATCGGATGCAGGACGGCGACGTGCTCCAGATTGGCGGCCACGATTGGGCCTGCATCAGCGGCTACGGCCATGCACCAGAGCACATTGCACTGCACTGCGGCGCGCGAAAAATCTTGATTGGCGGCGACATGATGCTGCCGCGCATTTCCACCAATGTGAGCGTGCATGACAACGAGCCCGAGGCCAACCCCTTAAAGCAGTTTCTCGATTCCATCGACAAATTTCAATGGCTGGCGCCCGATACCCTGACGCTGCCTGCACACGGCAAACCTTTTACCGGCCTGCATGTGCGCATCCGCCAACTGCATGACCACCACAACGATCGCCTGGCCGAGGTGATGCAGGCTTGCGAAGCAAAGCCATGCAGCGGGGCCGACATTGTGCCCGTCATGTTCAAGCGCGAACTCGATTTGCACCAAATGACCTTTGCCCTGGGCGAAGCGATTGCGCATTTGCACCTGCTGTGGTTTGAAGGCAGGCTAACGCGGCGCCGGGGCACCGACCGCGTCTTGCGGTTCTCTTTGGCTTGACCGCCATGGCCGACCGAACCAAGTGCCTCGGCGCAGCGTGAGCAACATGAGCGCCCACCAGGGATTTCGCCGCGAATGGCGCGGCGCGGTCGAGGCGACCTTGCAAGGCTTGATCAATGTCGTGAGTCCCGTGTTGTTGTTCGTATTGCTGCTCGGGCCCGACTCGCTTGAGGCCGGCCTGTGGGCGACGCTGGTCACTGCCAGCGTGGTGCCCGCCGTGGCCTTGCTGCTGCGGGGCCACCGCGCCATTTTGTCCAGTGCGCGCATTGCGTCGCTTGCGGTCTACATTGGGCTGGTCGTGCAACTGTGCCAGGCCATGGGCTTCGTCCCGGCGACGGGGAGCGCATTCACCCTGTGGCAGTTGAGTGTGGGCCTGGCCGCTGCAAGCGTGATGTTCGTGGTCGCCTGCCTGCTGGTGATGCTGGCCGGATTTTTAAAGTTTGGCACCGCGTTCAAGATGATTCCAACGCCCGTCACGGCCGGCATCAGCAACGGCATTGCGGTGATTCTGATCATGTTGTCGCTCCAACAGCTCACGCGCAGCGCCTGGGTTGCCAGCATCACGGCCTGCGCCATGGTGACCTGCTACTTTGGCTGGCCCGTCTTGCAACGCCGGTTGACCTGGCTCAGTGGCGCGCCTGCCATTGTTTTCACCTGCATCGTCGGCGTCGTTTTAACCTGGCTGCTGGAGCCGACCTTGCTGGTCAACAGCCCCGGTGCTGCCACCAGTTGGGGCTGGGTCTCGTTCCGGCTTTGGCCCTTGCTGGGCGGGCAAAACATGACGCAGTTGCTGGCGGTCGGTTTGCCAGGGGCGGCCACCCTGGCTTTTGTGATGATCCTCGAAACCTTCACCACTGCTGCGGCCATGGAAAACCGCTTTGGCGTGCGGGTCGACCCAAACCGCGAGTTGCTGGTGCTGGGCGGTGCCAACCTGGTGGGCGCCGTGTTGGGTGGTGTGCCCAGCACCGGCAGCATCATCCGCAGCCTGGCCGGATGGCTCCAAGGCGGGCGCGGCCTGCCCGCGGCCCTCATCGGGTTGGCGCTCACCAGCGGCCTGCTGCTCTGGCTGGGCAGTTGGCTCATGGTGTTGCCGGCCGGCATTGTGGCTGGCTTCTTTTTGGTCCAGGCGGGGCTCACCGTCAACCTGGCCTCGTTGCAGCGCCTGCTTGCCATGGCGCGTTCCCGCAAATGGCGCAGCACTGGCACCCAGGATCTGGGCTTCTGGATCACGCTGGTCATCACCCTCACCACCGTATTTGGCAATCTGATCTGGGCCTGTTGCCTTGGGGTGGGACTGTCGTGCCTGGCGGTGCTCCGGCGGGTGTCAAGCAACCTGATGGCCCAATGGGCCGACTTGGGCAGCTACCGCTCGCGGCGGGTGCGCAGTTATGGCGAAACCATGACCCTGGCGCGCCTTTTCCGGCGGGTGTCGGTGTTGCGCCTGACCGGGCACCTGTTTTTCGGCAACAGCATGCGCCTGACCCAGTTGGCCGATGACCTGCACCCGGACGCTGTCGCAGTCACCATTGACGTAAGCCAGGTGCATGACGTTGATGCCAGTGGCGTCGATGCCCTGAAGTGGCTGATCCGCACCTTGATCGAGCGCAAGCTCACCGTG
Organism: Burkholderiales bacterium; assembly: GCA_025360385.1. Classification (GTDB taxonomy): domain Bacteria; phylum Pseudomonadota; class Gammaproteobacteria; order Burkholderiales; family Burkholderiaceae_C; genus JANYCG01. The sequence goes on along the minus strand of JANYCG010000059.1, from coordinate 916 downwards.
GTGCTGACGGGCCTGAAGCACACCCGCTCCGACCTGCTGCGCCTGCCCTTGCAGGTGATGGAGGGCGTGGTGTTTTGCGCTGACCTGGACCGCGGCTTGGAGGCCTGCGAAGACCATGTGTTGTTGAATGCCACGGTGGTGGCTGTGGCGCTGCAATCCAACCCCCTGTCCGCCAATGCCCTGCTGCAAGGGCTGGACGACAACGAAATCACGGCCGTATTGCTGTTGGGCGAATTCCGCGACGTGGCCAAAGGCGCAGCGCTGTTTTACCGCGACACCCCGGCCGACGGCATATGGCTGCTTGAAAGCGGCGTTGTCAGCATCTTGACGGGCAACGGCGACACTGCCACCCGGCTGGCCACTTTTGGGCCGGGCCAGTTCCTGGGCGAGATGAGCTTCATCGACGGCAAAACCCGCTCTGCCACCGCTTGGGCAGACTCCCCGGTCCGCGCCTTGTTGCTGGACAACGATGCGCTTGCCTCGCTGGCCTTGCACCAAAGCGCCGCCGCGCTCACGCTCACCCGCAACATCGCGCAGGAGCTGTCGCACCGCGTGCGTTACGCCTCTGCCTTGTGGGCTGATGAGTCTGGCGAGGTGTCGTCAGTCTGGGGCAACAGCGCCCTCAACAGCCAGTCGCAATTCTGATGGCTCTGCCTCAATCCGCTTTCCAATCAGTCCTTCCACTTCGGGATTGAATCGTCTTTGAGCTGCTTGCGCAGCATGGCATAGTCCGGGACCACCGCGCCCACCGTGTCCCAAAAACGCGGGCTGTGGTCCATCACCCGCAAGTGGCTGAGCTCATGCACCACCACATAGTCGATCACGGATTGTTTGAAGTGCACCAGGCGCCAGTTCAGGCGGATGGAGCCGTCCACACTGGCGCTGCCCCAGCGGGTGTCTGCGCTGCTCAAGGACA
>JANYCG010000042.1 GCA_025360385.1 Burkholderiales bacterium | reverse complement strand
GTGACGCGCCCATGCAGGCCCAGGCGCTGCGTTTCAAACGCGAGCGATTCGACATGGCGCGAATGCGGGTCGTCCGACTCGTCGCAGTGCATGTCCACCAACTTGCCTTGTTCGGCGGCGATCTCGCACAACAGCTTGACGCTTAAGGCACCCACGGCCATGGTGCGCTCGAAGTGCGGAATGCCGCCGACCACATCGACCCCCATGGCCAGCGCACGTTTGAGATTTTCGAGGCCGCTCGGTGCACCCAGTGCACCTCCACCGCCATTGCGCAAGATGCCATCTTGCGGGAAGGCCACCAGTTGCAGGTCAATGTAGGGGGCAACTTGCTTCTTGACTTGCAGCAGCGCCTGCACGGCCAGCAGGCGCGGGTCACTCGTGTCAACGTGAGAACGAATCGCCAGCAAGCCCTTGCCGACCGCCCAGTCGCAGTAGGTGAGGGCGCGCTCGGTGAAGGCCTCCAGTGTCAGCGATGGCTTGAGTTCGCCCCACAGGGCGATGCCTTCAAGCAGGGTGCCGCTCTGGTTGACGCGCGGCATGCCATACGTCAAGGTGCCGTCAAGGTGGAAGTGCGCATCGACGAAGGGCGGGCTTGCCAGCAGGCCCTGGGCGTCGACCATTTCATGCGCGGGAGCCTGCGCAGGGCTGAGGCCCTGGGTGACTTCGACGATCTTGCCGTTTTGCACCGCGATGGCCATGTGGGTGCGGCCATCGGGCAGGCTGGCGTTGTGGATCAGCAGGTCGAGCATGGCGCTTGTTCCAAAGTCAGCTTACTTCGTGCCAAAAATCCTGTCACCTGCGTCCCCCAGCCCCGGCAAAATATAACCGTGGTCATTCAGTTGCCGGTCAATCGCGGCGGTGTAAATCGGCACATCGGGGTGGGCTTTTTGCAGGGCGGCAATGCCCTCGGGGCAGGTCAGCAGGCAGACAAACTTGATGGACTTGGGTCCCAGCTCTTTGAGCCGGTCCACCGCCGCGACGGCCGAGTTGCCGGTGGCCAGCATCGGGTCCACCACGATCACGTCGCGGTCGTTCATGTCGTGCGGCATCTTGAAGTAGTACTCCACCGCCACCAGGGTTTTCGGGTCGCGGTACAGGCCCACATGGCCGACGCGCGCGCCGGGCACCACGTTCAGCATGCCCTCCAGAATGCCGTTGCCCGCCCGCAGGATCGAGACGAAGACCAGCTTTTTGCCGTCGATCATCTTGGACTTCATGGTCTCCAGCGGGGTTTCGATCTCCACCTCATGTGTGGGCATGTCGCGCGTGACCTCGTAGGCCATCAGCGCGGACAGCTCGTTGAGCAGGCGCCTGAAGGTGTTGGTGGACGCGTCTTTGCGCCGCATCAGGGTGAGTTTGTGCTGCACCAGGGGGTGGTCGATGAGGTGGACGTTGTTCATAGTGTTTGATCTTGTATGGATGGGACTCGCAAGCGAGAAATGGGCTGGGCCGAAAGATTCAATTTCCGAAAGATGCGTACTGTTGGAGATCCCCGGCCGATATACCCGCCGCTGGCACAAGCTGATAGTGCTTTTCGTCAACAACTTTGACGCCGCCACCTTGCACCGTCAGTTCAAACATGGCGATGCGGCCTGCACTCATGAACTGCGCTGAAACTGCCCTGCAGATTAAATAAGGAAATTTTTGGGCACAGCAAAGTATGTCCTGCTGCGTTTGAACGACACCGTGTTTGTCCGTCCCGCCCTTGGCTTGAACTGGAACCACAAATTGCCGCCCGTGGCGGTCAACGCCAACATAGACCTCGTCGATCTCTATTTGACCAAGGTTCTTGACGGTGGTACGCAGATGGTTTTGCAGCGAAAAAGCAGTGATGCCCAAAAAAATATCGACAAGTCGGTTGTAGCGAACTTTGGCCAGAAGTGCCTGTTCATCACCCAGCGCGTTGGCTGAAATGATTTCAGGCGTAGCGTCCGGGATCTTGATGGTCAGAAGTTCTTCGCGGGGAACGATTCGATTGAGTTGAACCTGTTTAAACCGGTAACGAGCGCGACCGGCACCCTCAATGATCCACTCGAGGTCATCAACGGCGGTTTTTCTGATGCTTTGCGGGAGTTCGTTGCGGTAACGAAAAGAATAGACAACATCACCGATATTTTTGGGCAATTCAATACCGAGTCGCTCCGCGATGCCAACGAATTCATCTCGCGTGAATTCAAACTCTGTCGCCTTTTTTGTGTAGTGGTCTGCGAAGACGCGGGCAATGATGGCTTGGTACCGGTTCGGTTGGCCGGAATGTGTCAATGACTTTTCTTCAGGCATAAGCTTCGTCCAGAAGAGATATTTGGTTTGAGTCTGGTTTGCGGATGCGCTGAGCGATAGTGTTGCGTGGCACTCGAAAGTAGCGAGCCGCATCACCCATAAAGAACGACAACAACGCGGGATCGCCTGTTTGAATCACTTGCCATGGCTTCGTGGGTTGGATATCCATGGCTTCGATAATTTTGCTGGCAACGGCGCGTGCCAGCAAGGGGGGAACGCTGTTGCCGATCTGACGGAAACCGTGCCATTTGGTCATGTGAAAGCGAAACCAATCTGGGTAAGAATGCAGGCGCGCGGCTTCACGAACGGTGATGACCCGTGGCAGAAAAGGATGTATGGGTCGTGGCGATGTGAATGCGCCGCGGGCGCTGTCAGTACCCGCGCGCAAGGTATTGCATAGCCCGTCGGGAGGGAGTTTGCGAAACCGACTTACCGCTTCAGTCTTTCCATGGACAGTGGCAAGAAAGCGAGTCCGTGAAAGGGCGCTGTGCTCGGTTCTTAAACTCGACGAAAGCAAATTTTTGTTGAAATTGCGTTCATAAGCAAAGTTGCTGGCGTCGGGTTGCAGCGCGCGAAGTTTGCGTGCGTAGCGGGATTTGCTTGTCCACGCAGTGGATACTTCGTCAGTGCTGTTTAACTCTGCAAATTCATCCGCATCGGGCAAATCTCCAATCGCGTCCCAAACAGTAACCCTGGGTTTGACCGGCAGAGGATAGTCAGGAATTTTCAGGCTGCGTCGTGTACCGATCAGGAACAGGCGATGACGGTCTTGTGGCACGCCATAGTCAGCTGCGTTCAAAACTCGGTAGGGCTGCAAAATGTCGTAACCAGCTTCCTCAATTGCATCAATGAGTTCTTGCAAGAATTTTGCATGCTTGCCAAGCGTTAAGCCTTTGACATTTTCAAAGACACAGTATTTTGGCTGTAGTTCTTTGACGATCCGGACGAAATGAAAGACAAGTTGGTTGCGTGGGTCATCCAGCGCACGTTTGCCGATAAGTGAAAAGCCTTGGCAAGGGGCGCCTCCGAAAACCACGTCGATATCAATTTTATCCAAACCCGCTTTTTTTCTAATTTCTTCACCCGAAATATCAACAACACTGGCACATATCACCGTTGTTTTTGGAAAGTTGTATTCGTGAACGGCGCAGTGGACAGGGTCAATTTCTACGGCTGCCGCGATATCAAAGCCGGCTTGCTCGAAACCAAGCGACATACCGCCAGCGCCCGCAAAAAGGTCTATGCCAACGGGGCGCTTTTTGGTTGTTTGAGATGGCGTCATAAATCGTCGTTCGACCGTCAGTTGACTCACACTGTACCTTAGAGAGAGTGGTACCTTTGAGTAGAAAAAAATGAAATCGATGCCTGCCAGTTGCTTAAAAAACGGTTCCGTCGCTCTCAATATTCAAGGGTGGCGAGCCACCGCGCAATTGCTGGGCCAGCGCCCGACCTGCGGCCCAGGTGCCGCCTTCCAGCACACAGGCCAGCGGCATTTGTGCGGCGGTCAGCCCCAAGGTGGCACGCACCAGCGGGGCCAGTTCATCCAGCAGCGCGACGGTCAGGGCGCGCCATTCGACGATCAGCGCGTCGCCTGCGTGGTAGGTCTGGCTTGCCAGGTCGGCTTGCTTGAATTGCAACACGCCGCCGTCCAGCAACAGGCCACCGTTGCGGTACTCGGGCAGGCCCGTCAGGGCGTCCAGACCGTTGACGGTCACACCGGCCCATTCAAACGGCTCCAGCAACGAGTAGGTCAGCCATTGCGAGAGTTTGTGGAAGGGCATCCAGCCGTCGCCTGGCACGGCTGGATGCGGCCAGCAATCACCCAATGCGACTGGGCCAGCGTCAGTTTGAATGACGTTTTGCGCGGGCCAGATGGACGACAAGGCCGCCAGCAAGGTGGACAGGATGTCGTGGGCGGCAATCGACGGCGCAGCGGTATTGTCTGGGTCGGATGCGGCGGCTGCCAGCAGGTGGTCATACAGCCGCCCTGGCCTGCATTGCCCCCCTGCGCCGCCAAACACGCCGGGCTGGGCTGCCATCACCTCGCCCAGGCGGCGAAGCAGGGCGGCGCGGCCCTCCAGGCCGACCAGCAAATTGTCTTTGCTGACCTGAAACGCGTCACCCAATTGCCGCGCCGTGAGGGCCCGCAAACCAGCGGAATCGGCCTGGCAGGGCTGCGTCGGTTTGCTGGAAAACAGGCCGGTCGTGAAGGCGTTGAAGCTGGCCACACCCAGGCCTTCGGAGCGGGTGAAGGTCTGGCCGCTGCGGGCGTCCAAGTAGCGCCAGCCAGGGCCGGCACCGGCGTCCAGCAGCACGCTGACGATGACCAGGTCAATCTGCGCGCGGGCCCGTTTGGCGGCCGAGACTTTGCCCAGCTCGTCATTTAAACGCGCCAGCCGGTTCAGGCCACCCGCCTCAAAATGCCGCCAGCGGCTGTGGTAGGGGATCTCCAGGCTGGGGTAATGCTGGCGCGTGGTGTCGGCCACCCCTTGGGCAACCGAAGCCATGGCACTGTCATTGACGGTGAAGAACGCAGACTGCCCGGCGCGAGCACGGGCCAGCAAAGCCTCTGCCCGTGCCCGGATCGTGTTTGTATTGCGTAAAGTGGTGAAAGTCCCTGTCATTGCTGCGTATGTAGTTATCGAATTAATAGCATCTGGAAAGCTGGCCCCTTAAAGTGAAAGCTGGCTCACTCACTCAGCACACGGCCTTTGGCCAGCTTCAACTCGGCCGCGTCGGGCACGTGGCCGGGGGTGAAATAACCTGCCGCCATCTTGGCGTCCATCTCCACCTGCGCATCGGCTGGAATCAAATCGTCGGGAATGTTGACGCGCTCGACCACCTCGATGCCGGCCCGCGTGATGGCGTCGTACTTCATGTTGCTCATCGACACCAGGCGGTGGATTTTGCGGATGCCCAGCCAGTTCAGCACGTCGGGCATCAGCTCCTGGAAGCGCATGTCCTGCACGCCAGCCACGCATTCGGTGCGGTTGAAGTACTGGTCGGCCGTGTCGCCGCCCACCTGGCGTTTGCGGGCGTTGTAGACCAGGAATTTGGTGACCTCGCCCAAAGCGCGGCCTTCCTTGCGGAAGTAACTCACCAAGCCTACGCCGCCGCGTTGGGCACCTTGTATGCATTCTTCAATCGCATGGGTCAGGTAGGGGCGGCAGGTGCAGATGTCAGAGCCAAACACGTCCGAGCCATTGCACTCGTCGTGCACCCGCGCAGTCAGTTCTACAGCTGGGTTGGCAAGATCGGCGGGGTTTCCAAAGATGTAGGCGGTCAAGCCGCCGATGGGCGGTAAAAATACCTCCAGGTCGCTGCGTGTGACCAGCTCGGGGTACATGCCGCCGGTTTCTTCAAACAACACGCGGCGCAGGTCGGCCTCAGTGCAGTTGAAGCGTTTGGCCACCTCGGGCAGGTACCACACAGGCTCCACCGCGACCTTGGTCACCATGGCGGCGCCGCCGGCCGTGAGATATTTGCCGTCGGCTTTCAAGCGGCCCGACTGCAGGGCCTCGATCACTTCAGGCAGGATCACGTGGGCTTGGGTCACCGCGATGGTCGGGCGGATGTCGTAGCCCGCAGCCAGTTCGGTGGCGAACACGTTGGCGACGGTGGCACCCCAAGGGTCCATGGCGACGATGCGCCCTGGCTCGTACCATTGCGGGTAGGGGCCAATCACGTCGGTGGGGGACGTGTTGGTCAAGTCGGCCTTGTGCTGGGGCGACAGCCCACCCGAGGCCACTGCCAGCGCCCGGTAGATGCTGTAGGAGCCACTGTGCGTGCCAATCACGTTGCGGTGGCTGCGTTTAGTGGTGGTGCCGACCACCGGGCCGCGCTCGGTGGCCGTGGCGGCCGCCCATTGGATCGGCAAAGCGCCGAAACCGCTGGAATGGGAGGTCAGGCGGATGTGGCCGGGAGCGGGGGCCTGGGTGGGTGTTGCCGATTCGGTCATGGGTTGTCCTTTGTCAATGGTGTGGCCAGAGGTGCTGCGGCAGGATGGTGCTTAGCGTTTTCTGCCGCCAAACAGGCTGCCCAGCACGCCGCGAATGATTTCCCGCCCGACCGTCGAGCCCATGGTGCGCACAGCCGAGCGGGCCATGCTTTGGGCCAGGCCATCATGCACGCCGCCACGCGGGCCGGTGGTGCCGAACAAGACGTCGCTCAGGCCGCCCAGCAGGCCGCCGCCCGATTCGCCCGCCGGGCTGGTACCGGCACTGATCGGCGCCCCCATGGTGGTGCTGGCCCCGCCGCCAGCTAGTCCGCCAGCTTGTCCGCCCGCGCCCGCTGTGTTGCCAGCGGTGCCGGACGTGCCAGACGTGCCGGATGCACCCGCGCGGCCTTTGAGTTTTTCATAGGCTGATTCGCGGTCTTCTGCCTTTTCATAGACCCCGGCGACCAGCGAGTTTTGCATCAGGCTCTGGCGCTGTGCCGGGCTGATAGGGCCAATCTGGCTGCCGGGGGGCAACACAAAAACCCGCTCGGTCACACTGGGGCGGCCTTTGGCGTCGAGCAGGCTGATCAGGGCTTCACCCACGGCCAGTTCGGTGATGGCCGCTTCAATGTCCAGCCCCGGCTTTTGCCGCAGGGTCTGGGCTGTGGCTTTGACGGCTTTTTGGTCGCGCGGTGTGAAAGCCCGCAAGGCGTGTTGCACCCGGTTGCCCAACTGCGCCAACACCGAATCGGGGATGTCTAGCGGGTTTTGCGTGACAAAAAATACGCCCACGCCCTTGGAGCGCACCAGACGCACCACGAGTTCAATGCGTTCAACCAGCACCTTGGGCGCTTCGTTGAACAAGAGGTGAGCTTCGTCGAAGAAAAACACCAGCTTGGGTTTGTCCAGGTCGCCAACCTCGGGCAACTGTTCATACAGCTCGGACAACATCCACAGCAAAAAGGTGGCGTACAGGCGCGGCGCGTTGAGCAGTTTGTCGGCAGCAAGGATGTTGATGATGCCTTTGCCATGGGAGCCAGCGGTGCCTGCGGCTGCGGTCTGCATGAAGTCGTTGATGTTCAGCATGGGCTCGCCAAAAAACTGGGTGCCACCCTGCGACTCAATTTGCAGCAAACCGCGCTGGATGGCACCAATGCTGGCCGCGCTGACATTGCCATATTGGGTGGTGAAGTCTTTCGCGTTGTCACCCACATACTGCAACATGGCCCGCAGGTCTTTCATGTCCAGCAGCAAAAGGGCGTTGTCGTCGGCAATTTTGAACACCAGGTTCAGCACGCCGGCCTGGGTGTCATTCAAGTCAAGCATACGGCCCAGCAGCAGGGGACCCAGGTCGCTGACGGTGGCGCGCGCCGGGTGGCCCTGTTCGCCGAACACGTCCCACAACGTGGTGGCACATGCTATTGATTCTGGAGCTGACAATGCACGTTCCTGGAGGACTTTCGAGAGTTTTTCCCCAACAACTCCGGCTTGGGAGATGCCCGTGAGGTCGCCCTTCACGTCGGCCATGAACACCGGCACGCCGATTTTGGAGAACCCTTCTGCCATGGTTTGCAGGGTGATGGTTTTGCCCGTGCCGGTGGCTCCGGTGATCAGGCCGTGGCGGTTGGCTTTGTCTGGCAACAGGCGGCATTCAATGTCGCCATGCTTGCCAATCAGGATGCCATCCGCCAGGGTGTTTGCCAGGGTGGTGGCCGATGCGTCGCTCGAAGATGCCATGTCAAGCCCAAAAAGTACAATCAGCCCCTAGGTTAACGAACTTTGGCGAACTTTTGAAGGATTGCGCGTGGCAGGACACAGTAAATGGGCCAATATTCAGCACCGAAAAGGCCGCCAGGACGAAAAGCGGGGCAAGATTTGGACCCGCGTCATTCGCGAAATCATGGTGGCCGCACGCCTGGGCGGCGGCGACTTGAGCATCAACCCGCGCCTGCGCCTGGCGGTTGAAAAGGCCAAGGCCGCCAATTTGCCGATTGACACTGTCAAACGCAACATCGAAAAAGCCACCGGCACGCTCGAAGGCGTGAGTTATGAAGAGATTCGTTATGAAGGGTATGGCATTGGCGGTGCCGCCATCATCGTGGACACCATGACCGACAACAAAGTGCGCACCGTGGCCGAGGTGCGCCACGCCTTCAGCAAACATGGCGGCAACATGGGCACGGCGGGTTCTGTGGCGTTCCAGTTCAAACACTGCGGCCAACTCGTTTTTGCGCCTGGCACGCCCGAAGACAAATTGATGGAAGCGGCGTTGGAGGCAGGTGCCGACGACGTGATTGCCGACGACGACGGTGCCATCGAGGTCCTGACGCCGTACACAGAGTTTGAGGGCATCAAAAACAGCCTTGAAAAATCCGGTTTTAAATCGGCGCTGGCTGAAATCACCATGCGGGCTGAAAACACGATTGAACTGACGGGTGACGACGCAATTCGGATGCAAAAATTGCTCGACATATTGGAGGACTTGGACGACGTGCAGGACATTTTTCACAATGCAGCGCTGTGACTGCACAACTGCAAAAAAAAGACAAACCAGGGGAAATTTTGGCGAAACATAAAAATGAAAATCAGGGAATGAAAGTATTGGTGATTGGTGGCGGCGGGCGGGAACATGCCCTGGCCTGGAAGCTGGCGCAGTCGCCCAAGGTGCAAAAAGTGTTTGTCGCGCCCGGCAATGGCGGCACTTTGCTGGATTCCCGGTTTGAATGCATCAACATCACGCAAGTTCCATCGCTGCGGGCCTGGGCTGCTTCTGAAAAGATAGCGGTTACGGTGGTGGGGCCTGAAGGCCCGTTGGCCGCCGGGGTGGTTGACGAGTTTCGCGCCCACGGCCTGCGCGTGTTTGGCCCAACCCAGGCGGCGGCGCAGTTGGAAAGCTCTAAAGCTTTTTCCAAAACCTTCATGAAGCGCCATGGCATTCCCACAGCGGCGTTCGAGGCGTTTTCAGACCCGGCCAAGGCCCACGCCTATGTGGACGCCATGGGCGCACCCATCGTCGTCAAGGCCGACGGCCTGGCGGCGGGCAAAGGCGTGGTCGTGGCCATGACGGCCCAGGAGGCGCATGACGCGGTGGACTTCATGCTGCTGGACAACACCCTGGGCGTGGCCCATAACCAAGGCGGCGCCAGGGTGGTGATTGAAGAGTTTCTGCAAGGTGAAGAGGCCAGCTTCATCGTGATGGTGGATGGCAAAAACGTTGTGGCCCTGGCCACGTCGCAAGACCATAAACGATTGCTGGCCGGGGATTTGGGCCCCAACACTGGCGGCATGGGCGCGTATTCACCTGCGCCCGTGGTCACCCCCGATGTCCACGCGCGCGCCATGCGCGAGGTGATTTTGCCCACGGTGCGGGGCATGGAAAAAGACGGCATTCCCTACACCGGCTTCCTTTATGCGGGCCTGATGATTGACGCGCAGGGCGGCGTCAAAACGCTGGAGTTCAATTGCCGCATGGGCGATCCGGAGGCGCAGCCCATCATGATGCGGCTCAAGACGGATCTGGTCGATGTGCTGATGGCCGCCACCGAGCCTGGGCCACATGGCCGGCTCGACCAGGTGGACCTTGAATGGGATCGGCGTTGTGCGCTGGGGGTGGTGATGGCCGCGCAGGGTTACCCGGCCAACCCGCGCAAAGGTGATGTCATCACTGGTCTGCCAGTCGATACGGACGACGCCGTGGTGTTCCATGCGGGCACGCAGCAGGTCGATGGCAAGCTGCAAACCTCAGGTGGCCGGGTCTTGTGTGTGACGGTGCTGGCCGACAAAGTCAAACTGGCGCAGCAACGCGCCTATGAAATCGCCGCTGGCATTCAGTTTGACGGCCAGCAATACCGCACTGACATCGGGCACCGGGCGGTGAAGCGCTGATGCAACCTGTGCCTGCCGTAGCCAATCCAACGGTGCCGGGTGGCGTTGCCGCAGCGGCGTCGGCCACGCTTGTGCGCGCCTATTTGCGGGGTCTGCAGAGCCGCATCACCACGGCCATTGCGCAAATCGATGGCTCGCCGTTCAAGGCCGATGCCTGGTCCAAAGCGCCTGGCGAGGTGTTACAGGGTGACGGCATCACGCAAATTCTGGAAGGCGGCCGGGTGTTTGAACGCGCGGGCTGCGGCTTTTCCCAGGTTCGCGGGCCCCACCTGCCGACCTCGGCCACGCAGACGCGTCCAGAGTTGAGCGGTGCGCCGTTTGAGGCCATGGGGGTGTCACTGGTGTTCCACCCGCGCAATCCCTACGTGCCCACGGTGCATATGAATGTCCGCATGATCAGCGCCACGGCGGCCAGTGGCGCACCCAGCTGTTGGTTTGGCGGCGGCATGGACTTGACGCCCTATTACGGGTTTGAAGACGACGCAGTCCACTTTCATCACACCTGCCAGGCGGCGCTGGAAGCCTTCGGCATCGACAAATACCCCAAATACAAAGCCTGGTGCGACCAGTATTTCTATCTGAAACATCGCCAGGAGCCCCGTGGCATTGGCGGCATCTTTTTTGATGACTTTGCAGAAGGCGGTTTTGACAGGGGCTTTGCTTTAATCCAGTCGGTCGGGGATGCGTTTTTGGCGGCTTATTTGCCGATTGTCGAACGCCGGAAAAACCAGGAATTTGGCCAGCGCCAGCGCGATTTCCAGCTCTACCGACGGGGCCGTTATGTGGAGTTCAACCTGGTTTGGGACCGAGGCACTCATTTTGGTTTGCAATCGGGCGGGCGCACCGAGTCCATTTTGATGTCGATGCCGCCCCTGGCGAGCTGGGCCTATCAGCAAGAGCCGCAGGTCGGGTCGCCTGAAGCCGATTTGACTACCCGGTTCTTGATCGGGAAGGACTGGGTTTGACGCCAAGTCCCGTGCCTCCCCGAAGGCGGATCGGCCTGTTTGGCGGCGCGTTTGACCCACCGCACTTGACCCATGTGAACCTTGCCAGGCTGGCGGTTGAACAACTGGGCTTGGATGAGTTGCGGGTGCTTGTGACCGGGACGGCCTGGCACAAGCCGCGCGGGCTCAGCAGTGCAGTCCACCGGATCGCGATGGCTGAACTGGCTTTTTCTGGTTTGCGAAAAGTGCGGGTGGACGACCGTGAGACGCGGCGCATTGGCCCGAGCTACACCATGGACACCCTGGCCGGCTTGCAACTCGAAAACCCGGATACCGATTGGTTCCTGATTCTGGGCGGCGATCAGGCACTCGCCTTGCCGAGCTGGCACCGGATTCATGATCTGTTACAATGCGCTACGGTTTGTATAGCTGACCGACAAGACTCCACGGGGACATACAGCCGGTTTGACCCCCTGAAATGGCCCCAAGCCCGGTTTTTGACTTTGCAACTGCCCCCAAGCGGGCAAAGCGCCACGCAAATTCGCGCCATGGCCCACGCCCGGCAGGATGTCAGCCCACTGGTTGGCCAGGCCGTTGCGCGTTATATTGTTGACCATCAGCTTTACCAAACCAGTCCATAACCCTCACCAGACACCTTGATGACTACTTCAATTCCCGCCAAAAAAGACATTCAAAAACTGCAACGTGCCATTGTGGATGGGCTCGAAGACGTCAAGGCGCAGGACATTCAGGTGTTTGACACCGAGCACCTGTCGGCGCTGTTTGAGCGGGTGATCGTGGCGTCTGGCACGTCCAACCGGCAAACCAAGGCGCTGGCTGCCAGCGTGCGCGACGCGGTGCGTGATGCAGGGTTTTCAAAACCGAGGGTCGAGGGCGAAACCAATGGCGAGTGGATCATCGTGGATTGCGGCGCAGCCGTGGTGCATGTGATGCAGCCGAGTTTTCGCCAGTATTACAACCTTGAAGAGCTGTGGGGCGACAAGCCGGTTCGCCTCAAGTTTGGGGCAGCCAAGCCCGAGGTTAAAGTAGCTGTCGCGCCTGCCAAATCGGTCAAGACCGGGGGCAAAAAGCCAATACCCGACATCAAGCGCTCCAGCGCGGCCAAGAAGGGCGTTGCAGAGGCCTTTCCGTCCAAAGCGCAAGTGAAGAAAAACCTGGCTGCGCAAGCGGTGCCCGCCAAATCACCCAAGCGGGCACCTGCCCCCAAGGTCGCCGTGAAAGCGGCTGCTGTGCAAAAAGTGACGGTCAACGCGCCGGTCAAAACCGCTGCCAAAAAAGCCGTAGCGGCCAAACCAGCCGCCAAAAAGGTGCCTGCCAAAAAAGCTGCGCCGCGCAACGCCTGATCGGGCCTTGTGTGAAGCTGATGATCGTAGCGGTCGGGCAACGGGTGCCGGATTGGGCGCAAACGGCCTGGGACGATTACGCCAAGCGGTTTCCGCATGAGCTCAAAATCGAACTCAAAACCGTCAAAACGGAGCCGCGCGGCTCTAAAACCCTCGACACGCTGTACGCGGCTGAACGCGCCCGCCTAGACGCCGTCATTCCCAAAGGCAGCCGAATCGTGGCGCTAGACGAACGCGGCGCGGCCGTCACGACCACTGCATTGGCAGACAAGCTAAAAACCTGGCAACTTGCCAGCGACGATGTGGCCCTGGTGATTGGCGGCCCGGACGGCCTGGATCCAGCTTTCAAACAAGCCGCCCACGAACGCATCCGCCTGTCGGATTTAACCCTGCCACATGCCTTTGCACGGGTGCTTTTGATTGAGCAGTTGTACCGTGCCTGGTCGATCAATGCCGGGCACCCGTACCACCGTGAATAAACTGGCCGTTGACGCGTGATGTCGCATGGGTAATTTCATTTATCTGGCCTCGCAAAGCCCGCGCAGGCGTCAATTGCTGGAGCAACTCGGCGTGCGCCATGAATTGCTCTTGCCAGATGCCGACGAAGATGCCGAGGCGCTGGAAGTCCAGCGACCAAGCGAGGCGCCGGCCACCTACGTACAACGCGTGACAAATCTCAAATTGGACGCGGCTTTGTTGCGCCTTCAAAGTCGGGGCTTGCCAATGGCCCCGGTGCTTTGCGCCGACACCACCGTGGCGCTGGGGCGGCGCATTTATGGTAAACCGGTGGACGCCACGGATGCACGGCGCATGTTGGCGGAACTGGCGGGCAAAACCCACAGAGTGCTGACGGCAGTGGCCATTGGCAAGGGTCTCCGGCGGGTCCAGGGCCTGAGTGTTTCAAGGGTGAGTTTTGCACCGGTGAGCCTTGCCGACATTCGCGCTTATGTGGCGTCTGGCGAACCCCTGGGCAAGGCAGGCGCTTATGCGGTGCAGGGCGGGGCGGCGGCCTTTATTTCGCATATCAGTGGCTCTTACACTGGCATCATGGGGCTGCCCGTTTTTGAGACGGCGCAATTGCTCAAACAAATAGGCCAATCAAAACGCTGACATGCAAGAAGACATACTGATCAACTGGTCGCCACAGGAGACGCGGGTCGCCATCGTTGAAAACGGCGCTGTGCAAGAGTTGCATGTGGAACGCACGCTTGAGCGCGGGCTGGTGGGAAACGTCTACCTGGGCAAGGTCGCCCGGGTGTTGCCAGGCATGCAATCCGCCTTCATTGATATCGGGCTGGACAAGGCTGCGTTTTTACATGTTGCCGATGTCTGGAACCGCCTGCCTGACGGAGCGCCACCGAATTTTGCCCGAACGGTGACGCCGCAAGTCCCGATTGAAAAGCAGGTCTTTGAAGGCCAGTCCCTGACGGTGCAGGTGATCAAAGATCCGATAGGAAGCAAAGGGGCGCGCCTGTCCACCCAAATCAGCATTGCCGGGCGCTTGCTGGTGTTTTTGCCACAAGACGACCACATCGGCGTGTCGCAAAAAATCCCGTCGAGCCAGCGCGACGAGCTGCGCACCCGCTTGCAGACGCTGGTTGGCGCGCAAGGGGGCGGCTTTATTTTGCGGACCAATGGCGAGGACGCGTCAGACGCAGACTTGGCGGATGACATTGCCTATTTATGGAAAGCTTGGGGCCGCATTAAAAGTGCGTCCACCCGTTTACCGCCGATGTCGCTGTTGCACCAGGATTTGAATTTGCTGCAACGCGTGCTGCGGGATTTGGTGAGCGACGCAACCCAGACCATCCGAGTTGATTCGCGTGAACAATTTGAAGTCCTGAAGGCGTTTGGACAGGAGTTCATGCCAGCAGCCACTGAAAAGCTTCAGCACTACAAAGGTGAGCGGCCGATTTTTGACCTGTACGCTATCGACGAAGAAATCGCCAAGGCACTGGGGCGTCGGGTTGAACTGAAGTCGGGCGGCTACCTCATCGTTGACCAGACAGAAGCTTTGACGACGGTTGACGTCAATACGGGCGGGTTTGTCGGCGCCAGGAATTTTGACGACACGATATTCAAAACCAACCTGGAAGCGGCCCAGGCCATTGCGCGCCAATTGCGCCTGCGCAATCTGGGCGGCATCATCATTGCTGATTTCATCGACATGTCGCGCGAAGACCATCGCGATGCCGTGTTGGGCGAATTTAAAAAGCAATTGCAACGTGACCGGGTCAAGACCATGGCCGGCGGGTTTTCGCATCTGGGCCTGGTGGAGATGACGCGCAAACGCACGCGCGAATCGCTGGCCCACATGTTGTGTGAACCCTGTGCGGTGTGCGCGGGCAAAGGCAGCATCAAGACGGCCCGCAGTGTGACCTACGACATCTTCCGCGAAATTTTGCGTGAGGCGCGGCAGTTCAACCCGCGTGAATTCCGGATCGTGGCATCTCCCAAGGTGATTGAGCTGTTTCTGGATGAGGAAAGCCAGCATCTGGCGGGCCTCTCTGAGTTCATCGGCAAGCCTGTGTCTTTGCAAAGTGAGTCTGCCATGGGGCAGGAGCAGTACGACATTGTGTTGTTGTAGACCGGACATTCGGGGCACCATGCGCATTGCAGTCATCAGCCGGGTATTCTCGAAAGCAGGAGGTGGGGCTGAAGCTTATTCGGTCAATTTGGTCGAGCAATTGGCAGCTCGGCACGACATTCATGTGTTTTCCCAGCAAACGAACCGGCCTGTGCCTGGCGTTGTTTACCACCCCATAGTTTGCTTGTTCGTCAAACCCCGATGGATCAACCAGTTGTTGTTTGCTTTTTCCACATGGATCAAGACCCGACAGGGATTTGATGTGGTTCACTCCCACGAAAACACTTGGCATGGGCAAATCCAGACGATTCATGTGCGACCGATCCGGGTCAATCTTTTTGACCAACGCCAAGGGCTGGCGCTCGCGATGCGTTGGGCCAAGGTCGTCTTGAGTCCTCGCTTGCTGACTTACGTGATTCTTGAGGGTGCCCGATTCAAGGCCCGCCCCGGCAAGGTGGCGGTCGCGACCTCTGACACCCTGAAGGCGCAGTGTGAGCGGGTCTATCCGCACTGTAAAGGGTTGATTCCCGTGGTCACCCCAGGCGTGCAACTGCCGTCGCAGCAACTTGGCCAGTCAGCCGCCAGACATTTGCTGGGGCTGCCAGACCAGGGCAAGCTAATTTTGTTCGTCGCCAATGATTTCGAGCGCAAGGGGCTGGACGCCTTGCTCAATGTGCTCTGTCGACTGCCCATCGATACGCGGCTGGCGGTGGTGGGTTCCTCCGATTCTGCTGCGCGGTATGCCCAAATGGCCCGGTCTCTGGGACTGACAGACCGTGTTCATTTTTTGGGTTCGATCAACGGCCTCTCCGCCGCCTATCGGGCTGCAGATTGCCTGGCCCACCCGACGCTGGAAGACAGTTTTGGCATGGTGGTGCTGGAGGCCATGGCGCACAGCCTGCCCGTTGTGGTGAGCGGGCCGAACTATTGTGGCCTGGCACAGATGTTGAAAGATGACGAACAGGCGCTTTTGCTGGCGGATCCAACAGATGAGGGCGGCCTGTACCAGGCAATTCAGTCCTTGTTGACCGACCCGCAACGCTCAATGCGCTTGTCGATGACTGCGCTGGCCTTCGCCAAAAAACATAGCTGGAATGAAGCTGCGCGGCATTGCGAGGCGCTGTACGCGAGCGTCGCCAAAGTCCCGCATGAGGCCCTTTAAATGGCGCTGAAGACTGGCCAACGCTGGCTCGTCCTGGCCCACGCCTTCAATATGGATGGCCGGGCCGCGAGCCAGACCATCACGGACAAGCTTCCCCATTTGCGGGCAGCAGGGATCGAGGTCGTGGTGTTGAGCGGCGTTTCTGGCACGCCGGACAAATCGCTAGAACACCATCAGTTGTGGCCGATGGGGCCTGCGGGTTTCCGGTTTGAATTGCGCCATGTGTTGCGCAGACGATGGGGCAGCGGCCTGCGTTATCGTTTGACGATGACTTTGGTGTCGTTCCTGCTGCTGCCGTTCATGCTGCTGGAGAAAATTCTGCGTCCGGTCGAAAGCTCCTGGTCCTGGTGGCTCAGCGCTTATCTCAAGGGGCGTTCATTGGCGCGGCACAGGCCGTTCGACTTGATTTATTCGACGGGAGGAGCATTTGCGGCCCATTGGGCGGGCGATGCGCTCAAGAAGGCGACCGGAACTCCCTGGTTGGCTGAAGTCCACGATCCGATGGTGGCGCCAGGCACGGTTCCCTCTGCACCACAGCAGACTTTGCAGGCAGAGATTGAACGCAGAATTTGTGCCGGTGCCGATGTGGCCATCTGGTTCACCGACCAGGCCTTGGCCAGTGCGATGAAGCGCCACCCACAACGTGCTGAACGCGGCAAAATGATGCTGCCAGGTGTTGACCGGCCGTTCGTGGTTCTCCCGCCGTATCGCCCGGGCGAAAAATTTGTCATCGGCCATTTTGGCTCCTTGTCAGTAACCCGGAATTTGGCACCTGTCATTGGTGCTTTGGAACACATGGTCGCGGGCAGCCCGGATTTGCTGAGAAACCTTGAATTGCATGTTTACGGCGGACCGCTTGACATGATTTCATCAGATCTGGTTGCAAAGTCGGCAGTTGGGCTCTGTGTGCATCACCATGAGCGGGTTGAAGCGGATGCCGTGTCAGGTTTAAGTGGAAGAGAGCAAATACTTCATAAAATGCGGTCGGTCGATGTGTTGTTGTTGTTGCATGGCGAAGACGCTATGTGTTCTGAATACATCCCGTCCAAACTCTACGAATACCTGTGGATGCAAAGGCCAATCGTGGCTGTCGTGCATGACAACCCGCAAATGGCAGACATGGTTCGCTTTCAAGGGCATGTGGCAATTTTTTCGAACGCAGAAATGAACAGTGGCGAATTGCCTGCAAATCAGCTAGCGACGGCACTTGACATGCTTTATTTCCAGTGGCGCACCTCTGGCTTGCCGGACAACGGAAAGTCGAGCGCCTACACGGTTGAATCGGCAGTCAACAAAGTAATCACCTGGGTAAACCAATTGCCCCAGGGCCGCAAGTGACTCAGGTGACTCAGGTGACTCAGGTTAAGGTTTCGCTGGTGGTTTTGGGCTTTCGAAATTTCGATGCCACGACCCGTGTCTGCCTGAATTCACTGATGCCCTGGGGGCACCATCCGGACGTTGAAATTCTGGTCCTGGACAACGGTTCTCTGGACGGTTCTGCCGAAAAAACGGCGCAATGGTGTGCCAGTCGGCCGCAAGTCAGATGCTTGCTGGGCGATATCAACCGGGGTTTTTCCGGCGGCATGAATTGGGCAGCGGAACACGCCAGCGGCGACTGGTTATTGTTGGTCAACAACGACACGGTATTTCCTGACCGGGCAATTGATGCCTTGCTTGGCGTTTTGCAAAACGCCCCGGACGAAGTTGCCATGATTGGGCCAGTCACCAACGCTGCCGGCAATGGCCAGCGCTTGTGGAAACCGGGTGCGACGCCAGATGAATGGCTTCAAATCGGCAAGTGCTTGCACCAGAACCCGGCCCATGAGCTGATGCCAACGTACCGGTGTGATTTTTTTTGCATCGCCATTCGCCGCTGCGTCTGGACCGAGCTCGGCGGGCTTGACCCGGAATTTGGTTTGGGTTACTACGAAGATTTCGACTTCAGCTTGCGGCTTGTGAAAGCAGGATACCGGCAGATGATTTCAGAAGATGTTTTTGTGTTCCATGCGGGAAGCGCTACCTTCAAAGCGAGCGCCGAGGCCAGGGCCTTGATGAAGCGCAACAAAAAATTGCTTTTATCCAAGCATCCCGAGGCGCGGCTCGAACATACCCGGCTTGGAAACCTTGAAATTTTAAAAACCTACCAGGCGCTCGAAAAGGCTGGGCGTTGGACTGAGTCACTGGCGGCACGGCGGGCGTTGAGAATTGGCGCGTTGACGGATGACGTGCCGAGAAGCCTGCTCAAGAAAATGCTGTGGCGTCGAAAGACGGCGAAGCTGCGCTTGTCATGACAACAGGGATGGACTCAAGCCGCCGGGTGTCGGCAGGCGTTGCCACCGTGATTGGTACAGCCGCTGCAATCTACCTGGCCGTATTGCCGATGGCGAAAACGATGGCCTTGAGAAACCTTGCACTTGCTACCCTTCTTGTGGGCTTGGCGTGGCATTGGCGGCAGTGGCGCCCTGCAGTCAGCAGTCTGAAAATCATGCCCCTGCCATTTCTGGTTTGGGCCGCCTACCTGTTGCTTTTTCCTGTGTTCTCCAGTTCGCCTATGCTGGCGCTTGAAAGCCTCGAAGGGCAATGGGCAAGAGGTCTTCTGGCGATGCTTGCCGGTGCGGGGACAGCAGCGGTATTCGGAAATAAAAAATACGGCAGCGTTTTGTTTTTGGGTGTGGTGAGTGCTGCTCCGATAGCTATCCATTTGTATCTTTTCTTTGCCCAAGCCTTGCGGGCTGGCGGGCTGCCTTGGGGCTATTGGGGGCGGGAGACGCATCATGCCGACCTTGGGTACGCAGCCGGGCAAGTCGTGATTTTTGCATGCGTGGCAATTGCCGTAAAACGCCCTGGAATTCGCTTGATGGCTTTGGGTTTGATCCTGGCTTCGTTGGCCAGCACAGTCTTCGCTCATTCCCGTGCAGGCCAGATTTTTTGCGGGGTTGGCGGGGCTTTGGTTTTTTGTGCTTCGCTGCTTTCTCCTTCGGGGAGAAAGCGGGGCTATCTAAGTGTCGGACTGAGCTTGCTGCTTGTAATCTCATTTGGTGCAGTGGCGATCGCGGCGCAACAGGATGCCCGCTGGCGCACCATGACGTCGGAACTCGAGGCGGGGTTTTATGGCAATGCCCTGAGCGTCCTTTGTACAGGACCCGCCGTCATTGAGGCGCAGGTCGTGGCGGAATTTGGGGATCAAGCGCCGAAGATCATCGACAGCGTTCGCAATGGCGATGCAATCCGTGTCATGGTGCTGCGTGCGGGCTATTCACTTGCCCAGAAGTATCCTTGGGGCAGCGATGGAAGCCGGCAGGCTTTCCAGCATGTACTGGCGCGGGAGTGTCCGGCCCCCGTGCTTAAAGTTGCACACACCCACAACGGATGGCTTGACACCGTGTTGGCCCTGGGCTGGCTGGGAGCGTTGCTGTATCTATGGGTGCTGGCCTACTTTGCGGCGCAAGGCCTGAAAGCCATCCTAATAACCGGCGTTGCCAACGAATGGGCGTTGGTGCTGGTGGCCTTAAGCAGTTTCTGGATGCTTCGAGGTTTTACAGATACGGTCTTTCGTGACCATATGCTTGAAATGCAAGGCTTTGTGCTGAGTTATGCGCTGGTCGCCCTTAAACGAGCAGCCCATGCTGACCCTCGGTCAGGTTCTTCCAAGCCTGGCTCTGGCGCGTCGAGCAGTTTTTGACAGCCAGCTTCCGCCTTCGCTGGGCCAATCCATTTCGCGCTCCCAGGCTGACTGATAGACAACACCGCTGTACAAACGCGCCAGTTCCCTGATGCCGATGCCTGCCTGTTGGTCTTTTTTCAATTGCCATGCGTAATGGTACATTTTGAAGAACGGCTGTGACGGCAGCAGGTCTACTGCCTTGAACCGCAGTAAAGCCTCGCCGTACCAGCGCATTTCATTGGGTGATTTCAGAATCAAATCCAGAAACGAAAGCTGTTGCGGCTTGAGCATTTTTTCGTCAAGACTGGACCACACGCGCTGGTCCCATACTGGGCAATTTGGACCAAAATTGTAAGTTTTTCCAGTTCGGCCGAACGCCTGCTTTAACTCGTCGGACTCACGCTGGAAATTTTGTAAAACACTCATTTTTCCGAGCGAAAGGGCCGAAAGCAACAAATCATGTCCTTCATCCATGATGGTGTAAGGCGTGCCTTGCGGGTCGATGAAATCTGAAGCTCTGAACGCGCGTATAAAAAAGCAATCTGAGTCAAGGCAAAGGTAGGTGCGGCAGAGCCCCAGCCGCCAGAATTCTGATTTGACAATTTGCTGAGACACATTGCCGGCAAGACTGGCGAGCCGCAGGGGATCAATTCCGGGATTCGCCAGAACAATGGATTCATCGGACAGGAGTTCGACGTCGTGGCCTTGCAGGAATTGTTCAAACAGGGGCAGGTCAGCCTTTGGCACCGACACAAAAAATCGCAATCCCTCAACATTGAATTTCTTGACTGTCGCGGCCAAACGGACGACGCGCTTGACATCGACTCGGTAACTTTTGCAATACAGGACAAAGGAATCCATGGCAGGGTGTCAGGTCGGTGGCGCAACAACCGCCGCAGCCCTTGTGGGGGATGGTTTCATCGCCGACAACAAAAATTGCTTGGCCAACAAGTCGCCTAGGCCCAGCGCAGTCAGCATGCGTTTCTGCCACCTGCCCACTTCGGTTCCCATGACGTGGGTCACCGTTGCCCCTGCGCACTGCGCCAATTCAATGGCGGTCTGGCGGGTAAAAAACCGAAGATGGGTTTTGTCAAGAATTCCAGAATCGCCATAGTTGAATTTTCCGCCAAATGCCAAATCGACCAGGATGTGATAGTTGCGGATGTTAGGTAGGCTGATGATCATCTGGCCGCCCGGCTTCAGCAAAGCATCCAGCTTGTGTACGGCTTGCCACGGGTCTACCAAATGTTCGAGTACATCCAAACACAAAAGAAGGTCGATTGAGGCGGGTGGCAGATCAGGCAAGGCCTGTTCAATGTTGAGTTTGAAAAACTGGTCGATCAAACGGTCAGCTTGGCAAACTTCGGCAAAAGGCTCAACGCCAGCACTCCATCCAATGGTGCCGGTTCTCTTGAGCCATTCAAGCGTGTGGCCCCCCGAACAACCAATCTCAAGCGCTCTCAGCGGCTTGCCATTTGCTTTGGGCAGGAGGGATTCAATCTCGGTTCTCGCACAGGCGAAATACCCGGCGTCTTTGTCGGAGTAAAGGTGGGAGCCCATCTCAGCCGCGCCGGTCTTCATAGGCTGTCAGGATTTTCAAAGTAAAGTGTGCCAGCGTAGTGGCCTGGGCCACCATTATGCGACGCAATGTGTAAGGGTCGCTGCCAGGCGCCACCCGGCCACGCCGGGTTGTAGTTGCCGTGGCATATCCCGCGCGCTGCACCATCTCGCAGTGCACCGGATCAAATCTCCCATAGGGGTAGCAAAAATGCCTTACTTCGCAACGAAATTCCCGCTCCAGATCCAGTTTCGAGTCCGCTATCTGCGCACAGGCGCTGTCAGGCCCAACCTGCAGAAGATCAGCATGGATGCAGGTGTGGGAGCCAATGTCCATTCCGCTATCGCGCCATCGGCCCCATTCGCCAGCGTTCATCAAGGGTTTTTGACTAACCCCCAAATTCAAATCCCAGCTATTGGTGCCTCCGATCATGCTGCTTACCCCGTAGCAGGTCGCTGTGAACCGATTTTTCAAAAGGATTGGCAATGCGTGTTGGATGTTATTTTGGTATCCATCGTCGAAGGTTATTCCAACGACACGCCCGATGCGCTCACCCTGTAAATAGGGTTCAAGGCCAGTCATCGACAAACCCTGGTACCCGAGCAATTTCAACCAGGACATCTGCCGCGCAAAGGAGGCCGGAGACACCACAAGGCCGCGAAGCGGCGTGCCACGCCTGGGCGGCGCGTCGATCTGGTGGTACATCAAGATCGGGATGTTCATGCCTGCAAGCGGCTCAAGCCCGCGTAATAGCCGCCCTTTACAGTGAGTTCGTCGTGGGTGCCAGACTCCACGATCCGGCCCTGGTCAAGCACCAAAATTTGATCCGCCCGCTCGATAGTGGTTAGGCGATGGGCGATGACCAGTGTCGTTCTGTTTTTCATCAGTGCTGAAAGCGCCGCCTGAACTAGGCGCTCCGATTCCGTGTCTAGCGCGGAGGTCGCTTCATCCAAAATCAGGATAGGCGCATTTTTCAGAATGGCACGCGCAATGGCTATTCTTTGGCGTTGTCCACCCGAAAGCCGGCTGCCGTTCTCGCCGATAAACGTATCCAGGCCATCGGGCAGCTGTTCAATGAACTCCCATGCATTGGCCGCTTTTGCCGCTTCAATCACCTGCTCCCTGGTGCTGGACGCGTTGGCGCCAAATGCTATATTGGCCTCCAGGGTGTCGTTGAACAACACAATGTCTTGGCTCACCAAAGCAATATTGCCTCTCAAGCTTGATAGGCTTGCATCAGCGATATTGATGCCATCAAGAAAAATAGTTCCCCCGGTCACGCCATGAAGACGGGGAATCAACGCTCCCAAAGTCGTCTTGCCGCCACCTGAGGCGCCTACCAGTGCGACGGTTTTCCCGGCCTTCACATTGAAGCTGATACCAGACAGTGCGGGCCGGTCGGAACCGGGGTAAGCAAAGCTAACATTGGAAAATTCAATGTGCCCATCCAGCCGTCCCAGGTGGTGAGTGCCTGTGTCGAGTTCAACCGGTGCGTCGAGCAGGGCGAACACACTCTCAGATGCGGCCAAGGCACGTTGCAGCGTCGTGTTGATCGACGTCAATTGTTTGATGGGCGCAATCAGCATGAGTAGGGCGGTGACAAATGACACAAAACCACCCGCGGTGGCACCCGCTTGTCCAGTGGTTTGACTGAGCGCCAAAAAAGTGATGATTGCAATTGCAACGGCTGCGGCGACGTGGGTAATTGGAGTCACCGCTGAAGCCGGGATGGCCTCTTTCATTTGTGCACGCCGGAATTGCTCTGTGTTCTTCCAAAATCGATGCTTTAGCTGGGATTGGCCGGCAAAAATTTTGACCACTTTTTGTGCGTTGGCGGTTTCTTCGATTGCGTGAGAAATAAGGCGGATAGATTCAAAACTCATTCGGCTGGCAGCCCGCATACGCCGACTAAACGCCTTCACGACCACCGCAATGACGGGGCCTATGCCTAGGGAAACGAGGGTGAGTTTCCAATCAAGGTAAAGCAGGTAAGCCATCAAGGCGGCAGCCGTAATTGATTCACGCACAAGAGAAACAAAAACGCTGGTGGCCGCTTCTGACAAATTGCTCACGTCATAGACAAGCCGGGAAATCAATTTCCCAGAAGATTGCTCCAAGTAGGCGCTGCTAGGCAAAAGCAACATTTTGGCGAACATTTGGCGGCGAATATCGGTGACCATTCTGCTGGACAGCCACATCATCAAATAACCGCCACAAAAAACGAATACGCTTCGGAGCGCAAAAAAAAGAACAATGCCGCAAGGAATCATCCAGACCATGCGTTGGTCGTCGGTTTTAAATCCGCGATCCAGCAAGAGTTTCATCATTGCCGGGAACACAGGTTCGGTCAATGCGACGGCAACCATGCAAAGCAAAGCCAGCAAAAATACGCGCCAATATGGCCTGAGGTAAGCCAGCAGGCGCACATAAATCTCTCGGTTGTTCTGGGGCGGCGACTTATTCATCAATCGAGATCAAATCTGCGGGGCTCGCCACAGGGGTCATTTGGGTGCCTGCCATTGGGCACCTTTCTGGATCTCGATGGCCTTCACATAGCGGTAAAACGTACCCTCAAAATTCCCAATGGCAATGACCAACCCTGCCCAGCCGTCCAAAATGCCCAGTTTAAAAACATAATGTTTGAAGAATGACCAAAGTCCGTGAATCAATGCCGATGCCATCGTCAGTTTGTGCTCCGATATTCGTTGCGCACCAAGAGTGGAATAACGATTTGCCTTGTGCAGAACTTCGCTCATGTTTTTAAACGGGAATTGCCAAATTGCGTTCTTCAATGTTCCCAGCGGTCCCACTGATGCCATGATGAAATTTTCGTGGACTTCTTTCAAGTCATACTGCATAGAGCCTTTTCGAAACAGCTGTGGCTGCCGAAAATTTGGATACCAACCAGAATGCCGGATCCAGCGCCCCATGAAAAAATTTCGCCGCGGGACCCAGTAGGCATCGAGCGAGTTGGGATTGTCGGCCAAGCCGCGCACTTCAAGTGCGACTTCGGGCGTGCAGCGTTCGTCAGCGTCCAGACTGAATATCCATTCATGCGAACAGGCCGCTACCGCCTGGTTGCGCAAATCGCCAAAACCTTTGAAGGGAACCTGGATGATTTTTGCACCCAATTGCGCCGCGATGTCAGGTGTGCCATCGGTACTCCAGGAATCAGCCACTATGATTTCGTCTGCCCAACGCACACTTTGAATGGCAGCGGCAACTTTTTCGGCTTCGTTGAAGGCAATGATGTAGACAGAAATCTTGCGCATCGGGTGTTAGTATTCGGCGGCTTTCTGCGCGGGATGATGGGGTAACTTGTTGGTAGTCTAGTTCAAAATGGAATCTTTCAAGCCTGTATCCGTTGTGATCACCACCTACAACCGAAGTGAAGCGCTGCTCGCTGTGTTGGATGGGTTGTTGCGCCAGACGGACCGGAATTTCGAGGTGATCGTCGCCGATGATGGCTCTTCGGATTTGCATCGCAGCAGAATTCGCAATTCATCTGTCGGCCGTTCTTTGCAGGTTTGTCACGTCTGGCATCCAGATATCGGATTCACCGCTTCAAGGGTGCGCAATCGTGGCGCCGAAATGGCCGGAAGCGATTACTTGATTTTTCTTGACGGCGACTGCATTCCAGACCGAGATTTCATTGCACAACACAAAGCGCTTTCCCAAACTGGCTTTTTTGTGAATGGCAGCCGGGTGCTCCTGTCTGACCAGCTCACCCAAAAAGTCGTATCAGGCGTCGAACGGGTCGATAGCCGATCATTGTTCTACTGGATTGCGCGATATGGTTTGGGCGATGCCAACAAATTTTTAGGGCTGCTGCGCTTGCCCGATTGGCAATTGCGAACCCAGCATCGATTTTCCTGGAAAGGCATTCGCAGCTGCAATATGGGCGTGTGGAAGTCCGATTTTGAGCGGGTAGACGGATTCGATGAGTCTTTTGTCGGTTGGGGCCATGAAGATGCTGATTTTGTTCAGCGTCTTTTTCATGCGGGTGTCAATCGAAAAAACGGCTACTGTGCAACCGAGGTATTTCATCTTTGGCACAAAGAGGCCAAACGAAACCAAGTGTCACGCAATGCGGCAGTCGTGGCAGAACGAACCACGTCGAAAATAGTTCGGGCGAGTGAAGGCTACTCGACGGTGCGTGAAAATGACGACCTTGTCATAGTCCGCCTGAGATAATGCAGAAATGATGAAACGATTTTTTTGCGCAGTGTTAATGGCACTGATGTATTTTGGGGCCAATGCCCAGTTCCGCGTCGAAGTCTCTGGCGTTGGCCTAACACAAGCGCCCATAGCGATCGCTAATTTTCGTGGCGAAGAGGGGGTGTCGCAAAAAATTGGTGCCATTGTGCAGGCAGATCTGGAACGCAGCGGTCAGTTTCGCGGCGTTGACAATTCAGGCGGTGCCATTGACGAAGTTGTCAGGCCTGACATGGCTTCCTGGCGGCAAAAAGGCGCTGATTCACTGGTTTCCGGAAGCGTGACGAAACTTGCTGACGGTCGGTTCGACATCCGGTATCGTTTGTGGGATGTCGTGCGAAACCAGGACTTGGGAGGTCAGAGTTACGCGGTTGCGCCGGGTGATTTTCGTCTTGCAGCCCATCGCGTCGCCGATTCTGTCTATGAAAAGCTGACAGGAGAGCGCGGGGTTTTTTCGACCCGCATCTCCTATGTCACCAAAAATGCGGGCCGGTTCAATTTGTGGGTGGCCGACGCTGATGGCGAAAATGCGCAAGCGGCCCTGGCCAGTCCGGAACCCATCATTTCTCCGGCCTGGTCGCCGACCGGCGCACAACTGGCGTATGTGTCTTTTGAGTCACGCAAACCAGTGGTTTATGTCCACGACATTTCAAGTGGCAAAAGGCGCCTGGTGGCCAATTTCAAAGGCTCCAATAGTGCGCCCGCCTGGTCGCCGGATGGTCGTTCTCTTGCGGTGACCTTGAGCCGGGATGGTGGCTCACAACTGTATGTCATCGATGCCATGGGCGGCGAGCCCAAACGTCTGGCCCAGTCACCCAGCATTGACACAGAACCCAGATTTTCACCCGATGGAAAAACGATCTATTTTGTGAGTGATCGTGGTGGGTCGCCACAGATTTATCGCATGGCTGCAACCGGATCCAGCCCAGAGCGTGTAACGTTTACTGGCAGTTACAACATTTCACCTGCCCTCAGTCCTGATGGCCGATGGCTCGCCTACATTTCCCGTGTCAGCGGGGCCTTCAAGCTCCACGTCATGGAGTTGGCGAGTGGTGCAGTCAGCGCCATCACCGAGACCAGCACCGACGAGCGGCCTAGTTTTGCGCCAAATAGTCGTTTGGTCGTTTATGCAACCGTCGTTCAGGGCAAAGAATCATTGATGACTACGACTGTCGATGGGAAAATAAAGGCCAAATTGGCCGGGCAGGGGGGCAACTTGCGCGAGCCTGACTGGGGTCCCTTTCAAAAGCAGTGAAAATCAGGGTCTAGGAAAATCGGCTGCGTTGGTTAAATAAATTTCAGGTCTGGAGCAATTTGATGACGAAAAATGTATTGACATGGTGTTTGGTCGCGCTGTTGGCTGGGTGCAGTTCCGCAGTCAAACTTGACAACACACCGGTTGAAGACCGGACTGGTGCGCCGGTTCAGCAAAGTGCAAACACCCCAAGGGATGGCGGCAGTGTGACTACCGGTGGCGCGGGGACTACCAGGGTGGAGCCAGTCAACTTGAACAAGGGCGCTTCGGACACGGCCATGCCAGCGGGTGCCAGGGTGATCTATTTTGACTATGACAGTTTTGCCATCAACCCCGAATTTCAAAGCATCATCGAAACCCAAGCGCGGTACCTGAAAACTGAAAAAACCCGTAAATTTACGATAGAGGGGCACACGGATGAAAGAGGCGGGAGAGAGTACAACTTGGCGCTTGGGCAAAAGCGGGCCGAGGCGGTCAAACAGGCTTTGGCATTGCTGGGCGTCAACGATGCTCAGGTTGAAGCAGTCAGTTTTGGCAAAGAAAAACCTGCTGCAGAGGGCGGGGACGAAGCATCTTTGGCTAAAAATCGGCGTGCCGAAATTGCCTACCGTTAATGCAACCGAGCCGTTGAAGAGTATGAAGCTGCGGCGCATTCCCCTCACTATTTTGGTGTGCACATTGTGGGCTGGGTCTGCGGCCGCCGGCTTGTTTGACGATGATGAGGCGCGCAAGGCCATTTTGGAATTGCGTCAGAAGGTTGAAGCTGTGCGGATTGAGGCAGACCAAAAGTTGGTCGAGCAAAACAGGAAAGCAGCTGAAGACAGCGGCTTGCTGAAACGCAGCCTGCTTGATCTGCAAAATCAGATTGAAGCCCTGCGTGGTGACTTGGCAAAATTGCGCGGCGACAACGAACAATCCACCAAAGACGCTGCTGATATGCGGCGACAGTTGGCAGATTTGCAGCGACAACAAAGAGATTCGGCGCAGGGGGGGCTGACGATGCAATCCCTGGATGACCGTCTCAAGAAGTTTGAACCCGCCCGAGTCACCGTTGACGGTCGCGAGTTTTTGGCCGAACCCGCTGAAAAGCGGGATTTTGATGTGGCGATGGCAATTTTTCGCAAGTCCGATTTTGCGGCCGCCCAAACAAATCTCGTTGAATTTACCAAGCGTTACCCACAAAGCGGGTACGGACCGTCTGCTCTTTTCTGGTTGGGCAATGCGCAATATGCAACCCGTGATTACAAAGAGGCCGTTGTCAATTTCCGCGCGTTGGTGGCAAGCGCCCCAGACCATTTAAGGGCACCAGAAGCCGTGTTGTCCATCGCCAATTGCCAGGTGGAACTCAAAGACACCAAGGGCGCGCGCAAAACGCTGGAGGATTTGATCAAGGCCTACCCGCAATCTGAAGCGGCAGTCGCAGCCAAAGACCGATTGCCCCGGCTCAAATAGTTGCTGCTGGCAATCCCCCTAAAATCCGGGGATGCAAATCTCTGAACTCTCCAGCTTGAATGCCCAAGTGCTTTGGGCTAGTTTTTTCCTGGCAACCTTGTTTGGCGCAATCGCGCAAAAAACCCATTTTTGCACCATGGGCGCGATCAGTGATGTCGTGAACATGGGGGACTGGTCGCGCATGCGCCAGTGGGGCCTCAGCCTGGGTGTGGCGATGATTGGCTTTGCAAGCCTGGCCTACGCCGGCATCATTGACCCGACCAAGTCCCTGTACGCCTCCACCCGCTGGCTATGGCTGTCTGCCTGGGTGGGCGGAATTCTTTTCGGTTTTGGCATGGTGTTGGCATCCGGTTGTGGCAGTAAAACGCTGGTTCGCATTGGCAGTGGCAACCTCAAGTCGCTGGTCGTATTGATCGTGATGGCTGTGGCTGCGTTTGCCACGCTCAAGGGCATTGCTGCCGTCGTCCGCGTGGCGACGGTTGACCCGGTGGCCCTGGAGTTCAATGCGGGGACGACCTTGCCTCAAATGATCGCCGGAAGCGCCTCGCAGGCCTTGGCACTGGCGTTTGGTCTTGGTTTGGGCCTGGCCCTGATCGTCTGGGCTTTGGCGGGCAAAGACTTTTTCTCACTTGACAATTTATTGGCTGGTTTTGGCATGGGTGCCGTGATTGTTGCCATGTGGTGGGTGAGCGGTTCCTTAGGCCATATCGCCGAGCATCCCGAGACTTTGCAGGAGAGCTTTTTGGCCACCAACTCGGGGCGCATGGAGGCCTTGAGTTTTGTGGCACCGGTTGCGTATTTGCTTGACTGGCTGCTCTTCTTCAGTGACAAAAGCAAGGTATTGACCTTGGGCATCGTGTCGGTCGCGGGGGTGGCGTTTGGTGCGTTCGTCCAGGCGATTGGCAGCAAAACCTTTCGGTGGGAAGGTTTCGGGGGGACTGAAGACCTGGCCAACCACCTGGTTGGCGGTACCTTGATGGGCATTGGTGGCGTTTGTGCCATGGGGTGCACGATAGGGCAGGGCCTGAGCGGCATATCGACCTTGAGCGCGACCAGTTTCGTTGCCGTTGCAGCCATCGTCTTGGGTGCCGTCGCTGCCCTCAAATACCAGATATGGCGGGTCGACGCGTCGTTCAAGACGTCGTTCTGATGGACCGGCCCGGCATGGATTTCATGCGCCGCTTTGGCGGGCTGGAACGGCTCTACGGCGCGGCCGGATTTGACCGAATCCGCAGTGCCCATGTCGCGGTTATCGGCATTGGCGGCGTCGGCTCCTGGGCGGCAGAAGCCTTGGCGCGCAGCGGCATCGGTCGCCTGACCTTGATTGATCTGGACCACGTGGCGGAATCGAATATCAATCGCCAAGTCCACGCGACAAATTCGACGCTGGGACAAGCCAAGGTGCTGGCCATGCGGGAGCGTATCCACCAGATCAACCCTGAATGCCAGGTCGTTTGCATTGAGGAATTTGTCGAGCCTGGCAACTGGCCCGCACTGTTGCCCGATGGCGTGGATGCGGTGATTGACGCCTGCGATCAGGTCATTGCCAAGACTGCCATGGCCGCTTGGGCCATCCACTCAAAACCGGTGTTTGTGAGTTGTGGCGCAGCGGGTGGCAAACGCCTGGCCCACCGCGTGGACATTGACGACTTGAGCCAAACCACGCACGACCCCTTGCTTGCAAAATTGCGGAACAAGTTGCGCAAGGAGCACCACGCCGCCAGGGAAGGCAAAAAAATCGGCGTCGCCTGCGTCTTCAGCCGTGAAGCCCTTGCGTTGCCCGACGCGTCGTGTGGTTTGCAGGCCGATGCCCGCGGCGATGGCTCCCTCAATTGCCACGGATATGGCTCCGCCGTGAGTGTCACGGCGACGTTTGGCCAGTGCGCCGCTGGATGGGTGATTGAGAAACTCGCCATCCAGGAAAATATCAAGTCTGCCATTGAGCGACAGGGCAAAAACAACGCTATAATTTAAGGCTTTGCAGCGTGGTGTGAATCATTTTGCAAAATCAGTGAAACAGGGTTTCTGCCCTTGTGGGGACGTTAGCTCAGTTGGTAGAGCAGCG
The DNA here is from genome assembly GCA_025360385.1 of Burkholderiales bacterium. GTDB lineage: Bacteria > Pseudomonadota > Gammaproteobacteria > Burkholderiales > Burkholderiaceae_C > JANYCG01. The sequence goes on along the minus strand of JANYCG010000042.1, from coordinate 7,570 downwards.
GACTTTTAATCCGTTTGTCGTGGGTTCGACCCCCGCACGTCCCACCAGTTTTTTAAAAAGCCTGAACCAAAAGTTCAGGCTTTTTTGTTTTGGGCAAATACCCTAAGATTTAAACCATGGCCCAACTTTCCCGCAAGCGCGAACTCTGGCTTTTGCTCACCCTGGCCGGCATTCAGTTCACGCACATTCTCGATTTCATGATCATGATGCCGCTGGGGCCGCAATTTACCTCAGTGTTTGGCATTTCCGACGCGAAGTTTGCGGTGCTGGTGTCGTCCTACAACCTGGCAGCAGGTGTGTCAGGCCTGCTCGCTGCGACCTACCTCGACAAGTTCGACCGCAAAAAATTGCTGCTGACGCTGTACACCCTGTTTGGGTTGGCCACCCTGGCCTGCGGCCTGGCGCCGACCTACAACGCGCTGATCGCCGCACGGGTACTGGCTGGCGTATTTGGTGGCGTCTTGTCGGCCCAGTCGCAGACCATTGTGGCCGACGTGATTCCGTTTGAGCGGCGCGGTCGTGCCATGAGCATTGTGATGACCTCGTTTTCGGTCGCAGTGGTGGCGGGGGTTCCGTCCGGCCTGTACCTGTCGGCGCATTTCAGCTGGCATGCGCCCTTCATTGCCATTGCAACCCTGGTGGGCATTCTGGCCATGGGCGCGTTGCTCACTTTGCCGCCCTTGCGCGGCCACCTGAACATGGGCCGAAAGTCCAGCGCCTGGCGCAACATCCAGCAAGTGCTGATGGACCCAAACCACCTCAAAGCGTTTGTGTTTTCGGCCCTCATGATGTTTGCAGGGTTCACCGTGATTCCCTTCATCACCATTTACCTCGAAGCCAACGTCGGTTGGCGCACCGAGCAACTGCCCATTATTTACCTGTGCGGGGGCGTCGCCTCCATGGCGGGTGCCCGGTTCATTGGCCGGTTGACCGACAGCCAAGGCAAGGTGAAGGTGTTCCGCTGGATGGCGGTGCTGGTGATTTTCCCGCTGGTGGCCACCACTTTGACACAGGGCCTGCCGATGTGGGCCGTCGTCATTGTGTCAACGACCATGTTCACCTGCATGAGCGGGCGCATGATCCCCGGCATGGCCATCGTCACCTCTGCCGCCAATCCGGTGTTGCGTGGGACCTTCATGGCGCTGAATTCATCGGTCCAGGCGGCCGCCATGGGCACGGCGGCCTTTGTCGGCGGCTATGTGATCAGCCGCGATGCACAAAACATGGTGCAGCACTATTGGGTGTCAGCCTTGATTGGCGCGTGCGCGTCGGTTGCGGCCCTGGTGATGGCGGGCAAGCTGAAGCTCTACCAGTCGCCACCCGCAGTGGCATAAACCTCACGCCACGGCGGCTTCCAGCGCGCTGGACAAGGCCAGCCATTTTTCTTCCAGGCTCTGCAATTCGTCATTGACCTGTTTGAGCCGCTGGCCCAGCTCGGCAATCTCAAACGGCAGAGTGGCGGCGTTCAGGTGCGCCTCCAGTGCGGCACCCTCAGAATTGAGAGTTTTCATGCGCTCTTCAACTTGGGCAACCTGTCGTTGCTGGGTTGACATCGAACCCTTGCCCGGCTTTTTGAGCGCGGCCGCAGCTGCCGCTTTGGCCGCCAGCGCCTCTTCTTTAGCCTGTTTGCCGGCGGCTTCCTTGATCTCTTCACGCTGGCGCTTGGCTTCGTCCAGCAGGTATTTTTGGTAGTCGTCTAGATCGCCGTCAAACGGCTCTACGCCTCCGCGTGAGACCATCCAGAATTCGTCGCACACCGCACGCAGCAGAGCGCGGTCGTGGCTGACCAGCATCACCGTGCCTTCAAACTCGTTGAGGGCCATGCTCAGAGCCTCGCGTGTGGCCAGATCGAGGTGGTTAGTCGGTTCGTCCAGCAGCAGCAGGTTGGGGCGCTGCCAGACGATCATGCACAGCACCAGGCGGGCTTTTTCGCCGCCGCTCATGCTGCCCACGGCCTGCTTGACCATGTCGCCGCCGAAGTTGAAGGTGCCCAGAAAACTGCGCAGGTCTTGCTCGCGGGTTTGTTGCCCGGCAATTTTGCCGGCAACCGTCATCTCTTTGACGAGGCGGATCATGTGCTCCAGCGGGGTGTCCAGCGGGCGCAAAACGTCCAGTTCCTGCTGGGCAAAATAGCCGATGTTCAGGCCCTTGCCTTCAGTGACGTCGCCGCCCAGCGCCTTCAAATCCCGCGCCACGGTTTTGACCAGGGTCGATTTGCCCTGGCCGTTGGCACCCAGAATGCCGATGCGCTGGCCGGCCAGCACCGAGCGGCTGACGTTTTTGACAATCACCGTGGGCGGGGTGCCCTCGGGTGCCCCTTCAGGTGCGGGGTAGCCAAAACTCACGCCCTGCATCGACAGCATCGGGTTGGGCAGGTTGGCAGGCTCCTTGAACTCGAAAGTGAAATCGGCATCGGCCAGCAGAGGCGCGATTTTTTCCATGCGGTCCAGCGCCTTGACGCGGCTTTGCGCTTGCTTGGCCTTGCTGGCTTTGGCCTTGAAGCGGGCGATGAATTTTTGCAGGTGGGCGATTTTGTCCTGCTGTTTGGCATAGGCGTTTTGTTGCAGCGCCATCTGCTCGGCCCGCATGTCCTCAAACTTGCTGTAGTTGCCGCCATAACGCACCAGTTTGCCCGCGTCAATGTGCAGGGTGACATTGGTCACGGCGTCCAGAAACTCACGGTCGTGGCTGATCACGATCATGGTGCCTTCATACCGCTTGAGCCAGCTTTCCAGCCATACCAGGGCGTCAAGGTCCAGGTGGTTGGTGGGTTCGTCCAGCAACAACAAATCGCTTGGACACATGAGTGCCCGTGCCAGTTGCAGCCGCATGCGCCAGCCGCCCGAGAAGCTGTTGACGGGGTTGGTGAGTTCTGTGGTTTTGAAGCCCAGGCCGAGGATCAGCGCCTGGGCACGGGCTGGGGCGTCATGCGCGCCGGCGTCGTGCAGTTCCATGTAGGCATGGGCCATGCGGTCATAGTCGTCGGTGGCTTCGCTGGCGGCCACTTCCTGCTGGGCTGCCAGCAAGACGGTGTCGCCTTCCACCACAAAATCAGTGGCCGATTGGTCAGTTTCGGGCATGTCCTGCGCGACCTGGCCCATGCGCCATTGGGCCGGGATGTAGTACTCGCCCACGTCCTCGTGCAAACCGCCATTGAACAGCGCGAATAGAGACGATTTGCCCGCGCCATTGCGCCCCACCAAGCCTACTTTTTCGCCCGGGTTGAGCGTGACAGACGCGCCTTCGAGCAGCACTTTGGCGCTACGGCGCAGGGTGACGTTTTTTAAGGTGATCACAAGATTCATTGGCCAGCATGGAGGCTGGCAGAGGCAAACGGGGCGGGCTGTGTTGTGCGGGATACCGCAGCCTTCAAGGTGCGTGTTTTAACCGCAACTTGGTGATTGAATTTTTGACGGAATGTCAATTGCTATTTAATAAATAGCAAACTATTCAATATCCACAGGGACATTCGGTGCATTTTACCATTGGATTTGGCAAAATGCGGTTTTCAGGCGTATTGGGACATCAAAGCTTCGCGCGTGGCGAGCAGCACCTGGTCTTCTGCAGCGCCGATCGCCAGCCAGACCACTTCAAGCGCGGGAAATGCGGCTTCGAAATTCTCGCGTTCATTGCCGATTTCGAGCACCAGCACGGCGCCAGGCGCCATGTGGGCAGGTGCATCGCGCACAAGCTGTCGGATGAAATCCATGCCGTCCGTGCCGCCTTGCAAGTTGCCATCAAGCGCCATGGCCGGCTCGGCCCGGTACTCGGGCGGCAACGCGGCCATGCTACGGGCGTTGACATAGGGGGGGTTGCACAGGATCAAATCGAAGGGGCCGCGCCGTTGCAGCGCCGTGGCCCCCAGGCCGTCAGATTCGAGCAGGCTGATACGCGCCTGCAACTGGTGTTTGTCGACATTGATGCGGGCCACCGCCAGCGCGTCGGCAGACAGGTCACTGGCCACGACCGCCACGTCCGGGTACACCATGGCTGCCAGCACCGCTAGGCTGCCGTTGCCGGTGCACAAATCCAGCACGCGGCTGCTGTGTTCTCTCAGCCAGGGGTCGATGCCGCCATTGACCAGCAGCTCGGCGATGAAGGAGCGCGGCACAATCACACGTTCGTCCACATAAAACGGCACGCCCTGCAGCCAGGCCTCCTTGGTCAGGTAGGCGGCGGGTTGACGGGTTTGAATGCGCTTTTCAAAAAGTAGAGCAAGCTTTACAGCATCCACAGGGACATATGACGTATTTAGCGTTTCAAGTGGGGTGTCAAGCGCTGAATCCAGCGGCAAACCCAGCTGCCACAAGGTCAGCCAGGCGGCTTCGTCAAAGGCGTTGTCCGTGCCGTGGCCGAAGGCGACGCCAGCAGCCTCCAGCTTGGCGGCACCCTGGCTGATCAGCTCAAGCAAGGTCATGCCAGGGCAGGCGACACCGGCACGGTCCCCGTGGCCTGGGCTCCGGCCACCGCCTGCGCGGCCAGGTTTTCCAGCACCCGGCGGTAGATGTTCTTCAGGGGCTCAATGTCGGCCAGCGGCAGGCATTCATTGATTTTGTGGATGGTGGCATTGGTCGGCCCCAGTTCCACCACCTGCGGACAAATTTTTGCCATGAAGCGACCGTCGCTGGTGCCACCTGTGGTGCTGAGTTCAGTTTCGATGCCATTTTCAGAGCGAATCGCGTCGCGCACCGCATGCACCAGCATGCCCGGCGTCGTCAAAAACGGCTGGCCGCCAATGACCCACGTCAGCTCGTAGTCAAGCCCATGGCGATCAAGCAAGGCCTTCATGCGGGCCTGCAAACCGGGGGCAGTGGACTCGGTGCAAAAGCGGAAATTGAAATCAATCACGACGTGCCCCGGAATGACGTTGCCCGCCCCAGTGCCGCCGTGGATGTTGCTGATTTGCCAGGTGGTCGGCGGAAAGAAGTCGTTGCCTGTGTCCCATTGCGTACCGACCAGTTCGGCCAGCGCAGGTGCCACCTCATGGATGGGGTTTTTGGCCAAGTGGGGGTATGCGATGTGACCCTGGATACCTTTGACCGTGAGCTTGCCGCTCAGGGTGCCACGCCGCCCGTTTTTGATCATGTCGCCGACCTGGTGAATCGAGGTTGGCTCACCCACGATGCAGTAGTCAATCACCTCGCCCGACTGTTTGAACCGCTCCACCATAACGGCCACACCGTCGACCGACGGGCCTTCTTCATCACTGGTCAGCAGCAGGCCGATGTTGAGGGCCGCATGGGGGTTGGCAGCGACAAACTCTTCGGTGGCGACCACGAACGCGGCGATAGAGGTCTTCATGTCGCTGGCACCGCGCCCGTACAGCATGCCGTCGCGCTGAGTCGGCGTGAACGGGTCGCTGTGCCACTGGTCCAGTGGGCCGGTCGGCACAACGTCGGTGTGGCCGACGAAGACAACCGTCTTGCAAGCGGTCGCGCCTGGTTTGGCAGCAGATACAATATGAATAGCAGACTGTTGAGCATTCTCGGGGACATGCAGCCTTTTCGCCCATAAGTTCTTGACTCTGAAGCTGTCCGGGCCGCTTTCATGCGTTTCCAGTGCAAAGCCCAGAGGCGCGAGCCTTGCGGCGAGGATGTCCTGGCAGCCGCCGTCATCCGGTGTGATGGAGCGGCAGGCGATCAGTTGTTCTGCAAGGCGGATGGTGGCGGACATGTTCAGTGTTTTACATCGAGCGTGATTTCGGTGAACGACGGCTCGTCATCCACATCCTCTTCGACCACGGCGGCCGCTTTTTTGCTGGTGAAGTCGTTCTGCATGCGCCACATCAGGTTGGTCGGGGAGTCGGCATTGGCCAGGCCTTCCTTGCGGTCCACGATGCCGTCCGTGATCATGCGGGCGATGTCGGCTTCGAAACTTTGCGAACCTTCGGCCATGGACTTTTCCATCGCGTCCTTGATGCCTGAAAAATCGCCTTTTTCAATCAGTTCGGAAATCAGCTTGGTGTTGAGCAGAATCTCGACCGACGGCAAGCGACCCCCCGTGGTGGTGCGCAGCAGGCGCTGCGACACCACCGCCTTGAGCGCGGCAGCCAGGTCACCCAGCATGGTCTGACGCACTTCCACCGGGTAAAAGCTCAAGATGCGGTTCAGCGCCTGGTAGCTGTTGTTGGCGTGCATGGTGGCCAGGCACAGGTGGCCCGACTGCGCGTAGGCGATGGCGGCAGACATGGTCTCGCGGTCGCGAATTTCACCCACCAAAATCACGTCGGGCGCCTGGCGCAGCGCATTTTTCAGTGCGACCGCCAGGTTTTGCGTGTCGGTGCCGATCTCGCGCTGGTTGACGACGGATTTTTTGTTTTTGAAAAGGAATTCAACCGGGTCTTCAATTGTGAGGATATGGCCCGACTGCTTCTCGTTGCGAAAGTCGATCATGGACGCCAGGGTCGTGCTTTTGCCCGCGCCGGTGGCACCGACCATCAGCAGCAGGCCGCGTTTTTCCATGATCAACTCGCCCAGGATCATCGGCACGGACAGGGAGTCCAGCGGCGGAATCAGATTGGGAATGAAACGGATCACCGCGGCAATGGAGCCGCGCTGTCGCATGCCGCTGACCCGAAAGCGCCCCACGCCTGGCAACGGGAAACCCATGTTGAGCTCGCCCACCTCTTCAAGCTCCTTGATGCGGTCCGGGGGCAGCACCTCGGCCAGTAAATTGCGCGGTGCCTCGGGCGGCAGCAGTTGGTTGTTGATGGGCAGACACTGCCCGTTGATCTTGATCAGGGCCGGCGAATGCGCCGACAGGTAGACGTCTGAGGCCTTTTTGTCTGACATCAGCCGCAGGATGCGCTCCATCGTGCCCGAGGGCATCGCAGGCGGGGTGGGCGTTGCAGTGGGTGATGTCGAAAGTGATGCAGTGGCTGACGGCGCTGCGGATGGGGTGGACAAAACGGCGGACATCGCGACGCTCCTTCAAATTATGGTGTGAATCCAAAGGATTCAAGCAAACCTATCTTATCCAAACCGCTCAATCCCGCAACAAATCATTCAGGCTGGTGGTGGCGCGCGTTTTGGCATCGACCCGTTTGACGATCACGGCGCAATACAGGCTGTATTTGCCGCCCGCTTTCGGCAGATTGCCCGACACCACCACGGAGCCCGACGGAATGCGCCCATAACTCACGCTGTCCGTCGCGCGGTCATAAATGGGTGTGCTCTGGCCGATGTAAACGCCCATGGAGATGACAGAGTTTTCTTCAACAATCACGCCTTCCACCACTTCGGAGCGCGCTCCCACGAAACAGTTGTCTTCAATGATGGTTGGTCCGGCCTGCATCGGTTCGAGCACACCACCGATGCCGACACCACCGCTCAGGTGCACGTTCTTGCCGATCTGGGCACAGGATCCAACGGTGGCCCAGGTATCGACCATCGTGCCTTCGTCGACATAGGCGCCAATGTTCACGTAAGAGGGCATCAGAATGGCCCCTTTGCCAATGAAACTGCCGCGCCGTGCTACTGCGGGCGGCACCACGCGCACGCCGGTGGCCTGCATCTGCGCCTCGTCAAGATGGGCGAACTTGGTTGGCACCTTGTCATAAAAACCCAGGTCA
>JANYCG010000323.1 GCA_025360385.1 Burkholderiales bacterium | reverse complement strand
CGCAAAGGCATTGCGCAGTGCCTGCGGACGGCAAGCGCAGTCACCAGCAAATTGGCGACATTGCCACCAACGCGGGCCCAGACCAATCCCATCAAATAAAAGCCTGGCACCAAAACAACGGCTGCCATCAGAAAAACCAGAAACTCCAGCCAGACTATCCGGTTTTGAGTCCTGGTGTGGCCGCGCAGCAAGAGTAAGGTGTTCAGCGGGCCGAACATGGTCTGGAGCATGCCGACAATTGAAAACGCTGCCACGTATTGCGCGGCGCTTGCCCAGGCGGGCCCCAAAATCAATGCCGTGGCCGGCCCGGCCAAGGCAGCAAAGCCAAGTCCTATCGGAATGGTGACTGCATTCATGGCGGACACCGTCTTCAAGACTGCGCTGTTGATTTCGCCGGTATTGCCTTGCGTGGAAGCGAGCACAGGCAAAAATGCCTTGAGCATGGCCGGGCCGACTTCGGCAGTCGGCATTTGTCCCAAATCTGATCCAACGTTGTAGAGTCCAAATTCAGCCGTGCCGGCAATGTGGGCCGCCGCGAGTTCGTCTCCCTTTCGCAGGATGAAGCCGCCTGCTCCAGCCAGCATCAGCCATTTGGTGACGGCCCAGATCTCAGCTATCTTGGTGGTATTCCAGCGGGGTCGGTAGGGGTGCATGGCATAACTCATCAAGAACCCGCTGACATAACCCGTTGCAACGCCGATCAGCAAGGCTCTATAGTCGCGCAGCAAGTAGCCGCTGGCGACTGTGGTGACCAGCGCCAACACTTTGCAGATGACGTTAAGTCTGAATTCAAAGTAAAAGTCGAACGACTTTTGTGCCAGGATCTGGCTCATGCTGTTAGCACTTGCCAGTGCAACACACACCGCCAACACCCAAAGCACGGGCTGTACCTTTGGCTCCTTGAAATAGCTTGCGGCGATTGACGAGATGGCCAGCATAAGCAGGCCCACGCAGCAGCCTTCCATGAGCCGCAGCGTCCACGCCGAGTCAACTTCATCCCGGCTGACCTCTGCCTTTCGCAACAGTGCTGTGCTTGCGTTGAAGTCAATGAAAGCTTGAATAAACCCCACGACAAGCATCGCCATGGCCACAATGCCGTAATCGGCCGGCAGCAACAGTCTGGCCATGATGACGGTACTGACAAAGCCAAGCCCTTTGACAGTCCAGCGCATGCCCACGGTCCATAAGGCTCCTCGAATCAGGTTTGATTTTGGACTGGCGTGGGTGGGCATAAAGCAGCCTAGCTCGCGACGCAGGCACTCCGCGATGCGGCGGCACTGGACTCGGCGAGCACGCGGCTTACCGTTGCTTGAACGACCGCGTTGAATTGGTCTTCGCTGAAAAATCGTTCAACCGCAAGGCGGCCAGATTTGGCAATTTGCCCTTGGATTTGAGGCGATTTGAGGCAAACAACAGCTTTTGCAGCAAAATCTGAAGCGCTGTCTGCAACATACAAATCAACGCCTTTTTCAAACTGCTCAGCAAAGACAGCGTGGCAAAACCGGGTGACGAGGCACGGCCGCTCAAAGGCCATGGCTTCAAGGATTTTGATGTTGGTACCGCCCCCCGCAAGCAATGGCACCACGACCAGGTTCGCGTTGGCGTAGGCTTGCGCGAGGTCGTCGACAAACCCGGGGGCTGTGACATTGGGGTGTCGCTCCCAAGTTTTTCTGGCGAGCTCAGGTGCGGCACCTGCCAAAACGAGATTGGCATCGGGTATTTGAGCCAAAATAGTTGGCCAGACTGCATTCAGGAACCAGTTCACACCGCCAGCATTGGGGCGATACCAAAGTGAGCCGACGAACAATACTGTTGGCCCAGCTCGATCAGCCGACAGACTTTGAGGCGGGGGAAGTTTGGAGGTTGCCTTATGAGGCACAGCCCGCCAGTTGGGAATATTTGGCAAGACCGAAGATGCGATTGGCGGCGCCTCCCGCTGGTCCATCGCTGACGCAAAAAAAGCCGCGCTGAAGCGGCCAAGTTGTCGGCGCATCCCATAAGCAGCAATGCGCTTCAACAACCCGTCTTTGGCTGCAAGCAAAGACACAGGGGCATCCTTTTCCACCCGGTAACAGAAATCGTCCAGGTCAACGATGACGGGGGTCGTTTCGGGAACGACCAGTTGGCACACTGGCCAGACATATCGACCAACAATCAAGGCGTATTGCCCCAAGTCGCAGCCCAAAGAAGACTCGATGAGGCGGGTTACTTCAGGCTTTGGCCGATAGCGGCTCCAAGTCCAGTCAGCGCCTTTGACCGTGGCCTCGACCTTCCAATGCCCGGCTTCTTGAACTTTAACGGCCTGGGTTACAGAGCCGTGAGCCAGCTGCAGGATATCGACTTCCCCGAAAAGACGCAGTGCTTCAAGCATCAAGCCACTGCGTTGCTGCGACCCGCTTGCCCAGGTAAATGGCGAAACGGGCGTAACGAGCAGGATTTTTACCATGCGCTTGCCGCAGTGGGTTCAGTCGCTGTCTCGACACTTGCCGTCCAGGCCAGGACCGGCTCAAGTGACGCTGTGTCCGGCATTTCTTCGGAACGAATTTTTCGCATTGCCAGCCACGCCAACGGATTGCAGTTCAAGGCGCGGGCCAGGTCGTCAGGGCAATCCTCAGCCCAATCCAGCACCATGTGACGGCACGTGACGGGCAGGGCAAAGGCGGGCTTGCGTCGAAACGTCAAATGCTCTCTGATCGCACGTATTTCAAGGTCGCCACGAATCTGCCGAAATTTGCGTTTCGCAAACGCCTGTATGTCACTGAAATGCCACCAATGCTTCGGGTCGGTTTGCCAGGATGCGTTGTACGCTACCGCAATGCGGTGATCTTCCCAAAGATTTGGACCTGGATCCAGGTCATAACTCAACACAGCGCCCAGCAGCGAATCCCCCCGGTACAAGCCGACGGGCAGTCTAAATTGGTGATGACGCAAGCGGGTCAGAAACGATCCTCTAACGCACCAAAAATTGCCATGAAGCCCGTTTTCAACGACCATCTTTTTCCGCAGTTGCTCGGCTGACCTGCCGTGCGTTGGTACACCGGCGCCTCCCAGCGCCAAAGGGCTGCCCAGCATGGCACGCCCAAGGTTTGAAATGGCATCAGAATTCAGCCGCACGTACCCGTCTATGAAAAACACAACAGATTGAGCGACCCAAATGCGGTGCAGGTATTGGTTCCAGGCATTGGCTTTGTCACCGACGGCAATAGACCAAACTCTGCAAGCGGGCCAAGGAGCATCCATTTGAGAAGTTTGAGACGGTCGCGCTGCAGCAGCCAAATGGTCGACGAGCCCGCTGGCCAATTGGGCATTGCCATTCACCAACACCTCAATGCTCGCCAATTGACGGGCTGCAATCGACGCGGCCTTGAGCGTCAGTAGCAGCGTCGGCAAACTCTCTCTTGACGCAATAACAACCAGCGACCAGGGCGTATTTTCCGGAAGGTGTGAATTTGTCATTGCTACTTATTATATAGCAAACTATTCAACAGACAAGGGAACATACATCACTTTTACCTACCATCTCTGTCCAAAGAGGCAAATAGCAGGCTGTAACGGTCAATCATGGCATCCAGCCCAAAATTCTGAATTGCCCGGCTTCGCGCGGCACTCCCAAACTTGAACGCCATATCCGGTTGAGAAAAGAACTGCCAGATGGCTTCGGCCATTGCCAGCTCATCCTCTGGGGCGACCAAAAACCCGGTTTGATTGTGTTCAACCAAATCTGGTGTGCCGCCCACTGCGGTTGCGACGACAGGCAATCCACTGGACATGGCCTCTTGCAAGGTGCATGAGGTGCCTTCTGCTTGAGATGGCAGCACGAAGCAATCGAGGTTTTGCATGATGCGGGCAACGTCACTTCGCTCACCAGCCAACCAGGCCAAATGCGTCACACAGCCCTTGTCCAATATCGCTTCGACCTCGGCCCTCAGGGGACCGTCACCAACCAACACCAGGCGCATTCGCTGGGCGGCTTCAGGATGATCGGCCAACAAACGCACAAATGCTTTGGCCAGCAAGGGCTGGTTTTTAACCGTTTGCATTCTGCCGACGGTGCCGACCAGCCAGTGCGCGTGGGTGTCAAACGGGCAACCCGGAAGCGGCAGGCCTTGCCTGGGCGAAAAGCTGTCGGTATCGACGCCGTTGGCAATCAGTGACCGGTGACTGGGCGAGATGCCGATTGCGTTTTTCAAATAGTCATCAATGTCTTGAGAAACCGCAACATAGTGTGACACGAAAGGCTTATACAGCCTGCGCAAGCGCTGGTAGCGCAGATTGGCCCCCTTGGGGTCGTGCGCGTCCCAGCCGTGCTCTGCGTGCACGCGCAAAGGCACCCTTGCAGCCCAGGCCAACGGTGCAATTTCCAAAGCGGCCAGATTGCAGCTATGCAACACGTCTGGCTTGATTTGGCGCAACAGCTGATAGATTTTGGGATAGAGCGCCACGGCGTGGCCGGGCGGCTTGTGCAGTTCGATGAACTGAACATTGTGCTGCGTGATGCGATTTTTGAAATCGCTGATCGTGGTCAGTGACAGCACAACATGCTCAAACCGGCTTGGGTCTAGCCGGTTGACCAGCTGAACGATGACGTTTTCAAGGCCGCCGACAGAAAAGCTGTAGACCACATGGACGATGCGCCGACGACGCATCGGGAAGCTCATGGAGAGGGCTCACTTAGCGATGCATGCGCGCAAGCGACACCAACAGTCTCGGCAATGGCCGGCCGGGCGAGTTCGCCGTTGGCCTGCTTCAAAAACGCATCAAACATGAGCAACATCCATAGAGGGGCTGAATGGTCACGACGGGAAGACAGATGCTCGCCGACCATGTTGCTCAAAACGCTTTCGTTGAAATACCCGGTTGCCGCAATGCGTTCACCTAAAACACCATGCAACAATTTGTCGCGCAAAGGTCCGCGCAGCCACTTTGCCATCGGCACTGAAAACCCCATTTTGGGCCGGTAAAGCACGTCGCCAGGCAAACTCGGCTCGTAGGCTTTTTTTAACAGCCATTTTCCTTCTTGCCCTTGAATTTTCAACCGCGTGGGCAAAGTAGCAAGCCATTCAACCAGTTTATGGTCCATCAGCGGCTCGCGCACTTCCAACGAATGCGCCATGGAGGCCCGGTCTACTTTGGTATTGATATCGCTGACAAGCCAGGTCTTGTAGTCCAGGTACTGAATAAACGCCAGAGGGTCATCTGTGTTTGCACAGGCCGCGTGATTGTTGAACACCTCTTGTGCACGATAGCCGGCCAAAGTGCGTTTAAATTCGTCGGAATAGAGGCGCTCCCGCTCGTCGGCCCGCAACAGGGACATGCTGTGCATATAGGCCTGCGCGGAGTCAAAAGCCAAGGCTTGGAAAGTAGTTTTTGCACGGAACATGCGTGGCGCCCAATCCGCTTTGGGGTAAATGCGGCCCAAAGCGCCAAACAGTGGTTTGCGCAGGCCCATGGGCAAAGCGGAACGCGCTTGCTCTTCCATCATGTGCAGACGATAGCGTCGGTAGCCGCCAAAAGATTCATCCCCACCGTCGCCGGACAAGGCAACGGTGACATGTTTTCTGGCGAGTTGGCAGACCCTGTAGGTGGGAATGGCCGAGCTGTCGGCAAAAGGCTCGTCGTACAACCAGGCCAGCATGTCGATCAGGTCATAGTCATCGCTTTTGACGATTTCCAAATGATGATCGGTGCGATACCGATCTGCCACCTGTTTTGCGAAGTTTGACTCATTGAACTGCGGGTCGTCGAAACCAATCGAACAAGTGCGCACCTGCGTGTTGGACAGCCCGGCCATCGAAGCGACAACCACGCTGGAGTCCACTCCCCCCGACAGGAACGCGCCCAAGGGAACTTCCGCGATCATTCGCAGGCGCACGGACTCGTCTATGCGCGCGCGCAACTCGTCAGCGGCATCTTCTGCGCTGATGGGGTTGTCTAGCGTAAATCTGACATCCCAGTAGGCTTTGGGGGTTGGAATGGCAGTGCCATGACGAATGGCCAGGGTATGCGCCGACGACAGTTTGTATGCGCCCTGGTAGATGCAGCGAGGATCTGCGACATAACCCAAAGCAAAATACTCTTCCACTGCCAACGGGTCAATGTCTCGCACAAAACCGGGATGCGCAGTCAGCACCTTCAACTCGGAGCCAAAAATAAAGGTGCCGTCCGTCAGCAAGGCATAAAACAGGGGCTTCACACCTAAGCGATCACGCGCCAGGAAAAGAGTTTGCTGATTCCTGTCCCACAGGGCAAACGCAAACATACCCCTGAAACGTTTGACACAGTCTTCACCCCACGCCTCCCACGCGTGAACGATGACCTCAGTGTCACTGCGGGTTCGGAATTGATGCCCCAAGGCCTGAAGCTCTGGTACTAATTCCTGATAGTTGTAAATTTCGCCGTTGAACACGATGACGACCGAGTGGTCTTCATTGAACAGCGGTTGTTGCCCAGTTGACAAATCGATGATCGACAGGCGCCTGTGCCCAAATGCCAGCCCAGGCTCCAGATGCGTGTCGTGTTCATCAGGGCCGCGGTGGGATTGAATGTTGTTAATTCGCTGAATCAAGCCGGGGCTGAAATCCCGTTTGGCGCGTGTGTCAAATAAGCCGGCAATTCCGCACATGATTGAAATCTTGGTCGTCTAAGGATTGACTAACGCTGAGCCCGCATATTTTTCAAATAGGCGGCAATCGCCCCACCATTGTCCTTCATGAACGCCTCTATCGCAGCATCGCCTTCACCGAAGCTCCCTTTGTGGGCATACACAATGATGACCGCCGAATCGTCTCCTTGTCCGACCAGCTTATAAAACGCGCCATATATTTTGGCGACCATATCATTCGCCGTGAGGGCACCATTTACCCAGTAGATCTGTCGAACCACCAGTCGGTCTTCGTTGGATTGCTGTTGCGGTTGATTCGCACGCAGCTCGCCCGTCTTCATGCTCACTGCAGTTTCGCCAAATGCTGTCACTCGCGATCCAGCCGGCAGTTGGCTCCAGGCCGCGTCTTTGGACACGACCCACACGTTTTGGGAGCTAACTAACTTGCGCGTCTGGTTTTGCTGCCTGTAAAAGCCAAGATAAAGGCCCACGGTTTGATTGGCCCGTTCATAAGTCGCGTTGATGTGCCCTGCCGGGTTTTGAAACGCGGGATCCCACAGCGTAGGCTGAGTCTTTGACAGAACCCATCCATTTGCCAATTCGCCTGGCGTCGACATGGATAGGTCATTGGCCGCACCCCGAGAGTCCATCTGCCAATGCGCCCACTGGACCGATGCCAGGACGAGGATTGACGCAACAGGCATGACGTACCAATGCACCTTGCCTGACGTGACGCCATCAGAGGACACAAGTCTGGGTATTTTGCCGCGGAAAATTTCTACGCTTGTCTCAGGCTCAGCCCAGCGGGCACCGATCATGAACATAAGCAAAATCACAATGCCGAAAAAAACCCAGCCATAAATAATATGATCCACGCCGGTCGCCAGTTTATTTCCTGAAAAATGGCCGAGCATGACGATCATGTAGGCTCGCAACCAGTTTGCAATAACCGGAACCAAAATTGAGACTGCAATAAAAACTGCTCTGCGTCTGGTTGATTGGAAATTCAAATAGGCAAACAAGGTTCCTACAGTCAGTGACGCGATCAAATACCGCACGCCGCTGCACGCCTCAATGACAGACCAGTTTCCGGTAGGAATGACAAATTGCAAGCCTTCTCGGTAGACTGGAATGCCACTCATTCGAATAGCGAGCACCGTAAAATCAGCGGTCCAAACCATGAGTTGCGGCATGGCAAATTCGCCGAATGGGACAGCGAAAAACAAGAAGCACAAAGGAAAAATAATTTGACGGGCAACCGCAAATCCCAATAGGGCCGGCACCAAGAGCACCAGCATGGCGACGAAAGCCAATTGCGTCACCGCGTTGACTGACACCAGTTCCCCCAGCAACCATGCGAAGGCGGCACCCGACAACATGACCAGCATCCACGGCTCTGGTTTGGGCATGACGGCCTTCAGAATGTCGCGACGTCTCCACACCAGCCACAACACGATTGGAACAACCAAAAAGCCGTGCGTAAAGGTATCTGACCTGATCCAAATTGCAACAATATCCTGCGCTGTGGTGCGATAAAGGCCAATCGCCAACACCAAACTCAGCAGAAAAGCAGGCAACGCACGTACCCAGGCGGCTTGAACGGGTGATGCGATGGCAGGATTCATGGCGTGGCCCTCACAGGCAAATAGGTATCCAATTTTGACAAATGGGCAGACCAACTGTAATTTAGCAAAACTCGTTGCCTTCCTGCGCTTCCGACCACTTCTGCGCTGGCGGCATCGCGCAAGGCCCTGTCAATCTGCTTGTAAAAATCGTCAGCTGTTTCAGCACAAAACAGATCCCTGTCTACAGTGGCATCAATGGCCTCTACACAAGATTTTGAAGCGACAACCGGTCGGCCCATGGCCATAGCCTCAAGAATTTTGTTTTGAATGCCACGAGCAATGCGCAAGGGGGCGACAACGACTGCGGCATATTGCAGGTAGGGCCGCACATCTGAAACAGTGCCGGTGATCACAACTGAGTCGTTCGCAAGGTTCAACACGGCGGACGAAGGACTGCGCCCCACGACGTAAAAGCAAACCTGCGGCCAAGTCACCTGAATTTTCGGCAGAATTTCACTGGCAAACCAGGTTACTGCGTCGATATTGGGCAAATAGTCCATCGCTCCAGTAAACACAAGCGGGATTTTTTGAGCGTGATCTACGGCATCTGAAAATGGCGAGCCGCGAAGTGGGTCAGGCGAAAAAAAATCTGCATCGACGCCATTGCTGATTGATTCGATCTTGGCCGCACTTTCTGGCGCCAACCCCTGAAAAAGCGCTGCTTCATTTTCAGTCACGAAGAAAGACCGTTTGGCCCGCTTGGCCAACGAACGCTCATAAGCCAACAATCTGGCTCCTTCACGTAGATACAGCCATGACATTGGCCACCGATGATTCTTCACGTATTGAGTCCACTTTGCAGAATCCACGTCTACAAAATCGACCAAGACTGGAATTTCGGACTGCGAACCGATGTACTGGCCCATTGCAGAAGAAAACACAATAGCCGCGTCGATTTTGTTTTGCCTGACAACTTGCTCAACCCATTTGGTCAGCCCATTGTCTTGGTAATACCGCATCGTCAACGCCTCTCCTGTCAGCAAACCAAACAAGCTTTTGACTTTTGCGCCAAGCGGATTGAGATTGGCCACGTAGATTTCATTGCAAAAATTTTTGACCGTCGCTACATATTGGTAGTCACTGGGATCATCAACGAAAGTACCGAGAAATACCTCATGATTCCGAGCCAGATGCTTTAACAAATGGTACGACCTAACCTTGTCCCCTTTATTTGGTGGATAGGGCAGACGATGAACCAAATACAACAACTTGGCCACTGCCGCTAGCCCAGGTTTCTGACGATGAACGGGCCAAGCCAATTGGCAATACCAATTGGCAATCGTCGCCAGGCCTTGATCAAGAGCTGGTATTTGGCATTGGCGGGATTGTTTTGTGGAATCGAATCCGTTTTGTAAAGGCAATACTCATAGTGAAGCTGTCGCGGCTCAAAACCCCAGTTTTTCTTGAATGCGTAGGAGCCAGTGCCCTGTTTGCTTCGACCAAAGTCAAATATTTTGATCCCCCGTGCGCAGGAACGCCGTATCAGCTCCCAATACTTGAAATCGTTAGCAGCGAGAGTACGCGCAGTTTCGTCATCGCCAGCGTAATAGGGTAAAACTTCATCTCGAAAGTAAAAACTCATGACCGTGCTGAGCATGCGCCCCTGCGTGTCGACCACTGTCAACACCTCACAATCGTCTTCAAAAACAACACGCAATGCCTTGAAATATCGCTTGGGCATCGCCGGGGTTCCATGGCGATGGACGTTATCCGCGTAAAGCGCAAAAAATCGGTCGACATCCGTGTCAATCTCACTCCTGAGTCCATTTTTAATTCCCTTTCGGATCATCGCTCGCTGCTTGCGAGGAATCGCAAGCAAATTGCCTTCTTCCTCAGGCATGATGTCTTTGCGGAACGTCACGTACAAATCCTGCGTTGGCCATCCTTCGTGTTTTTTGTCAACATTTCGAAGTTCTAGATGGTCTACTTTCAGCCCTTCTGCGATACGCTGGGCTTCTGCCAACAGCGCCATTTCAGCCACGGAAGATACGGCTGCAACGCCACCATAAACAGCAAACGGCAACGCGACCAGCGAGTTGCCAAACAACCAACTGTTCACATGAGCCAGCGCCAAAACACCTTGGATCTTGCCGTCGCATTCAGCGAAAAGAAAATAAGTGTCATGGCCAAACACTTCTCGAATAATTTTTTGCCAGCCCGCACGATGAAAAAACGTCGCAGCTGGACACATCAACACAAACTCGTCCCAGAGAACATGGGTTGCCTCATCGCCAAGCTGCAATCGCTTGACAACGGGAGCCTTAGACATCGGCAAGGCTCGCCTCGACTAACGGATTGCCCAGAAAAATTTGATCCATCCGTCCCCATGCAAAATCAACCAGTAGTCGATTCAATCGATTTTCGGTCTTTGCGATATTGACGTAGTGCCTAAACCGCGTCTTTGCACCAATGCCAGCAATACGCGGTTGATCAACGTCAATTTCCCACGGATGGAAATAAAAGATTCCAGCCTGCTGCTCGCGTTCATTGACCCGCCTCAACATCCAACGTGACAGCACATACGGTAACAACCGAAAATACCCGCCTCCGCTTGAAGGCAAATTCTTGTTGCACACCCTCAAGGTTGTAATTGGAATCTCGAGCAGATCAGGCCGGACTTTGTAGGCGAATCTCGGAGAATCCGGCATTCCATAGTGATCATGTTTGATCGGGTACACGCTAGAACTGTATCTGTACCCAGCTTGGGCCAGACAATCAAACGCCCAAAGATTTCCCTCACCAATCGAAAAACTTGGGGCACGGTAGCCAATAACTTCAGCGCCACCCAGATCTTCAAGCATTTTTTTTGCCCGTTCAATATCGAGTGCAAAAGCCTGTTGGGTCAAATCACTTGCTCGCTCATGCCCATAGCCATGGCTAGCGAGCTCATGGCCTTCATTCACCAATCGCCGAACCAGGCCTGGGTAGCGCTCGGCGATCCAACCGAGGGTGAAAAAAGTCGCCTTGATTCGATGTTCGTTCAACATATCGAGAATCACGTTCACATTGCGCTCTATCCGGCATTCACGTAAATCCCATTCAGAGCGTTTTATGTAGGGTGCAAATGCTGAAACTTGAAAATAGTCTTCAACATCTATGGTCAGGGCATTGACCGTCAAACCAGCGCCAACGGAAATGGTCATGCTTTAGGTGTCGCTTTCCCGCCTGGGTTCGCCTACTGGCTTGCGTACGGCCAGCACGAGTTTTTGCAACATTGCCAGAATCTCAAGATTGACGCGTTCAAGGCGCAACAGGCTGCGCTCCAGACGCATCAGCCGATCGCCTTGTCGCTCTGCGCCCAAACTGTCAATTTTTCTGGCAATACCGTCTGCAAGTTCAGTTTCAATTTGAAGAGAAGACAAGTCAATGTCATAACCTGTCGCTGTCGTGGAAGCTGTGTGGGCAAGGCTCAAAACGGGTACAGCCTCAGTCGCCAAGGGGAGAATGCTTCCAGCCTCTTCCCGCATCTCTGAAACGACTTCCACGACATCCTGAACGCTGAAATTGTCTTTTTCCCCTAAAAATCCCAGCAACAAAAGGCGATCGCAAACTGAATTGATACGCCGTGGAATTCCTCCACTGGCCTTGTGAATCGACTCATAGGCCTCTGAGTCAAAACTTGGCCGCCCGAGAGATCCAACGTGTTTGAGCCTGTGTTCAATGTATCCCCGGGTTTCATCGTGATCCATGGGGCCGATATGGCAAGTAGCTGTTACCCGCTGGCGCAACTGCTGCATATTGGGACTTTGTAGAATCTCCCGAAATTCAGGCTGGCCCACCAAAAATGTCTGCAACAGTGCCTGCTTGCCAAACTGGAAATTGGACAACATTCGAAGCTCCTCTACCGCCCGAGGAGTCAGGTTTTGAGCCTCATCAACAATCAGTAAGCAGCGCTTGCCCTGGCTGGTCTGACTCACCAAAAAAGCCTCCAAGCCCATCAATAGGTCTGCTTTGGACATGTCCTTGGCTCGTACACCAAATGCGGCACTGACCATGCGAAGCGTATCCTCCGCGTCAAGCTGAGTACTCACCAGATTTGCGGCAACGACAGTATCTGGATCCAGGCTCTCCAGCAGGCCGCGGACGATCGTTGTCTTGCCAGCACCAACTTCACCCGTGATCACGATGAAGCCTTCATTTCTCTGGACTCCATACTCCAGGTACGCTTTAGCACGTCGGTGCTGCTTGCTGCCAAAATAGAAGTTGGGATCCGGATTGAGCTGGAATGGCTTGCCAGTCAACCCATAAAAGGCTTCATACATGGGTCAAAATTGCACGCTCAACGTGCCTGTAATGGCGGTTTCGGTGTACGGGGCTACTAGGCTGTCAAACATGACGCGACGGGCGCCAAGAATTGCGGTAGTGCGAGTACTAAGCCTGCTGGACAGGTTGAAATTTACAGACCTCGTCATGGTTTCTTGCGCGATCCCAGATCGTGATGATTGCTGCGCTGAGGCGAACACATTCACGGCGGAGTTGGGTGTCAATCGATGGGCCAGACTAACACTTAGTCCACTTTGGGTTATGACTGAACCGTTAGCCAAGTCACCGACAACGGTGGTAACCGTTTCAAGGCTGGACGTCTCGGTTCGATTGGCGACCACCGTCAATGTGTCCCTTAGGCCCAACAGTGAAATCGTCAAATCCTGCCGACGTTGCAACGATATTGACGACGCAAGGAAATTACTCAATGTTTGCCCATTTGGATTGATTCCCGTTGCCTGCAAAAAGCTAGTCACCACAGCGGCCCGTTTGATCGGGTCTGGCTCCACTGACGCATACTGCTGAAAATACAGGTCGTAGTTCGAGCCAAGGCTGGTTACGCCAGATTGATTTGGCGTTGCAGTGACCTCACGAGAATCGCTGTACCGCCACGCGGTCCGTGCTGTTGAATGGTCAATACTCAAAGCGTTTGACAGGCCATACGAATGCGTGCGACGACTTGCGGATACCTTGGTAAATGTGGATGGCACCCAATTGACGCCAATTCCATTGCTTGCATAAGTTTGACTATCGACTGTCGTGTAATTGTTCGCCTCTTGGCCCGCTTCGACAAAGAAATTAAGTTGCGGCTGTACGATATATGTCAATCCGAAGGACAGATTGCCGGATGTCGTGGCGCGCCCAGCGCTGTACCCAATGTTTTGCGAGCTGGTATTTAATGTCCAACCCAAAGCGCTTCTGGACTGCTGGCTCGCAATCTTGACTAGCCAATCGCTTGTATTCACGTCAGAGACAGCCGACGATTGGCTTCGAGTACTTGCGAGCCCAAACCGAGCCTCATATTCTGCAACATCTGACACCCTGCCCCGAACATAGGGTGAGATACGGAAATTTCTCGTCTCTGTCTGATTGGCATTGACACTCGTCGCACCAGGTGATTGGGTGCCAACAGCGGAAATTGCTTGCTGTGAGATAGTGCTAGTCAGGTCAACAAAGGCGAATCGCTCAACTGCCTCAATGTTGACCGATGAGTTCAAAAAATTCTGAACCGTTTGGGGACCAACTCCTTGAGCATACAGATTGCCCTGAAGCGAATAATCCATGAAACCTTTGACTCGCCTGCCCTCGCTATTCACCCGCAGGCCTACGCCAATCGTCGTGACTTGATCAGCTCTTGGGCCCGCCCCGACCAAATTGACGTTATCGGTCATTGTCTCTGCAACTGAAACTCTTGGCACAATCGAAAACTGCCGTTTTGGAGTCACCGCCAGTGCAGACGGGGTCGTATTTTCAGGTGAGGCTCCCCCTTGCAAAGTTTGTGCTGACAGACCAGAAACGCCCAGACTCAGACCCATAGCAAAGCACACGAGCAATCCAGCCAGAAAATCAGGTCTGTTCCAAAAGTTGAAACTGCATCGGTTGCTCATCTCAAATATTGCCCTTTTGAATCAATCACGCTTGTTTTCCTGCCCGTAGCCATACCCATACCCATAGCTCCCGTAGGTTCCCTTAGACGCAGTTCTAGCTTGATTGAGTACCATCATCTTGACGGGGCAAGCTTCGATATTTGACAACGCGTGCAGTACATCGGATTGCAACGTGCTTTCAGCCCTGACCACCATCACAATTTGCCCCATGTGCGTTGCCAACACCCGCGACTCAGTGGTCAGCAAAAGTGGCGGAGAGTCGAAAATGACAATTCGATCAGCATACCGTCTGGCAACATTTTCGAGCAGCTTGATCATGGCAGCACTGGCCAATAATTCTGTCGCCCGCTCATGTGGCGTACCGCTTGGCAAAATCGTCAACTTGTCAATATTGGTTTTGAGCAAAACACTGGCCATATCCAGCGAGTCATCCAAAACCAAGTCCAATAGTCCAGGGCCAGGTGGGAGTCCAAGCACCCTAAGCACCGATGGCCTGGCGACGTCTGCGTCTACCAACAAAACAGTCGTATCCAGCTCAGTGGCAATACTCATGGCAAGGTTAATCGCCGTAAAGCTTTTGCCCTCTCCGGCCAATGCGCTCGTGACCATAATCAAATTGCCGTTGGCGACAACTGAAGCACCCTTGCCCAATGCATTCGCAATAAGAGGTCGCTTGATAACTCTAAACTGATCGGCGACCTGAGACCGAGGCGCGGTAGGGCTGACAATTCCAGCTGCAGCCAAAGCCTCCAGATCAATTTCAACCTTTCTGGACACGACGACGGCTTTTAACTCGGGTGCGCCAGCCACAGTGCTCGGCAAGGGCGCATCGATGTTCATCGGCTTTTCAGCCACACGCATCACACTGGACGGCACCACTTCGGGGATAGTGACGCCCGCCTTGCGAAGCTGTTCCAAGCGCTGTGTGGCCTGCTCAATCAAGCTGCTCATGTGGGCCTCATCCCAATTGTTTGGTAATGACCGCCAAGACAATCACCCCCAAAATAAAAACACCAACCAGCCCACTTGAAGCTGCAATAAATTTTCGGAGGTCGGTTTTTTCCTTGACCTTCGTCGCGTCACTTACCAACAAAGTCACCACACCCAGCAAAGGCAAGCCGACGGTGTCGCGCAAAGATCGGGCGTCAAAAAACACTGCCCGCAACTGGCTTGAGACAAAAGCAGTAGCAATGCCAGCGCCTATCGCCACCAAAAGTGCCAAGGGAAGCAGCAACAGCCTGTTGGGTGCAACCGGTTGGGGTGCCACCCTGGGTGGGTCAATCAACCTGAAATCGGCCAACCCGGCAGCACCATCCAAATCCCCGGATAGTGCAGCGGATTCGCGCCGTGCAACCAAGTCTTCGTAATTTTTCTTATTGATCGCATAGTCCCGATTGAGCTGCGAAAATTCAGCCTCAATTTGGGGGGCTGTCTTCATCATGTCCCGCGCACGATTGAAGCGGGCATCGTATTCACCAACCCGTGCCCGCAATGAAGCGACCTGCACCTCAGATGTCGCCAGCATCCGGCTCAGTTCCTGATATGCCGGACTGTTGCTGACAAGAGGCGGTGGTGCCGCAACAACCGCCTTGCGCAGTTCAGCAACTTCTTTTCGTTTTTGATCTTCTAGTTCTTTGACTAATTTACGGGCACCGATTACGTCTGGATGCTGGTCAGTAAAACGCTGAAGCAAATTGTCCAAGTTGCGCTTTTGCGCTTCAATTCGGGCATCTATTTCAGGGGTTTGAATTGAAACAGGGGTTTCGATTTGCAGATTTTTGGCGTTTAAAGCAGCGGTTTGTGCCTTTTCCGCGTCAAGCTGCTTTTTGGCGGCATCCCGCGCATTTTCTGCTTCACGCAGCTCAAGGCGGGCTTGGTTCAGTTGATTGGTAACTTCACCCAGGCGCCCCGTCATGTCTTTGCCGTCTGCGGTTTGAACCTCGATATTTTTCAGCCTGAAAGCCTTTAGGCGTCCCTCAGCCTCTTCCAGTTTGGCAACGTAAGTCTTAATTTGTTCATCAATAAACTTTTTGGCTGTATCAGAATCTTTTCGCGACTCACCCAAACTTGACTCGACAAATATTGACACCAACGATTGCACCACCCGTTTGGCTTTTTCAGGACTTGGGTCCCGAAAGCCGAGCGTATACAAATTGTCACGGCCTGTGTTTTTGATTTCGAGCGTTTTGGTGACCCGCTCAATCAGATCCTCTTGCGCCTCTTTTGATTTTTCCTTCAAATCAAGATCGGCCATACGAATTAGCTTTTCAACGTTCGGCCTGCTGATCAAGGTGCGGCTAAGCATGACCACCTGTTGCTCCACGTTGGGCTGAACGGCAAGACCAGACATCAAAGGCTTCAGTATCGACTGGGTGTCGACATAAATGCGGGCGCTTGCCTCATATTTGTCAGGAACCCACAAGACGACTGCCGCACCGATGGCCCCAACCACCCAGGCAACAAGCAGTCCTGGCCAACGGTGTTTCCAGACACCCCTGGCCAGTGCAAAAAACTGGTTAAAAATCTCATCCATCAGTAGACACCAACACGGTCAGAAATGCAGGGGATGTCACTAAACATCGACATTTGCCCAAATGAGGCGGTCAGAACCACCCTTGCGGAATAATCAAAACGTCGCCAGGTTTCATTTCAACATTGGCGGAAATGTCGCCACGCTTGATGAGATCCTTGATGCGAACGTAATAACGCGCACCACCATCCGAGGTTCGGATGATTGATGCATTGTTTCCGTCTGCAAAATCTGTCAATCCTCCAACGGCGATCATGACATCGAGCAGAGTCATTTTTTG
Organism: Burkholderiales bacterium; assembly: GCA_025360385.1. Lineage (GTDB taxonomy): Bacteria > Pseudomonadota > Gammaproteobacteria > Burkholderiales > Burkholderiaceae_C > JANYCG01. The sequence goes on along the minus strand of JANYCG010000323.1, from coordinate 9,619 downwards.
CTTATAAGGCAAAAATTGGGGTTTTGCCGCCTCACCGACGACTCGGATTTGTTCACTATAAGGGCCTTCAAATCGGGTCACGATCACAGTGACGACCGGATCACGGACAAATTTGGCCAATGCCTTCTCAACATCCCTGGCAATTTCGATCGACGTTTTTCCTTGAACAGCCAACTCATCGACGAGAGGCGTAGACAACTTTCCATCCGGGCGTACCGGCACCGTCATCGACAATTCTGGATTGCGCCAGACAATGATGTTCAACATGTCGCCCGGGCCCACGATGTAGTTGTAGTCCGGAGTAGCAGCGTTGACGGGCGCAGGTGGCAACGTGGCCGAAGGCCGATTGGCGCAGCCAGCAGCAAGCACCACCAAACCGACCAAAATCAAGCGAGCAACCCAGACGAAACAGGCAGAAATATGATTCATGACATTTTCCAAGAACAGCCAGCGACAGTGCTATTTGATACGAGGGGGAATATAACGCATTTGGCTTGATGTTCGCACCTGAAATCGATAACTGAACTCGCATTCGTCACGATAACCCCGATTTGTTTTGAATAGCAGCGCAGTCGCACACCTGCTTTGTTTGCGATGCCGCAAGCCCTAAAATGACAAGCCATGATGAACGTATTGATGGTATGCATGGGCAATATATGCCGCTCGCCCATGGCCCAAGTCATAGCGCAAAAACTCGCCGTTGACGCTGGCTTGGCGCGGCATTTTGTGTTCGACTCAGCTGGCACTCATGCAGCCCATTTGAGCGAGCGAATTGACCCTAGAGCCCAAGCGGTGCTCACAAAATACAACTACAACGCAGGGCGAAAACGCTCGCGACGGGTTACCCCGAAGGACTTTCAGCAGTTTGACCTGATCTTGGCGATGGACGCTTCGAACCTGAGAGAGCTTCAAAGGATTTGCCCTCCGGATCTACAACACAAGTTAAAGCTGTTTTTAGGCGATGTCCAAATCGCTGGCGAGTCCGAGGTGCCAGACCCTTATTACGGCAGCACATCAGGTTTTGAGCGCGTGCTCGCCCTTTGCGAGGCAGGTGCCCGGCATTTGCTTAACCAACCTCAAACTCTGTAGTAGTTGCGGTACCAGGCCACAAAACGACCAACACCCTGTTCAATTGATGTACCGGGCACAAAACCAACCCATTCATTCAGCGCGTCCGTATTGGCGAAAGTCGCTGGCACGTCACCGTCTTGCAAGGGCAAAAGATTTTTGACGGCCTTTCGACCCAGCGCATTTTCAAGACAAGCAATGAAGTCCAGCAGCGGCACCGGGTTGTTGTTGCCAATGTTGAAAACCCGATACGGCGCTTGGCTGGTTGCCGGGTCGGCCATAGCGGCAACGTAATGAAGGTTAGGTGTGGCGGTTTTGTCCAGCACCCTGACGACGCCCTCCACAATGTCATCTACAAATGTGAAGTCGCGCTTCATGTCACCGTGGTTGAAGACATCGATCGCGCGGTCTTCCAAAATCGCCTTGGTGAACAAAAACAGCGCCATGTCCGGCCTGCCCCACGGCCCGTAGACGGTAAAAAACCGCAACCCGGTCGTTGGCAAACCGAATAGGTGGCTATACGTGTGTGCCATCAATTCATTGGCTTTTTTGGTGGCCGCATAAAGACTGACGGGATGATCCACACTGTCGTGCTCTGAAAATGGCATTTTGGTATTGCCGCCATAAACACTTGAACTTGAGGCGTAAACCAAATGCTGGACTTGGTTGTGCCGGCATCCTTCCAGAATATGAGTGAAGCCGACAAGGTTGCTTTCAACGTAAGCATGTGGATTTTTCAGCGAGTAACGCACACCGGCCTGGGCCGCCAAATGAATCACGCGGTCGAATTTTTCGGCCGCAAAAAGAGCGGGCATCCTCACGCCATCTGCCACGTCCATTTTGACAAAGCGGAAGTTTTTATGCGCCGCGAGCCTTGCCAAACGGCTTTCCTTCAGTGCGACTTCGTAATAGTCGTTCAGATTGTCCAGCCCAACCACCTCATCGCCCCGCGCCAGCAGACGCAGACCTGCCGTCATGCCGATAAAGCCAGCCGCGCCAGTCAAAAGTATTTTCATGGCCCAATTTTGGCATGTAATATCCAACGTTCGAGCCAATCCGCCGGCACTGCCGTACGTGGACAAGGCTATGGCATTCGTTGCTGGAACGCTTTTTCACATTCACGAGCAGGAGGACTTTTCCATGGATTTTTCAGTTGCAATCACCCAATGGAAAGCCCTTCTCGGCGAGTCCCACGTCTTGCAAGGTGATGCCGTACAAGGTGCTTACGGCGCTGACACCACCGGTGCCCAACGGCAAATTCCTGCTGCCTTAATCATCAGAGACGCAAGCCAGGTGCCGCTGATCATGCACATCGCCAGTCGGTACAAAGTGCCGGTCTATCCGATAAGCACCGGCCACAACTGGGGTTACGGCACGGCCTTGCCAGCCAGGGACGGCTGTGTGATTTTGGATCTGGGGCGCCTGCAAAAAATCGTAGATTTCGACGCGGAGTTAGGTGTCGTCACCGTTGAACCGGGTGTGACGCAAGGGATGTTGGCCGATTTTTTAGCGGCCGGCAAACACCCATTTTTGGTGCCCAACACAGGGGCGGGCCCGACCTGCAGCCTGATGTCCAACGCGCTGGAACGGGGTTATGGTGTCACGCCCTATGTCGATCATTTTGGCGCGGTGACGGACATAGAGGCCGTGCTGCCCGATGGCTCCTTGTACCGTTCCGCGCTGCGAGAGGCGGGTGGGGACGAACTGGCGCGGCTCTTCAAATACGGCATTGGCCCTTATTCCACCGGTCTTTTCACGCAAAACGGTCTGGGTATCGTGACGCGCATGAGCATCGTGCTGGCGCGTCGGCCTGAAACCGTGAAAGCGGTGCTGTTCAGCCTGAAAGACGACGCCCTGCTTGAAACCGCCGTGCTGCGCTTGCGCGGCATCATGAGCAAGCTGCAAGGCACGGTCGGGGCCATCAATCTGATGAACCAGCACCGCTTTTTGAGCATGTCTGCCAAATACCCGGCCGACCAGTTAGGCCCCAATGGGGTGATGCCGCCTGACGTTCTGGCGGCCCTGGGCAAGCAATTCAAAGTTTTCCCATGGACTGGCTTTGGCACACTGTATGGCACCAAACGCATGGTGGCGGCGGCGCAACAAGAGATCAAGGCGGCGTTGGGCGACATTGCCACCCGGATGTTGTTTTTAACACCCGAGCGAAGCGTGCAGTTGCACAAACTTTCGTACTTTTTACCTGGCAAACTGGGGATCGGTCTGCAAGGGCTGACTGGCACTTTGGCCAAGGGCTTAGAGCTGGTCTACGGCATCCCGAATGAAACGGCGCTGCCGCTGGCTTATTGGCGCAACCCCCTGCCACCGTCGAACCAGCCCAAAAACCCGGGCAAAGACGGCTGTGGGCTGATGTGGTACGCCCCCCTGGTGCCCATGCGGCCTGCCGACATTCGTGCGTATGTCAACATGATTCATGACATCCTGCCCAAACACGGCATGGAGCCTTTGATCACGTTTACCACCTTGAGCGACAAGTTGTTTGACAGCACCGTGCCGTTGATTTTTGTACGCGACGACCCCGCGCAGGTGGCTGCAGCCCACGCGTGTTACAAAGAACTGCTGCACACCGGGCGCGCCAAAGGCTGGTTTCCGTACCGGATTGGCGTGGACACCATGCCAGAGTTGTTGGCCCTGCAAAGTGACTCCAAAACCTTCCATGAGCGTCTGCGCAAAGACCTGGACCCGTTTGACATCATGTCGCCAGGGCGGTATCGGTAAGCACAAAATTCGCCAAAAAGCCCAAAAAGCCCAAAAACCATCAAAACCCGGTGCCGCGCACTGTCGAAAACTCTTACAGCACTTCGGTGTGAGCCGCTTTGAAATTCAATGTTTCAGACCACATTTAAAAACAAATTGTTTGAAATCAATACGTTATAAATTTTCTCTCAAAGCTGGCACGCTAACTGCTTATATCTTCACGTGTGGGTTCAATCGAGCCCTCTAACTTCAAACCGAGTAGGAGTTCAATATGAAATTAGTTAAGAAAACGCTTCTGGCACTGGCTACCGCCGCCGCCATGGCAACACCGGCTTTTGCCGCTAACACCAACGTCTCAGGCATCGTTTGGGATCCAGATCTGGGCATTGACTTCTCCATGGGTGGCATTTTCTCCCAAGGGTTCAACAACCCATCGGCTCCCTTGGGCAGCATTTTGTCGGGCTTCGGTCAAGTGTCTGGCATCAACGGAAGCTCTACGTTTTGCCAGGCAGGCCCTAATTGCAAATTGACCTTCGTATTTGACGGCTTCGTTCTTACGGCAGGTGCTGGTCCGGCCTTTCCGAAAAGTTTTACGGGTGGCACGATCAAGCTGTACGTTGACACTGATGCTGCTGCAGACAATTCCATAGCTACTTCAAGCGATGGCCTGTTGTGGGCTGACATGGTTGCCAATCCTTTGTTTGGCTTCTCGCTCTTTGTACAACAAAACTTCACCAATGCCCAAGGCACTGGGTACCTTGATGTCATCGGTGGCACAGCCCAAGCCAATTTGGATACCAACGCCGTGTTGGGTGCTGACCTGACCTTTGGTAGCACCGTCTCACTGGTCAACAACAACGGCGGCAACGGCACATTTACACTGAATGGCGACTCCGTTGCCATCCCTGAGCCAGGCTCCCTGGCCCTTCTCGGCCTCGGCTTGGTCGGTCTGGCAGCAGCCCGCCGTCGCAAAGCAGCCTAAGTTGGCTGAATAAAGCTGACAGATTTCAATCTGTCAGCTTTTTTAACACCCTACTCGGAAGCCCGCGCCACGCAAGTGGAGCGGGTTTTTTACTTTATTGGATTTCTTTTTTGACTTTTCTTGGCGGCGCGGGCATTGCACAATAAAACCGAATTTGTCAACTATTGATCCGGCCTGTTGAAGTCTTAAATTCCATTCAGGCTGAGCTTGTCGAAACCCTTCGACAAGCTCAGGGCGAACGGCTCATACGTCACCAGGCCGCGTCTATAGGTTAAGGTTGCAGTCCGCAGTGCCCGTCAACAAACAATGCTTTCGAATCGCCACAAGTTAGCACTCGCCCTGCTCTTCATCACCCCCGCCTTCTGGACCGTGAACTACCTGGTGGCCCGCAAAGCACCCGGTGTGATCGAACCTCATTTGCTGGCCTCATTGCGCTGGCTGATGGCCAGTTTCTTGTTTGGCTTGGGTTATTGGCAGCAAATTTGGGCGCAGCGGCGGCAAATATTGCAAGACTGGCAACACTACGTGGTGCTGGGCGCGTTGGGGATGTGGATTTGCGGAGCCTGGGTTTACATTGGCGGGCAGACCACTGCGGCGGTCAATATTGCCTTGTTGTACAGCATTTCGCCGGTGCTGGTCGTGGCCGGGTCCGCCTTCTGGCTTAAAGAAAAAGTGAACCTCTTGCAGCTGACTGGCGTGGCCTTCGCACTTGTTGGCGTTCTGAACGTGGTGTTCAAAGGGCAGTGGCAACATTTGGCTGATGTCAAATTCGTGATTGGCGATGCCTGGATTTTTGCTGCCGCATCTGCCTGGACGGTGTATTCGATCCTGCTCAAGCGCTGGCACAGCCCATTGGCGGCCAGCCCTCGTCTGGCGGTGATTGCACTGGCTGGCGTGGCGGTGATGTTGCCGTTCACGCTGGTGGAGGCGCTGGCAACCCCCCTGCCAGTGTTGACCCTGCCCGGATTCGGGCTGGCGCTGGCTGCCGCACTGTTCCCGGGGTATGGCGCTTACCTGGCGTTTTCCGTCATGCAGCGAGAGCTGGGCGCGGCCCGGGTGAGCGTGGTCTTGTACCTGGGCCCTATTTACGCGGCCGTCATTGCATGGCTGGTGCTGGGCGAGCCGCTGCAATTTCATCACTTGGTGGGAGCGGCGCTGATTTTGCCGGGCATTTACCTGGTTAACCGTCAAACAACGACTCCATGATGTGGCCCGGTAAAGCATGAGCCGCACTAAAGCATTAATGTCCCTATCCACAGGGCATTGTTTGCTACATTTTTTGTAGCATCTTCCGTCCGCTACTGCCGTCCGCTATCTCAGACCGCTATCTCAGACCGCGATTTCAGACCGCGATTTCCAGCCGCCTGCAAATTTCAAGCGTCGCTGCCGACTGGTTCATGCTGTAAAAATGCAAACCCGGAGCGCCGCCTGCACGCAACTGTTCACACAAATGGGTCACCACATCCAGACCAAACGCCTTGATCGACGCGGTGTCGTCACCAAAGGCTTGCAGGCGCAGGCGAATCCAACGTGGGATTTCAGCCCCGCAAGCATCTGAAAAACGCATCAGCTGAGACGAGCTGATGATGGGCATGACGCCCGGCACAATTGGCAAATCAGCCCCCATGGCCCTGGCGTCGTCGACAAACCGGAAGTAAGCGTCAGCGTTGAAAAAATACTGGGTGATGGCCGAACTGGCCCCCGCGTGAACCTTGACCAAAAAGGCCGCCAGGTCAGCTTTGGGGCTTTTGGCTTGCGGGTGAACCTCTGGGTAACAACCGACCTCGATGTGAAAGGCGTCACCCGTCTCGGTGCGGATAAATTCAATCAATTCGCTGGCGTATTTGAACTCACCAAAACCGCCATAACCGCTGGGCAAGTCACCGCGCAAAGCCACCATGCGCTTGATGCCGCTGGCTTTGAAGCTGTCGAGTTGCGCACGCACGCTGTCACGCGTGGAGCCAATGCATGAAAAATGCGGTGCCGCGTCAAAACCGTCTTGAATGATGGCATTCACGGTTTGCAAAGTGCCATTCTGCGTGGAGCCCCCTGCGCCGTAGGTGCAGCTGAAAAAGTGCGGTTTGAGCGGGTACAACTGCTGGCGCACGGATTTGAGTTTTTCGACGCCTTCAGGGGTTTTAGGCGGAAAGAACTCGATGCTGACGGGCAAATTACCCGTCAAAGGGATGTGTTCAGTCATGAGGGTGGGACAGTGCGCTGGGTTGAATCAGGTTTAGCCAGGTTCAGCCGGGTTTGGCCAGTTTGCGGGCGTGCATAAAAAATTCTCGGTTGCCATCGCCGCCCAAAATCGGACTGTCCAACCAGGCGTTGACCGCCAAGCCCAGCATGGCGCAGGTGTCGCGGAGGCGTTTTTCAACCACCGGGTACATGTCGGGGTTTTTGACAATGCCGCCCTTGCCAACTTGGCCGGGCTGCAATTCAAACTGAGGTTTGACCAGCGTCAGCAGATCACCGCCGGGTTTGAGCAAGGGCACCAAAGCGGGCAACACCAGCGTTTGCGAGATGAAGGACAGATCACCCACGATGAGGTCAAAACCGGTTTGGCAAAAATCACCGTCCAAATCCCCTGCAAAACTGTCCTCTAAAACACCTTTGGGCGACCTTGCTGAGGCAAAATCATCTAAAGTTCCCACGGATATTGAATAGTTTGCTACTAAATTAGTAACATCGAAAAAATCAGCGCTCAACTCGCGGGCGTTGACTTTTTCAATCGCCAGCACTTGCGGGTGGTCCCGCAAAGACGGATGCAATTGGCCGCTGCCGACGTCCAGGCCAAACACGAACTGGGCCCCATGTTGCAACAGGCAGTCGGTAAAACCACCCGTCGACTGGCCGACATCCAGGCAAAGTTTGCCTTTGGCCTGGACGCCACTGGCTTGCAATGCGCCCGCCAGCTTCAAGCCGCCACGCGAGACATACCGCGCCTCTGAGGCGTCCAACAGGTCGATTTGAGCGTCCAGCGGAACGTCATCGCTGTTCTTGGCGATGGGTTTCCAGGCCGCCTCGGGGCCTTTGCCCGAGTGTTCAGCGGCCCGCCAGCGCACGCCCGAGGCGATCAAGCGTTGCGCTTGCGAGCGAGAACTGGCAATGTTGCGCTGCAACAGGAGCTGGTCAGCCCGCATGCCTTGCCCTGTCAATAGCGGTAAGTGTCGGCTTTGTAAGGGCCGGCCTTGCTCACGCCAATGTAAGAAGCTTGTTCGTCGGTCAGCTCGGTCAGCATGGCGCCGACCTTGTTCAGGTGCAGGCGGGCGACTTTTTCGTCCAGATGTTTGGGCAAGACGTAGACCTTGCCGACTTTGTACTCTTTGGGCTTGGTAAACAGCTCAATTTGCGCGATGGTCTGGTTGGCAAAGCTGGACGACATCACAAAACTCGGGTGGCCAGTGCCGCAGCCCAAATTCACCAGCCGACCTTTGGCCAGCAGGATGATGCGTTTGGACGGGGTTTTGCCTTTTTTCGTCGTGACAGCCGGAAAGATGACGTGGTCCACTTGCGGCTTGATCTCTTCCCACTTGCATTTGTCCAGCGACGCCACGTCGATTTCATTGTCAAAATGGCCGATGTTGCAGACGATGGCCTGGTCCTTCATGGCCGCCATGTGTTTGTAGGTGATGACGTTTTTGTTGCCGGTGGCGGACACAAAAATATCGGCTTTGTCTGCGGCGTATTCCATGGTCACAACCTTGTAACCTTCCATCGCGGCTTGCAGGGCGTTGATCGGGTCCACTTCGGTCACCCAAACCTGGGCCGACAGGGCACGCAGGGCTTGGGCGCTGCCCTTGCCCACGTCGCCGTAACCGGCCACCAGAGCCACTTTGCCGGCGATCATCACGTCGGTCGCGCGTTTGATGGCATCGACCAGAGACTCACGGCAGCCATACAGGTTGTCAAATTTGCTCTTGGTGACGGAGTCATTCACGTTGATGGCGCGCAGCTTCAAGCTGCCTTTGGCGGCCATTTCATTCAAACGCAGCACACCTGTGGTGGTCTCTTCAGTCACGCCCATGATGTTTTTCAGGCGACGGCTGTACCAGGTCGGGTCCACTTTCAGTTTGGCCTTGATGGCGTTGAAGAGGCAAATTTCTTCTTCACTGGACGGCTTGGCGACGACTTTGAGGTCTTTTTCAGCCAGGCTGCCCAAATGCATCAGCAAGGTGGCGTCGCCGCCGTCGTCCAAAATCATGTTCGGGCCTTCTGCGGCGGTACCCTTCTTGCCCGCGAACTCAAAAATGCGGTGGGTGTAGTCCCAATAGTCCACCAGGTTTTCACCCTTGTAGGCAAACACCGGCGTGCCTGCAGCCACCAGCGCGGCTGCGGCGTGGTCTTGGGTGCTGAAAATATTGCAGGAAGCCCAACGTACTTGCGCGCCCAGGGCTTGCAGGGTTTCAACCAGCACGGCGGTTTGAATCGTCATGTGCAGGCTGCCGGTGATGCGCGCGCCTGCCAGCGGCTGCGACTTGGCGAATTCTTCGCGGATCGACATCAGGCCCGGCATCTCGGTCTGGGCAATGTTCAGTTCTTTGCGGCCCCAGGCGGCAAGGCTCAGGTCCGCAATTTCATAGTCCTGGTTTTTGATGGGTTTCAGTACGGCATTCATGGCTCACTCCAAAAGTTAATTTGTGAAGACCACTGGCTGCTTGGGGAACTCACCTCACAGGACAGTGGGTGAGCGCGGTTGGTGCGGCAAGATGGTCTGTTCAGTCCATCTCGCGCTTGTCCGAGCCTCGTTCAACAAATCTGAACTGCATCGCTCCTCGGAAGCCCCGAATTCTAACGGGTTTGACGCTGGGCGTGCACAAGCCGGGGTGCATTTTGGCGAGGTCGAGTGATCCT
>JANYCG010000304.1 GCA_025360385.1 Burkholderiales bacterium | reverse complement strand
AGTCCCGATACGGGGTCTTGCGCTCCTTGCCTCGCAAATACAATGCCGCCCAAGCGTTCACACGCGCTGCTAAGTGGTTCCGCCAGCGCAACGCGCAGCATGGCCCCCAGCCTCTTGTGCTGCGCCGGCAACCTGTTCGTTTGCCGAGGCTTCAAGGCGGTCCCCGGCTGCTCGGTACCATGGCACAAGTTGGCGTCGGCAATCGGGCTTGTCCTCGCATCACGGCTGTAACGTGCAGTCTTCCCAGCTTGCAGCCAGGGCACCTATTCACATCGATCCTGGCCACCCGCGCCATGAACCCCTGTGCTGACTCTGTCGCCTGCGGATCGGGCTGCGGCATCTGCAACGCCAGCCGTGCGGCAGTGAGCTTGACGCCTTTGCACGCGGCTGCCAGGACACCGTAGTGGCGAATACGCTTGATGCCACTGGGCAGCACATGCAACAGAAAGCGGCGCACAAACTCAGTGCCATGCAATCGCTGCAGGCGTTTGCCGCCCTTGTCATTGGCGCGTACTGTGAGCATCACCTCTTGCGTGGTGATGGCCCGAATGCGTTCATTGCTGATGGCTGTGCGGTGTGTGTGTAACGCGAGAGGTACTCCAGCACCTGGGCGGGTCCGCCCAATGGCGTCTTGGCGTAGACCACCCAGTCGTACTTGTAGAGTTGACGCAGCCGCTCACACCACGCGTTGCTATCGCCTGGCGGTTCATTCGTGATGTCGCCCTGGTGGTGGGCGCGGATCAGTGCCGCCATGAACTTGCCGCGAAACACTTTGGACAAGGCTTGCACCGCTGTGCGTAGTTGAAGCATTCGGCCACAATAGTGAACATGAAGAAAAAGATCGTCTGGGCGGTATTGGCGGTGGTGGCAGTTTCGGCGCTCGCGCTGGCGGTGCACCGCATGCCCTCTGCCGATGAAAAGCTCATGGCGCATGACCAGGACACGATTGACGGCTGCTGGCAAGAGGCGAAAGGAGCCAGCCTCACGCCAGCGCAACAGCAGCGCACCATAACGGCGTGCCTGAAACTGGAAGAGGTCTACAGGGGCAATTGGGGCACGGACCCCTTGCCGCAAGCCAGTGACGTGTAGCGTGGCCTGGCGTCCACCGGTGTTAGTGGCAGCCGTGAAGAGCATGGACCAGCGGGCGCCTTGACCGCCAACGCGACAGAACCGGATTCTTCAACCTGAACTACCTGAGCGGCGAAGGCGCAATCGCTTCGCGTCCAAACTCGACATACAGGTAGTCGGCCCGCTCCGGCGGTGCAACCGTGCCGTCGTTTCGCACCGCATAGCCGAAGGCGCTGAAAAAGCGCGTGTCCGGATGGGCCAGGCGCACGTGCAGATAATCGCCAAAGCGGGTCGGACTCAGATACGTGCTGGTGCGGTCGCTGGCCTCACCAAACCAGACGACAAAGTCACCAAGAATGCCAACTGCGTGGCTGCCAAAATTCTTGCCGCCGCCCCAGGCCAGCGAGATGCCCACTTCGTTGTTCGAGTTGGTCGTCAGGCTCGGGTAGGCAAACGCAAAATCGGCATTCCAGACCTGCGACTGGCCCATAAATTTGTAGTCTTGAGTAAGGTCGAACTTGGCGATCTGAATGTGCGCCTGCGCAAACTTGAAGCCGCCAGCACCACCATCACCCGCTGCCGCCGTCCAGGCAAACCAGAGCTGGTTGTTAACCCGGGTAGCGCCGATGATGCGGTGGTCTTCGCTGATCCAGTCACCGGAGTCGGGTGCCGCGCTGATGATGTCTGTCAAATTGTTCGTGTCCACGGCCGCCATCGGCCAGTTGCCGCCCAGGTCACGTTCACGCCAGTAAAAGTTGGCGTCGCTGCCCTTGGACGAGTAAATTCGCATCTTCGAATTGTTGACGTGTGCGGCCCAATAGTTCTCGTCGCCAATGCCCTGTGTTGGTGACCCATAGACCAGGGCGTCGGTGCACAGACCATAGTAAAAACTGAAGCCGGTGCCGGCCCTGAGCTCCTTCAGTGGCAACTCAAAAAACAGCTTGCCCGCAAAGGCGTCGGACGATTTGCCGGCCGAATCGAAGCTGCGCGTGAACGCATTGGTATTGATGTAGAGGAAACTGTCACCGTAGCTGACGTCCGGAAAATCAAGCCACGCACTCAAGCCAAAGTCATCAGAAGTAAAGTCCCATTGGCGGCGCCAGGCGGCTTTGCCGCCCTTGAACTTCTTCAGGTCAGCCGGGCTGGCCAATGCCACTTTGACGACACTTTTGCTGGCGTTGGCACCACCCTTGGCGCCCACCGAAGACTGCACGTAAAGAACAAAACAATCGATTTGGGGCACGTAGTGGATCACCTGGTCACCGGCCCAGCCACCGTAGGTGTTGTCGGCTGCAAAGACGTCATTAAACGGCACGTCGGTGAAAGTTGCGCCACTGTCGACCGACAGCTTCAACCACAAATTGCCAGACATCACAACCACGTCGCCACCCTTGGCGCCACTCATATCCGGCGGCCAGACACCCTTGCTGATACCGCCTTGCGAGAAAGTCCGGAACGTCACAGGTTCCTGCCCGCCCGAAGGCGCTGCAGCGCCGCCGCTGCGAAAATCAAGCACCATCGGCGTGGGGGCCACCGGAACCAATTGGCCGACCAGCGGGCCTTGTAAAACCTGCGGCAAAGCCTCGTCTTCTTCATTGAGCGTGTGCGCCCGGATGTCCCAGGGTTCATGCTCTTCGCAAACCTGCACCGGTTTCACGAAACCTCTGGATTTGGTCGAGTAACCGTCGCCGCGTTTGAAGCCGCGGTGCGGCTCGCACGGTTCGTATTTGCAGATCAAATCAACCGGCGGCTCATGCGCCTGACAGCATTGGTGCAGTTCGTTCCTCAGCTTGGTAATTTTGTCGATTTGCAAGGCTTGCTCAGGGTGCACCGACTGGTACAACTCCAGCAACGAATTCAGGCTGTCCCGAATACCGCCGAGCATTTGCCTGTCGGCGTGTGACTCATTGGCCGTCATGCAGGCGATGCGAGCCACTTTATCCAGCAGGCAAGTATCCAGTTCGACGCCATCGCGGATCTCGCGCAGATGCCGGGTCTGCATCCGTGCCTGTTCAAGCAGCTCCCGCAACAAGTGCGCCGTGTCGCCATCAGGCTCTGCCGATTCGTTCGATGAGTCGTGTCCCATGGTGTTTCCCTTGAAGGCTTTATCAATGTTGACTTGGCGTCAGCCAAATGCTAGATCAGTTGGGCTCCAGCATCCGGTCGCCCAACAATGGCCCCGAGTCAAACATGGGCAATCACCGTTTGCTGACCTGGCCAGCTGTCAAAAGCCACGCTGCCAGAGCCAGGCTATGTGCCTTCAACTGGGGCGCAGCTGCAGCATTACACGCCACGCGAATGTGTAGATCGATCCACATGGCTTGAGGAGTCGATCCTGGGGCGATCCAGACAAACATCCGGACATCCTCTTTGGTGCCGTGGCCACCGGTCCCGTCCTTCACGACGCTGGTCGTGAACCCGCCCCGCTTCCCCTGTATGACTGGTTTCGGGCTCCCACTTGGAAACAGGTCCACGCCTGCGCTCTGCAACCGGCAAGCAGCCCTTGAGTCCGGGTCTGTATCTTGAAGGCAGCAAAGACCTTATTGGGACCGGAGCCCAAGGCACCACGGGTCGGCAGACCCCGACCCCAAAGCCAAACAATGGACACATGACACGCCCCGCGCCAGAACC
>JANYCG010000298.1 GCA_025360385.1 Burkholderiales bacterium | reverse complement strand
CGCGGTCATAAAAACCGGCGGCAAGCAATATCGGGTTGCAGCCGGCGAAAAAATTAAAGTAGAACAGATTGCTGCGGACGTAGGCCAGGAAATTGTGTTTGATCAGGTGTTGGCGGTCGGCAACGGCGCAGACATCAAGATTGGCACGCCCCTGGTGTCCGGTGCAACGGTCAGTGTCACGGTCGTGGCACATGGCAAACACGACAAGGTCGGCATTTTCAAAATGCGCCGTCGCAAGCATTATCAAAAACGTCAAGGCCATCGCCAGCAGTTCACTGAATTGCTGATTGGCACGATATCAGGCGCAGCAACGGCTGCTTAAAGGGCACAGGTCATGGCACAGAAAAAAGGCGGCGGCTCTACGCGAAACGGGCGCGATTCAAAGCCCAAAATGCTCGGTGTGAAAGCCTATGGCGGCGAGTCCGTCAGTGCTGGCGCCATCATTGTTCGGCAGCGGGGCACCAAATTTCACCCCGGAACCAACGTAGGCGTTGGCAAGGATCACACCTTGTTTGCCTTGGCTGACGGCCACGTTCAATTCGCCATCAAAGGCGCATTGAACAAACACACTGTGAGCGTCACTTCGGCTTAAACTGCGGTTGCGCCAATCCACAAGCCCTGCGCGATGCGCGGGGTTTTTCGTTTTCTGGGTGTTGAATTTATGAAGTTTGTTGACGAAGCCTTTATCGACATCTCGGCGGGAGATGGTGGGGCGGGCTGCGTCTCGTTCAGGCACGAAAAATACAAGGAATTCGGTGGACCCAATGGCGGTGATGGCGGGCGCGGCGGACACGTGTTCGCGGTGGCCGACCTCAATCTGAACACACTGGTCGATTTTCGTTTTTCACGCCGCCATGACGCCAAACGTGGCGAGCATGGCATGGGTTCTGACATGTTTGGCGCGGCCGGAGACGACATCACCCTGAAGATGCCCGTCGGCACCATCATCACCGATGCTGAAACCGGTGAGGTGCTGTATGAGTTACTGACACCCGGTGAAGCCATCACGATTGCCAAAGGAGGCGATGGCGGTTTTGGCAACATGCGTTTCAAAAGCGCGATCAACCGTGCGCCGCGCCAGAAAACACCGGGTTGGCCGGGTGAAAAGAAAAATCTCAAACTCGAACTGAAGGTGCTGGCCGACGTGGGTTTGCTGGGCATGCCCAACGCAGGCAAATCAACGCTGATTACAGCCATATCCAACGCCCGGCCGCGCATTGCTGACTACCCCTTCACCACTTTGCACCCCAATCTGGGTGTAGTGCGTGTCGGGCCCGAGCAAAGTTTTGTCGTAGCAGACTTGCCTGGCTTGATCGAAGGCGCTTCAGAAGGCGCCGGCCTCGGTCACCTTTTCTTGCGCCATTTGCAACGCACTCGGCTGCTGCTGCATGTCGTCGATATGGCCCCGTTCGATGACACGGTGGACGTCGTTGCACAGGCCAAAGCCATCGCCAACGAACTCAAAAAATACGACCCGGCCTTGTATGCCAAACCGCGCTGGCTGGTGCTCAACAAACTCGACATGGTGCCAACGGACGAACGTGCTGCGCTGGTCAAGGATTTTGTGAAACGGTTGAAATTCAAGGGCCCAGTGTTTGAAATTTCGGCCCTGACCCGAGAAGGCTGCGAGCACTTGATCAAGACCATTTACAAACACATCAAGTCCCAGCAAGTGGCCGAGCAGGCCCCGGTTGCGGTAGACCCCCGGTTCGTGCCCGATACTGCGCTTTGATCTGGCAGGCTGCCCCTTGTGGCATCAATGGCTTTGTGCGCCGATGATTGCGGGATGCCCTTGGGAAATTGAGTTTGCTATAATTAAACTAGCTAACTGTGCCCTGTTGACAGGGACATACGATACAAATGACTGATCTTTCTGTGTCAAAGGCCCTGCAAAACGCCAAGCGCATCGTGGTTAAAGTAGGTTCCAGCCTGGTCACCAACGAAGGCCGTGGCCTGGACGGCGCGGCCATCAATGAATGGTGCCGCCAAATGGCCGTGCTGATGCAAGGCGCAGGCGCTCCTTCTGGGCAGGGCCATGGCAGTCCAAGGGAAATCATCATGGTCTCCAGCGGTGCGATTGCCGAAGGCATGAAGCGCCTAGGCTGGGCCAGCCGTCCCACGGCCATCAACGAACTGCAGGCCGCCGCCGCCGTCGGTCAGATGGGCCTGGCCCAAATGTACGAAACCAAGCTGCGCGCGCACGGCCTGGGCAGCGCCCAGGTGCTGCTGACCCACGCTGACCTGGCCGACCGCGAGCGCTACCTCAACGCCCGGTCTACTCTACTGACACTGCTCAAGCTGGGTGTGGTCCCCGTCATCAACGAGAACGACACTGTGGTCAATGACGAAATCAAGTTTGGCGACAACGACACTTTGGGCGCCCTGGTTGCCAATCTGGTAGAAGCCGACGCGCTGGTCATTTTGACCGACCAAAAAGGCCTTTTTACGGCAGACCCCCGCAAAGACCCTCGCGCGACTTTTGTGCACGAGGCCAAGGCAGGCGACCCGGCGCTGGAAGTCATGGCCGGCGGGGCTGGTTCCAGCCTCGGCCGTGGCGGAATGATCACCAAAATACTCGCTGCCAAACGCGCGGCCGGATCAGGCGCCTCAACCGTCATCGCCTGGGGGCGTGAGCCCGATGCCTTGCTGCGGCTGGCCCGGGGCGAGCCAATCGGCACACTGCTGGTGGCGCAAACCCAAAAAAACCAGGCCCGAAAACAATGGATCGCCGACCACTTGCAGATGCGTGGCGCAGTCCTGGTGGATGCTGGCGCTGCGGCAATGCTCAGAACAGCAGGCAAAAGCCTTTTGCCCATCGGCATGACAGCGGTCGAAGGCGATTTTTCACGCGGCGACGTGATTGCCGTGCGGGACGGCACCGGAACTGAAATTGCCCGGGGCCTGGCCAACTACGCCAGTGGTGAAGCGCGGTTGATATGCCGCAAGCCGTCAAGTGAATTCGAAGCCCTGTTGGGGTATGCGGCAGAACCCGAGATGGTGCACCGGGACAATTTGGTACTGACGCGTTGACCTGAAAGAACAAACGGGATGCCCAGGCTCCTCGGCCCAGCGGTCAATCGCTGGGTTCGCGCTTGCGTCCCTGCAGGGCCTCAATGATCGCCCGCGTCGAATTTCCCCTTACGGTGCGGCCCTCGCACACGGCCTGGAAAGCCAATGCCCGCGTGTGTTTTGACGCGGCACTGTCGTCCATTTGGCGCCAGACCCCATTTTTTGTGGTTTGCCATTGGCCAGAATTGCTCATTCGCGCGTAAGTCTTGAATTCGCCCGTTGCGCAGCGAATCCCTTCGTACATGGCGTTCACCGCGCCGCTTGGGCTGCTGGCAACCGCCACATAACGAACGATGCCATCTTGCGACACCGTCAGAGTCTGCGGGTCAATGCCAAAACGCAGGGTCATGAAAACCGGCATTTCAATCGCCAGCAAGCGGTCAGTGCTGAAGACTGGCACGGTCGGTGCGTCGATCTCTTTCCAGTCTGGATCATTGGGTGCCAGTTGCGCTGCGGCGGAGCCCGTCAACACAGCCAGACAGAGGCAGGCAAAAAAATTAGGGCGCATGGTTGTGATCGGCGTGGCCGTCGGTGGACGTTGCAGGGCCTTGCGGCAGGGGTGCTGTGTGCAGTTGGGACACCGGCAGGGATTGCCTTTCGACCGGGACAAGGGTCGCCCCCCCGCCGCCCAATGCGACGGCGCAAGCCATCGTCTGCGCAGTCGGCTCAAATGTCGCCCCTGGCGGCATCTCGAAACTTGCCCCCGGCATCAGGGATTGCCCGACACGGTTGTGCCCCATCAAACGCAGTCCCTGGCCGTGGTGTGGTGAGCCATCGGCATCGTGGTCTTGAAAATGTTCCTGCGCCGCGTCCCCATCGCGCGCGCGCATGCCTTGGCGCAGGAAGCGGGTCCGCGCTTCAAAACGCGGCAGGAAACGGGCCAGTTCTGTCAAAGCCATTTCATACACGCCGCGTTTGAATTCGACCACCATTTCAAGCGGCACCCAGTAGTCGTTCCAGCGCCAGGCGTCAAACTCCGGGTGGTCAGTGGCGCGCAGGTTCAAATCCCAGTCGTGTCCGACCAGTTGCAGCAGAAACCAGATTTGTTTCTGGCCTTTGTAATGGCCGCGCGCGTCGCGGCGGATAAAGCGGTCTGGCACCTCATAGCGCAACCAGTCACGGGTACGGGCGACAATGCACACATGCTCCGGCTGGAGCCCCACCTCTTCATGCAACTCGCGAAACATGGCCTGCTCGGGGGTCTCTCCCCGGTCAATGCCACCCTGCGGAAACTGCCACGAGTGGGTGCGAATGCGCTTGCCCCAGAACACCTGATTTTTCTGGTTGAGCAAGACGATGCCGACATTGGGCCGAAAGCCGTCCCGGTCAAGCATAATCAAACCCCAATTTTTTAAACTGAGGCCATTATGCACAGAGTGCCATGCCCATCAAGTGGCAGCAGCCCATTTTGGTCATTGGCAACTCGGGCAGATGTGATTTTTTGAACTGTTTTTCTGATTTTTGATTGACCCCATGAAAGCCTCCCAATTTTTCATCTCCACCCAAAAAGAAGCGCCCACCGACGCTGAGGTTGTCAGCCATAAGCTGATGATGCGCGCCGGCCTGATCAAAAAACTTGGCGCCGGCATTTACAGCTACATGCCCATGGGCCTGCGCGTGGTCCGCAAAGTGGAGGCCATCGTGCGCGAGGAGATGAACCGCGCGGGCGCTGTTGAGCTGCTGATGCCCGTGGTTCAGCCGGCCGAGTTCTGGCAGGAGACAGGGCGCTTCGACAAAATGGGTCCGGAGCTGATGCGTGTGAAAGACCGGCATGACCGCAACTACATCATCCAGCCCACCAGCGAAGAGGTGGTGACCGATATCGCGCGCCAGGAGATCAAAAGTTACAAGCAGTTGCCGCGCAATTTTTACCATATTCAGACCAAGTTCCGTGACGAGCGCCGGCCACGTTTCGGCGTGATGCGTTCGCGCGAATTCATCATGAAGGACGCCTACAGCTTTGACCGTGACCAGGACACGGCCAAGGCCAGTTACCAGGTGATGGCCGGGGCCTACCGCAAAATCTTCGACCGCTTTGGTTTGCGTTACCGGGCCGTGTCAGCCGACAGCGGCGCAATTGGCGGCGACCTGTCCGAGGAGTTCCAGGTGATCGCCGCCACGGGTGAAGACGCCATCGTCTTCTGCCCGCAAAGCGATTACGCGGCGAATATGGAGAAGGCCGAGGCGCTGGCACCTGCGGGGCTGCGCCTGGCACCTGCCAAGGCAATGGTCAAAACGGCAACGCCAGGTAAAAGCACTTGTGAAGATGTGGCTGAGCTGCTGGGCGTGCCTTTGAATACCACGGTGAAATCCCTGGTGCTGGCAATCGATCAAAAAAACGAAACAGGCGAAATCGTCAAAACCACGGTCTGGCTGTTGCTTCTGCGTGGTGACCATGGCATGAACGAAATCAAGGTCAGCAAAGTGCCGGGACTGGCTGATTTTCGTTTCGCCACCGTGCCTGAAATTGAAGCCCATTTTGGTTGCAAACCTGGTTACCTTGGCCCCCTGAATTTGCTAAAACCAGTGAGACTGGTCGTTGACCGGGAGGTTGCCGTGATGGGTGACTGGATTTGTGGTGCCAACGACGCTGGCTTCCACATGACCGGTGTCAACTGGGGCCGCGACCTGCCAGAACCTGCCGTCGTCGCCGACATCCGCAACGTCGTCGAAGGCGACGCCTCGCCCGACGGCAAGGGCGCACTGGCCATCGAGCGCGGCATCGAAATCGGCCACGTCTTCTACCTCGGCACCAAATACAGCAAGGCCATGAACGCCACTTTCCTGGATGTCAACGGCAAACCCCAGTTCATGGAGATGGGCTGTTACGGCATCGGCATCACGCGATTGCCGGCCGCCGCGATTGAACAGAACCATGACGACAAAGGCATCATCTGGCCCGACGCGATTGCACCGTTCACGGTCGTCTTGTGCCCTATCAGCCCAGACCGTTTCCCCGAGGTCAAGGCTGCGTCAGACAAGCTGTACAGCGAATTGATCGCGGCGGGTGTGGACGTGATCCTGGACGACCGCAACGAACGTCCCGGTGCCATGTTCGCCGACTGGGAGTTGATCGGTGTGCCACACCGTGTGACGATAGGTGACCGGGCCTTGAAAGAAGGCCAGGTTGAATACCAGCACCGCCGGGACAAAGAGGCCAGCAAGGTGGCCGTGGCGGACATCGCCGCGTTTGTGAAAGCCCGGCTCATGGCGGCCATGCCTGGGGCCGGGGCCTGACTGCGCGCATGAGGGTTCAGACCACGCTCAAATCCCCGTCCCGGAGGAAAATTGGCTTAATGTCCCTGTCAGTGCTGTGTAGTTCGCTATTATTTAGTGAGCAATCAAAAGCCGGTGGACAGATTGAAGAACCCTTGGTGGATTCGGTCAGAAGCGCATTGAGCGCTGCCATCGCCAACCATGCGCCGCCAATTCCCGAATTCAACGACACCGAGTCGCGTCTCAAATACCTGCGCTGGCTGGGTGCCATGAGCGGGCGTTTGAAGAAGCAAAAACCGGACTGGACGGTGCGCAAAGAGTTCTTGCAAACCGTTTGGTACGAAGCCAAACGCGCCGGGCTGGATGTGGCCTTGGTGCTGGGCCTGGTGCAGGTCGAAAGCAACTTTCGCAAGTTCGCCGTCAGCCCGGTGGGCGCGCGCGGCTACATGCAGGTAATGCCGTTCTGGACGCAGGTGCTGGCCAATGACACTGCCAAGCAGAGTGACCCCAGCAAACTGTTCCACATGCAGACCAACCTGCGCTTCGGCTGCGTCATCTTGCGCCATTACCTGGACCGCGAAAAAGGCGACCTCTTCATGGCGCTGGGCCGCTACAACGGCTCACGCGGCAAGCCGCAGTACCCCAACGCCGTGCTGGGCGCCAAGCGGACCTGGGACTTTACTGCGCCCTGAACACCACCCCGCCTACTGGACAAAACCCATTTTGCTTTTCGTCGAGCCGGCCTTGGGTAGGTCGTGTGGGCCGACCTCGTCGCGGTGGGGCAGTTTGTTGAGCTTGCGCTGAACCACGTGCGTCTGGTAAACGCTGCGCACGGTGGCCACCGGCAGGTGGAAGGACGTTGAATGGGGAGCCAGACTGTGCGATGTCATGACCCGCTCCTTGGTGGTGAACACGCCTTCATTTCAGCATGAAGGGTGCCACCCATCAATGCCGCCAGCGCATCAGACGCTGACAGATTCGCCGATGTGCGACAGTTGCCGCAAATGAGGCCTGAATCAGGTGGGCGAGGCGCTCAGCACCTGAAGCAATTCACCCGACTCGTACATTTCCATCATGATGTCCGAGCCGCCGATGAACTCGCCTTTGATGTACAACTGGGGAATGGTCGGCCAGTTGCTGTAGTCCTTGATGCCGGCGCGGATTTCCGCGTCTTCCAGCACGTTCACGGTGGCCAGGGTTTTGGTCTCGACCCCACAGGCCTTCAAGATCTGGATCGCTCGGCCCGAGAAGCCGCACTGCGGAAAGCTGGCGTTGCCCTTCATGAAGAGTAAAACCTCATTGGATTTCACCAGGTCGTCAATGCGTTTTTGTGTATCACTCATGTCAATTCTCCAAATCGGGCCACGGTGCAGGCAGCCCAGTGCAAACACTGATTATTTCATTGATCGGACGGTTGGTGTTGGCTGGCATTAAAACGCCTGCCCGGCATTGGGGGCAGGTCAGGTCTGGGTGCCGAAACGCAATGCCGACCGGGCTTTGGCCCGGGCGGCCTCGACCTCACGGTCGCGCGGGTCTGCGCTGGTGACGAGGGATGCAATCAGCACCCTGGCGCAGGCGGCAATGTCGGCAACGGCCTGGTCGAAAGCTGCCTCATTCATTTTTGACGGAACTGAAAAGCCGCTCAATTTGCGCACAAACTGCAAGGACGCATCGCGGATTTCAAGCTCGGTGGCGGGCGGCTCAAAATTGAACAGGGTTTTGATGCTGCGGCACATGGCGAATTCCTTCTTGCCTGCGTCTAAGGCACGGCTTTGGCGACCACCGGAATGCACACCTGCACCACCGAGGCCGGGTTGTCGTTGCCCAGGTAACGCGCGTCGTAACGCTCCAGGTCAAATGGCGCGGCCTGTTGATAACCAGATTGAGGCAGCCAGGTTTTGTAGGCGTAGGCAAAGGTCTCGGCAAGTGTGCCGGGCAAGCGGCCGACATGGTCAAACACCGCGTAGCTGTGGGCGGGGATGACTTTAGCGTCCAGTTGCACGGGCACCTCGTCCAGCGAGGACACCTCCACCCCGGCCAGATAAAACCACTGGCCGCTGGTCTGCATGTCGTCGGTGTAAGCCTCGACCCCGAGCATGGTTTTGGGCATTTTCTGGTTGGGAACTTGCTGCAACAAGGGGCCCAGCCGGCCCCAGACTTTACCGAACGCGCCGTTCGACGCGTTGCCAAAATACGGCACGCCAATGACCATCATGCGGGGGAATTGGATGATGTTGGGTTGCATGTTTGCCCCTAAAAAGTACGACCCTTCAAACCAGAGTGTGCAATATTGCCATCAGCGCCTGAGGACACGTGATGTGTGGGTTGTGGCTTGCATCCAGCTCAAAATATTGCCAGCCGGGCTCGGTTTGGGCGCGGCTGGCAAACTGGCGGAACACGTCGCCCGGCCCGAAACGGGTGCAATAAATATAGGCTTTGGGCAGCGAGTCCCCCGCACCCGTCAGTAGCAGCGCTTGCTCAAAGGTTTGCAAGGGCTGCATGGCGCGTTTGGGCGTTGCCCATGCGAAGTCTTCAGGGCTCGAATCGGGTGGCATCGGGTTGGCCGGCACGCGCCAGCCGTCGCCCAGAGTGCGCGCAGCTTCCTGCACACGCTTGCGGCTGCCCTCGGTTTGAAGGCTGAGCACGGACTGCCCATGGCGCGGCACAAACGCATCCAGGTACACGACGCGCTTGAGCCGCCCAGGCGCCCGGTCGGCCACCCCGGTAGCGACCATGCCGCCGTAGCTGTGGCCCAGCAGAATGACGTCGCTCAGGTCTTCGTACTCCAGCACATTCAGGATGTCATGGATGTGGTGGTCCAGGTCGATGCCCGCGTGCGCCAGGTGCACACGCTCCCCCAAGCCGGTATAACTGGGCGTAAAAAACGTGTGCCCAGCCTGCTGCATGAGGGGTCGCATTTTTTTCCAGGCCCAGCCTGAGCTCCAGGCGCCGTGGGTGACGAGAAAAGTAGCCATGTTGTTTCCTGTTCAGTTAAAACCATTTTGCCGCAATGCAGGACGGTTTGCGGCCTGGCTTCAATTTGCGGCGTTTGCAGCGGCAGCCGTCCGTGCGCCGCTACAGCGTTCAATGCCGTTCAGGTCTGATTTTGACTGGACGTCGGCAAAACCAGCCTGGCGCAACAAGTTCCGCACGCGCCCGGCTTGGTCGTAACCGTGCTCTAGCAGCAACCAGCCACCAGGGCGCAAGTGGGCGCCTGCCTGGGCGATGATCTGGCGGATGTCATCCAGGCCATCCGGGCCGCTGGCAAGCGCTTGCGCGGGTTCGTGCGTGAGGGCGCTCAGGTGGGGGTCTGCATCGGCGATGTAGGGCGGGTTGGAGACGATCACGTCAAACCCGCCTCGGGTGTGATGGATCCCGTGACTCAACACGGCATCCAGCCAGGCTCCACGGCTGAAAGCCACGTCCAGCGACAGCCGCGCTGCATTGGCGGCGGCAATGGCCAATGCCGCCGCGCTGAAGTCTGTGGCAAAGACCAAAACGCCGGGCCGCACGTGTTTGATGGCCAGGGCAATCGCGCCGCTGCCTGTGCCTAAATCCACCAATTTGACGGGTGCACGGTGGGCTGGCAAGCCGTCCAGCACCTGCACGGCCCAGTCCACCAGAGTCTCAGTGTCCGCTCGCGGAATCAACACATCCGCCGTGACCTGCAAATTAAGCCCGTAAAACGCTTTGTGGCCAATCAGGTAGGCCAGGGGCTCGCCCGCGGCACGGCGCGGCACCAGGGCCTGGTAGCGGGCCTGCGCTGCGGGGTCCAGCGCATCCAGGTCATGCGCCAGCAGCCAGGCGCGGTCATGGACGGGCCTGGCCATCACATGCAGCAAGAGCATCTGGGCGTCAAGTTTGTCCAGGCCCGCCGCGATGGCGAAGCGGATGGCCTGCGCCAGGGTCTGGGGCAAGGTCTGGGGCGGGGGAGGCTTCATGTTTTCAGCCGGGGCCGTGCCCGCATGCAGACGCAAAAGTCCGAACCAAGATCAAAGTTGCCAGAATTTTCAGAATTGCCAGAATTTCCACCAGTCAGGCAACTTCGAAATTTCAAAAATAATAGCAAACTATGCTTATTTGACGGGAACATTTTGCCACTTTTACTCTCAAATAGCGTTTTGAACGCCGCGTCAGGCGTTGGCGGCTACTTCGAGCGCCGCCAGTTGCTCAGCCGCCTCATAGGCTTGCAGCGCCTGCACCACGTCGTCCAGGTCGCCCTCCATGATGGTCAGCAGTTTGTACAGCGTGAGGTTGATGCGGTGGTCGGTCAGGCGGCCCTGCGGAAAATTGTAGGTGCGGATGCGGTCGCTGCGGTCGCCGGTGCCAATCAGTCCTTTGCGTTCTGCCGCGTCTTTGGCGGCCCGCGCAGAGCGGTCTTTTTCAATGATGCGGGCGGTCAGCACCTTCATGGCCTGGGCTTTGTTGCCGTGCTGGCTGCGCCCGTCCTGGCATTCGGCCACGATGCCGGTGGGCAGGTGGGTGATGCGCACGGCCGAGTCGGTCTTGTTGATGTGCTGGCCGCCGGCGCCACTGGCGCGGTAAGTGTCGATGCGCAAGTCGGCCGGGTTGATGGTGATGGTCACGGCCTCGTCGGGCTCTGCCAGCACCGCCACCGTGCAGGCGCTGGTGTGGATGCGGCCCTGGGTCTCGGTCACGGGTACGCGTTGCACGCGGTGGCCACCGGATTCAAATTTGAGCGCGCCGTACACACCGTCGCCCGAGATTTTCAACACCACCTCTTTGTAGCCGCCGAGTTCACTGGCGGATTCGCTGATGAACTCGGTGCGCCAGCCTTTGCGTTCGCAATACCGGGTGTACAGGCGGGCCATGTCGGCGGCAAACAGGGCCGATTCGTCGCCACCCGTGCCGGCGCGGATTTCCACAAACGCATTGCGCGCATCGTCCGGGTCTTTGGGCAGCAACATGCGCTGCAGCTCGGCCTCCAGTTGCGCCAGTTCCAGGGTGGCGCTGTCCATCTCCTCCTGGGCCATCTCGGCCATGTCCGGGTCGGCCAGCATCTCGCGGGCTGACGCCAGGTCTGCCTCGCGCACTTGGTAACGGTGCCAGCGCGTGGCGACCGAGGCCACGTCCGTGTGCTCGCGCGACAGCGCCAAAAACTGTTTCATGTCGCTCATGATGTCTTCGCGCGAGAGCAAAAATTCAAGCTCCCCAAGACGGTCGGCGTAACGGGCGAGGCGGTTTCTGAGAAAGGGTTTCATGGCGGGCGCGAGCACAAAAAGCAGGTCGTTGAAAGACGGGGAAATCTGTGGCCTTCACCAGAAGGCCGGCAAAAAACAGCGTCGCTAAAGCTGCTGCACCGGTGAGCGTGGGGGCGAGTTTTGCCGACGGGCC
>JANYCG010000286.1 GCA_025360385.1 Burkholderiales bacterium | reverse complement strand
CCTGCCACCAACGCCGCCCAGCACCAGGCCCGCAAGGCTTTTGACCCGCTGGCCGAATCTGCACGCGGCCTTATCAAGCAGATCGACCTGCTCTACAAACTGGCCGCCCGCTCCACACAATTGGCGCAAGAGCTGGCCAGCCACGAGGCCGCCGCCAAATTTTTTGACCGCCGCGCCACTGGCAAACGCATCAAGCAATTCGACGAAGAACGCAAAGCAGCCGTCGAGCAACTCAAAGCTTGCGTCTACCTGCACCGCCAGATCGTCTGGCTGCAAGACCGCTTTCCCCAAGCCGAAATGGCGGACGTGCCGGGCCTGTGCAAAGTTGCAACCCATGCCGAGATAGAAGCAGCCGACTGGAGCCTGACCCCTGGTCGTTTTGTCGGCGTGGCCCCGGCAGAGGTGGATGAGGACTTCGACTTTGAACAGACGCTGCGCGACATCCATGTGGAGCTGGCAGATTTGAATCGTGAGTCGGTGGATTTGGCGGTGAAGATTCAGACCAACTTTGAGGAGTTGGGGGTATGAGTTGGCAGCCTAGGCGACTCGATCAACTTGGGACGGTTTCACGAGGTCGCTCCCGTCATCGACCTCGTGATGCTGCTTACTTGTATGGGGGGCTGCATCCCTTTGTTCAAACAGGTGACGTCAAACACGCCGGTCTGTACATCACCAATTACACGCAGACCTACAGTGAAGCCGGGCTTGAGCAAAGCAAGCTCTGGCCAGCCGGTACCCTTTGCATCACGATTGCGGCAAATATCGCAGACACCGCCATTCTTGGCATAGATGCCTGCTTTCCCGATAGCGTCATCGGCTTCATTGCTGACCCGGCTCAATCAGATGCCCGGTTCGTCAAGTATCTTTTTGATGCCACCATCAAAGTCCGAGCCCAGCAATTTTCGCAAGGGGCCACTCAGGACAACTTGAGTCAGGAAAAGCTGCTTTCGCTAGATTTCGATGTTCCGCCAGTGGCAGAGCAAACGCGCATTGCCGGCCTGCTAGCAACCTACGACGACCTGATCGAAAACAACCGCCGCCGCATGGCCCTGCTCGAAGAGTCCGCCCGACTTCTCTACTGCGAATGGTTCGTCCGCCTGCGCTTCCCCGGCTATGAACACACCCCCATCGTGGATGGCGTGCCGCAGAGGTGGGAACGTGCGAAGTTGGAAGATGCGCTGGTTCTACAGCGTGGATTTGATCTCCCTACGCAAAACAGACAACACGGCAATGTGCCAATTTATGGTTCAACCGGTGTTCTCGGATATCACGACAAAGCAAAAGCAACTGCACCCGGCGTAGTCACTGGTCGAAGCGGTACGTTGGGTGAAGTGCAATACGTTGCCGAAGATTACTGGCCACTCAACACGGCGCTATGGGTCAAAGAATTCAGACGCGTGACACCATTGTTTGCCCTGTTCTTGTTGCGGGAAATGGACTTGAAGCAGTTCAACGGCGGCGCATCTGTTCCAACACTTGACCGTAAATCGGTGCATCGGGTTGAAATCTTGATTCCCCCGTTGTCGCTGCTTCGCTCATTCGATGACTTCGCTGCTGACGTTTTCGCACAAAGCAAAATCCTCAATGCTCAGAATCAAAAACTTCGCACTGCACGCGACTTGCTGCTGCCGCGCTTGATGAGCGGGGGACTAACCACATGAATGCGATGCCAGCCATGCCCGCACATTCGGACGCAGTTGGTTACCTGAACGATCTCGCTAAGGAGATCAACGAACCCTGGTTCAAGATGATCTGTGATCTTACGACTGTGAGCAGCATGTCAGCCCTTGACCAACCGACACAGGACACGCTTTTTGCCATTTACATTAAAAGGGCAAGTTACCTCGCCATTGGATCGGCTGAAGCGGCTGCTGGTGTCGCAATACCCGCCGCTTCCACAGATTTTCTTGAGCAACTTTCGAGATTCGCGAACTTTAAGTTTCTCGGAGACACGCTCGATGTCTGTTTCAAGAAACGAATCACCCTGATTTTCGGAGCCAATGGCAGCGGAAAGTCCAGTCTTTGCGATTCGCTAAAAGTTCTCGCTACGCATGAACAGCCAAACCGGCCACTACAGAACGTCCGATCAGCAGGCGTAGCGATGCCAGAGTTTCGCTACAAGTTCAGGAGCGATAGAGCGATGCAAGTATGGACACCTGCGGTTGGCTACGGCCCGAGGCAAGCGACAGTCAAATACTTCGACACCGCAATTGCAATCAGGAACGTGAAGAACGCCGTCGATCCGGGCCGTGTCATTGTGCTATCGCCGTTCAAACTTCACGTTTTCGAGTGGGCGAAGGCGTTGACAACGAAGTTCCGCGAAGCGCTTCAACGCTCACAACTGGAAAACTCGCAAAGGCTGACTCAGGCGCTAGAGTCCATCCGGACAGAGTTCTCAATGTTCAACGGCCAGTCGCTGGCTCACATTGATAGTAAGACTGTTGCCTTTCTACCTTCTCAAATCAAGCTTGGCGAGAAATTCACGGGCCAAGAACTGTTGAGAGAACGGCGGACTGCCTTATCCGAGTTGAATAAGGCAGCATCAGAAGAAGGATTGAAATTCCTTAGGGCAGAGTATCGCGAATTAGAAGCTTTTCTAACTTCCCTCAGCACATTGCTCACCTCGACATCCGGTCTGTGGGCACTTGAGCCTGCGACCAAAGCGGAAGTTCTCGCCAAGAAGCAAGCAGAGCAGGAAATGCTGGCAAGAGTTCTCATCCCAAAAGATCAATCGCTCGACGACTTGTTCGCGCTGCTGCGCAGCGCATCAACTTTGTGCAATATGGACGATGCAACAGATCATGTGTGCCCACTCTGCAAACGCGAGTTGAGTGGCCTAGAAGTTGATTTATTTAAACGTTACTACGACCTACTCTCCGGCGAACTGGAGAAAGACATTGCAATGCTTAAGGGCGACATCGCCAAGGCTGTTGTGTTCGCAACCGCTGTTGTCGCTGTGGACAGAAAAGCGTGGAAAAAAATTTCAACCATCCAGGCTGATATCCTGATAGCCGCGAACACTGCCTCAGACCTCATTGCCGCAAGTTGCAACGTATCCGAAGAGCCAACAGCTGAGGCGAAAGCGGCGCTCGAATCACTCGAAGTATCGATTGCGACGTGGACTATACAACTGGAGTCGAAAGGAAACGCCATCGAAGCTGCCGTGAAAGGGAGAGACGAGTTGGTCAAGCAGTTGACGAAGGCCCGTTCGGAAATTGAACCCTTGGAATACGCGCAAGCCATCGCTGATTGTTTGGAGAAACTTAGACAGGCGCAGAGGATGGCGGCCGGGGCAAACTTTTGGGACACCCAACTTCCAGCATTCACACAACTTCTGAGGAAGTTAACGGAGAAGGCAAAGGACGCTCACGAGGAGTTGGTTGTTGCGGACTTTGAGTCGCGTCTGAACGCCGAATACAAGACTCTCACAGAAAAAAACATGGCGGCGTTTGGAGTGATATTGGCCAGAAAAGGGGCAGATGCAGTCGTGACGGTATTGCCGCAGGTAGGGGGTGCGGACATTGAAAGCGTTTTGAGCGAAGGGGAACAACGGGTTCACGCGCTAGCGTTGTTTTTCGCTGAACTCGAAACCTGTACTCAATCCGTCGTGGTATTCGATGACCCGATTTCCAGCTTTGATTACAACTACATCGCGAACTATTGCGCCCGACTGCGTGACTTTACACAGAAACATCCGACGCGGCAGGTTATTGCTCTGACCCACAACTGGGAGTTCTTCGTCCAGCTGCAAACCACACTGAATCAAGCTGGGCTCGACCCGCACCTATCAGTTCAAGTCCTTGAGAATTGCGCAGTTGTCGCAGATTACAGTGAGAAGATTGATGACTTGAAGAGAGACATTGACGCCGTTCTGGTCATAGCTGGAGAGCCGTCAAAATACCAAAAAGAGAATATCGCTGGCAAGATGCGGAGGTTGATAGAAGCTGTCGTCAACACCCATGTCTTTAATCAACAAAGACACCAATACAAGCAGAAGACTCAAGCCATTTCTGCATTTCAAGACTTCACGAAGATTGTCCCGTTGCTTCCGGCCGAGGCGACAACCCTTCGCGACCTATACGCTAAGTTGAGCATAACGGAGCACGATGATCCGCGAAATTCCTACGTGATCGCGGACAAGGCGATGTTCCAATCCCGGTATGACGCCATCAAGGCTGTGGAGTCGGCCGTGATTGGCAGGAAATAATCGCAATGACCCTCGAAGACCAGCACACCGACCGCAAATCCCTGCGCACCGTCACGGGCAAGACGGCGGACTGGGACGCACTGGCGAAAGACTGCGTGTGCTTTGCCAACGGTGCGGGTGGCCGTTTGTTGATTGGCATGGAGGATGGCGAGTCTTTGCCGCCTGCGGGTCAGGCCGTGCCGCCAGACTTGCTGGACCGCTTGCGCAAACGCATTGGCGAGTTGACCGTGAATGTGCAGGCGCTGCCCAGTTTGCAGCGCGCGACCAATGGTGGGGAGTTCATTGAGCTGGTGGTGGACCGATCGGCCAGTGTGGCGTCCACCCGCGACGGCCGTTACTTTCTGCGGGTGGCCGACACCTGCCAGCCGGTGTTGGGTGACGACGTGCTGCGCCTGGCCAACGAGCGGCCGGGGCGGCCTTGGGAGGCGATGGACAGCGGCGTACCGCGTGGGTTGGTGGATGCTGACAAGCTTGCCCGCTTTGTGCAGGGCATCCGCTCCTCCGACCGTGTCAAGGATTCCGTAAAGGAGAAAAGCGCTGACGAATTGCTGGCCCATTACGGTTTGGCGCAAGGCGCCACTCTGACCCGCCTGGGCGTGTTGCTGATTGGTGCCACGGCAGACCGGCGGGCGCTGGGCACCGCGCCGCTGGTGCAGGCCATCAAGTACGACGAGCAGGGGCAAAAAGTCAACAAGTGGGTGTGGGACGACTGCGCGCTGTCGCCTGTGGAGCTGGTGGACGCCATCTGGCGCGAGCTGCCGGATTTTCGCGAGAGCTACGAGGTGGCCGAGGGCCTGTACCGGCGCAGCGTGCCAGCGTATGACGAAAAGGTGGTGCGCGAGCTGCTGGTCAATGCGCTGGTGCACCGGCCCTACACGCAGCAGGGCGACATCTACCTCAACCTGCACCCGGAGCGGCTGGAGATGGTCAACCCCGGCCGCCTGCCGCTGGGGGTGACGCCGCGCAACATGCTGCACGCCAGCCGCCGCCGCAACGAGGGGCTGGCACGGGTGTTCCACGACTTGGGCCTGATGGAGCGTGAGGGCAGCGGCTTTGATCTGATTTACGACCGGCTGCTGTCACAAGGCCGCCCCGCACCTTTGCCCGAAGAGGGCGCAGATTGGGTGAAGGTAACGATCCAGCGGCGCATTGTGAAGCCGGAGGTGATGCGCTTGCTGGCGGAGGCGGATGAACGCTTTCAACTGACTCAGCGCGAGCGCATCACCCTGGGCGCATTGGCTCAGACCGAGGGCATGACAGCCCGGGAACTGGGGGCGGTGCTGGAGACAGACGGTGCAGATGAACTTGTGGTGTGGCTGGGGCGCTTGCAGGCGTTGGCGTTGGTGCAGACCGCCGGGCGCACGCAGGGCATGCGCTATTTTGTTGACCCTGCCTTGCTGCGTGGGGCGGATCTCAAGCTGCCCACCACCCTGTTGCGCATCGAGCCGCATCGTTTGCGGGCGCTGATTCTGGAGGACTTGGCGCGTTACCCCGATTCTTCGAGCGCAGATGTCAACCGACGGATTGGTGCGGAGATTTCCGCCAAAACGGTCAAGCGTTCCCTGGATGACTTGGAGGATGCCGGGCGGGTCACCCATGCGGGCGAGCGCCGTTGGCGGCGCTACCGGTTGTCAAGCCATGAACATAAAGGACATAGGGCGGGGGAATCGCCATGAAGTTCTGTGCTGCTGAGCCCATGACTACTCGTAACCCAATGATTTGTATGAATTTTCATAAAAGACACATTCAAAAAATGTCTTTTATGCGACGGCTGTTTGTCCAATAGAAAAGAAGACATCGCATGGCCTACACCGACATCAACAACGAAGACCGTCTGGTGCAGGCCACCTTTGCCGGGCATCTGGAAAAGGCGCTGGGCTGGGACAGCATTTACGCCTGGAACCAGGAGACTTTTGGCCCCACCGGCACACTGGGCCGCAGCAGCGAGCGCGATGGGGTGCTGGTGCGCGACCTTCGGGCGGCGTTGGTCAGGCTTAACCCGCAATTGCCGCCGGGCGCGATAGACGAGGCCGTTGCCAAGCTGACGCACCACGACTTTTCGCGCACGCTGTTGCAGCACAACCAGGCGTTTTACAAGCTGGTGCGCGACGGCGTGCCGGTAAGTTACCGCAATGCCCAGGGGCAGCTTTGCCATGCGCAGGCGGCCGCCATTGACTTTCGCAATGCCAGCAATAACCGCTTTCTGGTGGTGCGCGAGCTCAAACTGACCGGGTTGCGCACACCCAACTACAACCGCCGCGCGGACCTGGTGTGTTTTGTCAACGGCCTGCCTTTGGTGTTCATCGAACTCAAGGCGGTGTACAAAAACATCCGTGCCGGTTTCGACGGCAATCTGCGCGACTATCTGGATGAGAACGTGGTGGCCCACGTGTTTCACCACAACGCGTTTTTGATTGTGAGCAATGGCGACAACGCGCGTTTTGGCTCCATCACCAGCACCTGGGAACATTTTGGTGAATGGAAGCGGCTGGACGAAAAAGACACGGGCAGTGTGGCCGCCGAGGTGCTGCTGAACGGCATGCTGGCCAAA
The DNA here is from genome assembly GCA_025360385.1 of Burkholderiales bacterium. Taxonomy (GTDB): domain Bacteria; phylum Pseudomonadota; class Gammaproteobacteria; order Burkholderiales; family Burkholderiaceae_C; genus JANYCG01. Next base: position 2,128 of record JANYCG010000286.1, on the reverse strand, counting down.
GACCGCTTGCTGGACATTGTGGAGAACTTTATTTTGTTCGATGCCAGCAAGGCCGGGGCTGTGCGCAAGGTGGTGGCGCGCAACCACCAGTTGCTGGGCGTGAACCAGGCGGTGGCGGCTGTAGTGCGGCAAGAGGCACTCAAGCGGCAATTTCCAGTGGGGGCACGACTCACGCATCGGGTGTATGAAGTGCCTGCAACGGGCAGAGATCTTGCGGCCAATGAACCCCTGGCGGTCTACCCCATGGCGGCAGAGCCCACGCCGCAGTACTTGCCAATCATTGAGCGCGCCCACCCTGACCTGGGCCGCCTGGGTGTGGTGTGGCACACGCAAGGCAGCGGCAAGTCGTATTCGATGGCGTTCTTCGCCGAGAAGGTGCGGCGTGCGGTGCCGGGCAACTTCACCTTTGTGCTGATGACAGACCGCGAAGACCTGGACGGCCAGATTTACAAAACCTTTGTGGGCTGTGGTGTGGCAGACGACCAGACGCCGCGCGCCGGCTCGGGCCGGGAGCTGGAGCAACTGCTCAAGGCCAACCACCGCTATGTGTTCAGCCTGATCCACAAGTTCAACCAGGACGTAGCGCCAGACAAGCCTTATAGCGACCGGGACGACATCATTGTGGTGTCAGACGAGGCGCACCGCACCCAGTCGGGCAAGCTGGCGCGCAACATGCGGCTGGCGCTGCCCAATGCGGCCTTTATTGGCTTTACCGGCACGCCGCTGTTCAAGAACGACGAGCTGACCAAGCGCATTTTTGGCAGCTACGTGTCGCGCTACGACTTCAAGCGCAGCGAAGAAGACGGTGCCACCGTCAAGCTGGTGTATGAAAACCGGGGCGAAAAGCTGGGCCTGGCACGGCTGGATTTGAACGACAAAATTGCCGCCGCCGTGGATGCCGCCGCCCTGGACCAGGACCAGACGGCACTGCTGGAGAAACTGCTGGGCAAAGACTATGAAGTCATCACCGCTGACGAGCGGCTGGAAAAAATCGCCACTGATTTTGTGCACCATTGCAGCACCCGCTGGGAGGCGGGCAAGGCCATGCTGGTGTGCATTGACAAAGTCACCTGCGCCCGCATGCTGCTTTTGCTGGAGCCCAAGTGGAAGGCCAAGGCCGCTGTGGTGCGGGCCGAAGCCGATGCCAAACGCGCCGCCATTGATGCAGCTACTGATACTGAAACGCGCCAGGTTTTGTACGCGCAACGTGACCGGTTGTTGGCCAAGGCTGATTGGATGGATGAAACCCTCATCGAACTCATCATCAGCGAAGCGCAGAACGAAGTCGCCGACTTCAAGAAGTGGGGCTTTGACATCATCCCCCACCGCGCCCGCATGAAGCTGGGGTTTGAAACACCTGATGGCAAGCGGGTGGATGTGGAGTCGGCTTTCAAAAACCCCAAGCATCCGTTCCGCGTGGCGGTGGTGTGCGCCATGTGGCTGACGGGTTTTGATGTGGAATGCCTCTCGACGCTGTACATCGACAAGCCGATGCGCGCCCATACCTTGATGCAGGCCATTGCACGGGCCAACCGGGTGTACCCCGGCAAGGACTTTGGCCTGATCGTGGATTACAACGGCATGCTGAAAAGCCTGCGCGAAGCTCTGGCCCAATATGCCCTGGGTGATGATGGGGGTGACGCTGACATCGTGGCGCCGCTGGAAGAGCGTGTGGCGGCTTTGGCCGACGCGATTGCAGTGACGGAAGCCCATGTGCATGGTCTCGGGTTCGACCTGCAGAGCTTGGTGGGTACTCAGGGCTTTGCGCGGATCACTGGTCTGGCGGATGCCGTGAACGCGGTGTATATGAATGACGAGTCCAAACGCCGTTTTGAGATTCTGGCCCGGGTGGTGTTCAGCCGCTTCAAGGCCCTGCTGGTTGAGCCATCGGCGCTGATCTACGCCGAGCGCCACGACAACATCGAGGCGGTTTACAAAAAGTTGGGCGAGCGGCGCGACACGGCCGATGTGAGCGCATTGATGCAGGTGTTGCACCGCATCGTCAACCAGGCCATTGCCTCGATTGCGCCCGGTGGGGACCAGGCCAGTGGACTGACGGTGGATTTGTCGCAGATCAACATGGAAAAACTGCGCGACGAGTTTGGTAAAAAGGTCAAGCGCAAGGCGA
>JANYCG010000272.1 GCA_025360385.1 Burkholderiales bacterium | reverse complement strand
GACATCTAGTCAGCAAGGAGTCTGTATGCAAACTTGGCCTATTCAAGACGCCAAAGCCCGCTTTAGCGAATTCGTTCAATCCTGCATTGCTGACGGCCCGCAAATGGTGACCCGCAGGGGGGCGGAAGCGGCAGTGTTGATTCCCGTCAGTGAATGGCGGAGACTGCAAGCAGCGGCGCGCCCGTCGTTAAAAAAATTGCTTTTGCAGGACACAGTGCGCGTCGATATGCTAGTGCCGCCACGGGGCAATGCCCGCAGGCGCGTGCTCGCTGCCGCACAGTAATCTCCATGTATCTGCTCGAAACGAACGTTGTCTCCGAGCTGCGCAAGCCGCGACCCCATGGGGCGGTGCTGGCCTGGCTCCAGTCCACCGACGATACCGACCTTCACCTGTCCGCAGTCACATTGGGGGAAATCCAGGCAGGCATTGAGCTGACCCGCGATCAGGATGTACACAAGGCCGCCGAGATTGAGGCTTGGTTTGAATTGGTCGCCTTGTCCTACAACGTTTTACCCATGGACGCAGAAACGTTTCGCGCATGGGCCCGGTTGATGCATCGCAAGTCAGACACGCTTTACGAGGACGCGATGATCGCGGCCACCGCCCAGATTCACAAGTTGACGGTAGTGACACGCAACGTCGCAGACTTTGCACATTTCGACGTGAAGGTGCTGAACCCCTTCAAAGCGGCAAAGGCTTGAGCAAGCCCTTCAAAACGTATACGGCCCGCCCTTTTTCAGCGCCCGCTTGTAGGCGGGCCGCGCATGAATCCGCTTCAACCAGGCCATCAGATGCGGGCGTGAATCGTCCAGCCCGGCGCGGGCCGCTGCCGCCTCCAGGGCGAAGCTCATCTGGATATCCGCCCCTGTGAATTCGGTGCCGGCAAACCAGGCAGCTTTGCCCAGCTCGGCCTCCATGTAGTCCAGGTGCATTTTGATCTGCGGGCTGATGAACGCAGCCTTCACCTTGCCCGATATCGCCTTGGCAATGGGCTTGATGAAGAAGGGCATGGGTGCTTTTTCAACTTCATCAAACACCAGTTTCATCAGCAGCGGCGGCATGGCCGAGCCTTCGGCATAGTGCAGCCAGTAGGTGTAGCGCAGCGCCTCGGGCGTGCCCGCTTGCGGCTTCAGGCTGCCCTTGCCATAGTGGTCGATCAGGTACTCCACGATAGCCCCGGATTCGGCCACGGTGATGACTTGGCCACCGGCACCATCGGTGATGACAGGCGACTTGCCCAGCGGGTGCACGGCGCGCAGCCCAGGCGGTGCCAGCATGGTTTTGGCGTCGCGCTGGTAGTGCTGAATGTCGTAGGGCACGCCCAGCTCCTCCAGCAGCCAGAGCACGCGCTGCGAGCGCGAGTTGTTCAGGTGGTGAACGGTGATCATTCTGCTTTCCTTTAGTTGCTAATCGCCTCTCGCACCGCCACGACCTGCCGGCGCGAGACAAACAGCAGTTCTGGCACACCGTCCAGGCGCACGGCCCAGCCTTCGCCCTCTTCGGCGTCGTGTTGCTTTTCCAGCGCGCGGATGGCCTTGCGGGCAATCAGGGCGTTGCGGTGGATACGCAGGAAGGACGCGCTGTATTTGTCTTCAAGCTCTCCCAGGGAACCGTCCAGAATGTAGCTGCGCGCCAGGGTGCGCACGGTGATGTATTTGAGCTCGGCTTTGAAGTACAGCACCTCGGCCAGCGGCAGGCGCAAAGTGCCTCCGCGATCCTGGATGATCAGCGATTCAACAGGTAAATCAAACTCAAGTCCTTGTTGAATAAGCATAGTTCGCTCTATTTTCTGTAGCGTTTGTTGCAAACGTTCAAGCCGCACAGGTTTTGTCAGGTAGTCCAGCGCTTCAAGTTCAAAGGCCTGCACGGCGTGTTCGGCATGGGCCGTGACAAACACGACGCAGGGCATCGGCCGGGTCGCCGGGGACGCGGAAGGCGATGACGAAGAATGAACCTCTCGCAGCGTCTGCGCCAGCTTCAGGCCGTCGGCACCCGGCATGCGGATGTCCAAAAAAATAACGTCAACCGTCTGCCTGCGCAGGATGTCCATGGCCTCAACGGCGTTGCCCGCTTCGCCGACCAGGGTCACGACCGGGCTGGTGCAGTCGCCCAGCAGGGTCTTCAGGCGAAATCGGGCCAGGGCCTCGTCGTCCACCACCAAAGCCCGCAGTGCCACGGCCGATAGCGCAGGCCCGCTCATGCCGGCACCTCGATGCGCACCTGAAACACGCCATTTTTTTGACCACTTTGAAACTGGCCTTGCACGTCGTGCAGCAGGCTCAAACGGTCCCGCACATTGGCCAGCGCCAAACCGTTGCCAGGGGTGCCCGGCCCTGCCGGCACCGAGTTGGTCACTTTGACAACCACACGCGAGCCACGCCGCTGGGTGGAAATGCGCACGGTCGCGCCATCAGCGCTGGGTTCCACTCCGTGGTGGACGGCGTTTTCCACCAGGGGCTGCAACAGCAGGGGCGGCAGGCGCGCAGCGTTGGCGCTGGCGTCCAAAGACCACTCCAGCTTGATGCGGTCGCCAAAACGCACCTGTTCAATGGCCAGATAAGCCCTGGCCAGGGCGATTTCTTCACCCAATGTGACCGACTCGCCCTGCTCTTGGAGCGCATGGCGGAACAGCTCGCTCAAATCTTCCAGCAGCGCCTCAGCACGGGCTGGCTCTGCCCGCACCAGCGCGATGGCGCTGTTGAGCGTGTTGAACAAAAAATGCGGCCGAATGCGTGACTGCAGCTCGGCCAGCCGTGCCTTGGTCGCGGCCGGCGTGCGGCCCCGCACGCGCCATACCAGGGCCGCCACCAACACGCCGGCCAACAAGGCACCGGCCGCAGCGCTGCCCCACCAGGGAGCCTGCTCCAGCAAGCCCATCCAGGCCAGTGCGCCACAACCGTACACCCCGGCCAAGCTACCCAACAAGACGCCGGCGGCGTATTGAACCCAGGCAGGCAGCCGCGCCAGCGCTTTCTTCAGGCTGCAGGCCACCACCAGCCACAAGAGCGTAGCGGGCAAAGCGCCACTGGTTAGCACTGCGACACGAGTCAACCAGTCAAAAAAGCTGGCCGTGCCAAACATCACACCGACAGCCACCACGGCCTGTACAAACAACACGGCCCGCAGCACCACACCGACGTGGCAGGCGTCGAACACCAGCGTTGGCGCGCTCAGGGCTACAGCTGCCTGTGGCGGCGGGTCAGCTTGAGGCTCGTGGAAGGCCGATAATATTTGGGTGTCTTGCATTCGGGCAAATCTCTAAATTCAATTATCGGGCCCATTGCGGCCTTGCCAAGCCTCGCCTTGTGGACGTATTGCTGCATCGCCATGTGTCGCGACGGCCTTGCGTTGCATCCCGAGCATTGAATTTCCTGAAAGGCCATTGCAAAATTAATTTATTTCCTGCCTTTCGTTTCTGACAATATAAGCGGTCTATGTCCCAGAACCAATTCGACAAAAAAGCCCAAGCCTGGTCTGCCCTTTTTTCTGAACCCATGAGCGACCTCGTCAAGCGTTACACCGCCAGCGTTTTTTTTGACAAACGTCTGTGGCAGGCTGACGTGGCGGGATCGCTGGCCCATGCGGCCATGCTGGCGGCGCAAAACATCATCAGCCAGGACGACCTGGCCGCCATCCAGCGCGGCATGACGCAGATCCGGGCCGAGATAGAGTCAGGCCGGTTTGAATGGAAGCTGGACCTGGAAGATGTGCACCTCAACATTGAGGCGCGTTTGACCGAACTCGTCGGCATTGCCGGCAAGCGCCTGCACACAGGCCGCTCGCGCAACGACCAGGTCGCCACCGACGTGCGCCTGTGGCTGCGCGGCGAAATTGACCTGATCACCAATTTGCTGATTGAACTGCAACGCGCCCTGGTCGATGTGGCGGACAAGCACACTGAAACCATACTGCCTGGCTTCACCCATTTGCAAGTCGCGCAGCCCTTGAGTTTTGGTCACCACCTTCTGGCTTATGTAGAAATGTTTGCGCGGGACGCCGCCCGCATGGGGGACGTGCGCCAGCGCGTGAACGTGTTGCCGCTGGGCGCAGCCGCGCTGGCCGGCACCAGCTACCCGCTGGACCGCGCACAGGTGGCCGTGGCCCTGGGCATGGTGGACAGCCAGGGCCAGCCGCAAATTTGCCAGAACTCGCTGGACGCCGTGAGCGACCGCGACTTTGCGATTGAATTCAGCGCCGCCGCCGCTTTGTTGATGGTGCACATCAGCCGTTTGTCAGAAGAGCTGGTGTTGTGGATGAGCCAGCAGTTTGGCTTCGTCAAAATCGCAGACCGCTTCACCACCGGCAGCTCGATCATGCCGCAGAAAAAAAACCCCGACGTGGCTGAACTGGCGCGCGGCAAATCAGGCCGCGTGGTCGGCCATCTGATGGGCCTGATCACCCTGATGAAGGGCCAGCCTCTGGCCTACAACAAGGACAACCAGGAAGACAAGGAACCCTTGTTTGACACGGTCGATACCCTGAAAGACACGCTGCGCATTTTTGCCGAGATGATCGGCGGGCAATTGAACCCCGCCACCGGCCTCAAAGAAGGCGGCATCACGGTCAACACCCAGGCCATGCGTCAGGCGGCCTTCAAAGGTTATGCAACGGCCACCGACCTGGCCGACTACCTGGTCAAAAAAGGCCTGCCCTTCCGCGATGCGCACGAGACCGTGGCGCACGCCGTCAAAACCGCCGTTGAACGCGGCGTCGATTTGTCGGAGTTGCCGCTGGACGTGCTGCAACAATTCAACGCGTCCATTGGAGCTGATGTTTTTGAAGTGATCTCACTGCAAGGCTCGCTCAATGCCCGCAACACCCTGGGCGGCACGGCACCGGCCCAGGTGCGTTTGCAGATCGCCCGGCACCGCGCCCGCATGGACTGACTTTCATGCCAAAACTTCGCCACAGCGCCACCCTTATCGTCACAGCAATGCCCCAATTTTCAGGATTTTCAAATGACTGTCATCACCAACATTGAAGACCTTCGCGTTCTGGCCCAAAAGCGGGTGCCACGCATGTTTTACGACTATGCCGACTCCGGTTCCTGGACCGAAAGCACCTACCGTGCCAATGAGGCCGACTTCCAGGCCATCAAGCTGCGCCAGCGCGTCGCCGTCAACATGGAAGGCCGCAGTACACGGACCCAGATGCTTGGGCGCGACGTGGCCATGCCCGTGGCCTTGGCCCCGGTGGGAATGACCGGTATGCAACACGCCGACGGCGAAATCAAGGCCGCCCGGGCCGCTGAAAAATTTGGCGTGCCATTCACCCTGTCGACCATGAGCATCTGCTCAATTGAAGACATTGCGGCGCACACCCAGGCACCGTTCTGGTTTCAGCTCTATGTGATGCGCGACCGCGCCTTCATCGAGCGCCTGATCGACCGCGCCAAAGCCGCCAACTGCGGCGCGCTGGTGCTGACGCTTGATTTGCAGATCATCGGCCAGCGCCACAAGGATTTGAAAAACGCCCTGACCGCGCCACCGCGCCTGACTCTGCCCAACCTCATCAACCTGGCGACCAAACCGCGCTGGTGCCTGGGCATGGCGGGCACCCGGCGGCATAACTTTGGCAACATTTTTGGCCATGTCCAGGGCGTCAAAGACATGAGCGACCTGATGGCCTGGACCGGCCAGCAGTTTGACCCGACCCTGAACTGGGGCGACGTAGCATGGATCAAGAAACGCTGGGGCGGCAAACTGGTGCTCAAGGGCATCCAGGACGTGGAGGATGCCAAACTGGCCGTCGACACCGGAGCGGACGCCCTGATCGTCTCCAACCATGGCGGTCGCCAGTTGGATGGTGCGCAGTCGTCCATCCGGTCCCTGCCCGCCATCGTCGACGCAGTGGGCCACAAAATTGAAGTGCACATGGACGGTGGCATTCGCAGCGGGCAAGATGTTCTCAAGGCCCGCGCCCTGGGCGCCAAAGGCGTGTACATCGGTCGGGCGTTCACCTACGGCCTGGGCGCAATGGGTGAAGCCGGCGTCACCAAGGCGCTGAAGATCATCCACAAAGAACTGGATTTGACGATGGCATTTTGTGGCCGCACGCAGATGGACGCGGTGGATAAATCGATCTTGCTGGCGGGCACCTTCCCAACCTGACCGGTTTCTCGTCCAAGCCCGCTCATCGACTGGCCCAGCGCAGTCCATGCAACTGCCCTCCTTCGCCCCATGGGCCTGGATACCCATCGTCATTGCGGCGGCGTTGATGCAAACCGCCCGCAATGCAGCGCAGCGCAGCCTGACCACCGAGCTGGGCACCTTGTCGGCCACGCTGGTGCGGTTTTTGTACGGCCTGCCATTTGCGGCATTGTGGCTGTCGGTGGTGCTGCAATTTTTGCCTGCGGCAAGCCCCATGCCGCAGTTGACACTGGGCTACTGGGCGTGGCTGGCGCTGGGCGCGGTGGCGCAAATTCTGGCCACTGCGTTTTTGCTGCTGGCCATGAAGGAGCGCAACTTTGTGATTGGCGTGGCGCTGGCCAAAACCGAGGTCTTGCAGGCCGCCTTGCTCGGCATGGTTTTGCTGCTGGAGGTGCCGGGCTTCTGGCCCATTGTGGCCATGCTCTGCGCCAGCGCGGGCGTGGTCATGTTGTCGCTGCCGAAAAAACCACCCACTCAAAACCCGTCCGCTTTACCCGACAGTGCGGTGCCGTGGCTGGGCAAGGTGGCGATGGCGGGCCTGGCCTCGGGGGCCTGTTTTGCCTTGGCCAGCGTGGGTTACCGGGGCGCTGCGCTGACGCAGCCTGGCGTGTCCCCCTGGCTGATTGGGGCCAGCGGCGTGTTGCTGGCGCAACTGCTGCAAACCTTGCTGCTGGGCAGTTGGATCGCCTGGCGCGAGCCGGGCAAATGGGTCCGCATTGCGCGGGCCTGGCGCCTGTCCGGCCTGGCCGGGGCGATGGGTGCACTGGCATCGATTGGCTGGTTCACTGCGTTTGCGCTCAAGACCGCGGCCGAGGTCAAGACTCTGGGCCTGATCGAGGTGATCTTCAGCTATGCGGTGTCGCGCAAGCTGTTTGACGAGAATTTGAGCCGCGCAGAAAAACTCGGCCTGGTGCTGGTCACTGTCGGCCTGTTTGTCATCTGCGCCCAGCTATAGGGCCATGCGTCGCATTGCGCATCTGGACATGGACGCGTTTTACGCGTCGGTCGAACTCTTGCGTTACCCGCAGCTCAAGGGCCTGCCGGTGGTGATTGGCGGCAGCCGCCGCGCGCATGAAGACATGCTGGAGCGTTTGCGCGCCAGCCACCCCGAACGCGACTGGAACAGCGTGGCCGATTTGCGCCACATCCCCGTTGACGCGTTTGAACGCCTGAAAGACTACACCGGGCGCGGCGTGATTACCACCGCCACTTACGCCGCGCGCCAGTTTGGCATTGGCTCGGCCTTAGGGCTGATGAAGGCCGCCAAGCTCTGTCCCCAAGCCCTGCTGCTGCCGGTGGACTTCAACGAATACCGCAAGTTTTCGCACCAGTTCAAAAGCATCATTCTGGACATTGCCCCGCAGATGGAAAACCGGGGCGTGGACGAGGTTTACATCGACTTCACCGGGGTGCCTGGCGGCCAGCGCGAAGGCGGACGCGTGTTGGCGCGCCTGATTCAAAAGCGCATTTTTGACGAGACCAGCCTGACCTGCTCGGTCGGCGTGGCGCCCAACAAACTGCTGGCCAAACTGGCCAGCGAATTCAACAAGCCCAACGGCATTTCCATCGTTTATGAGGATGACCTGCAAAGCCTGGTCTGGCCGTTGGCCTGCCGCAAGGTCAATGGCATTGGGCCCAAGGCCGATGAAAAGCTCAAACGCCACGGCATCCACACCGTCGGCGAGCTGGCCGCCAAAGACGAGCAGTGGCTGATGGACACCTTTGGCAAAGCCACTGGCAGCTGGATGTTTCGGGCCGCCTGGGGCCTGGATGACCGCCCCGTGGTCACGAGCAGTGAGCCCGTCAGTATCAGCCGCGAGACCACCTTTGAGCGCGACCTGCACCCCGTGGCCGACAAAGCCGAACTGGGCGCCGTCTTCACCCACCTGTGCGAGCAACTCGCCGCCGACTTGCAACGCAAAGGCTATCGCGGCAAAACCATAGGCATCAAACTGCGTTACGACGACTTCAAGACCGCCACCCGCGACCAGACGCTGGACGCCTGCATCGACGACGCGAAAGCCATCCGACAGGCCGCCGGCCAGTGCCTCAAGCGTGTGCCGTTGGAGCGCAAGTTGCGCCTGCTGGGCGTACGCGTCGGCTCCTTGATGCAGGCAGATGAGGTGCAGGTCGCAGCTGTCAGGTCAACCGCGTCGGGGAACCGCACAGAGATTGAGCCGGAGCTGTTTTGAACACCGTCCCGGCGCCGAAAAGCAAATCTGCGCGTTAAATTGGTGTTTTGTCCCCATGGTATATGGATAGTGTGCTATTTATAAATGAGCAAACAAGCAATTCCCCGCAGCGCAGGCTCGGGCCTGCGTATCATCTCGACCGGGGCCGCGATCTTGTGTCAAGCTCGGCAAGAACCTCGACGGTGTGTTCGCCGATACGAGGCAGCGTTGTGGGCGCGGTGGGCCGGCCAAGCATTTGAATCGGCGTCCCCGGCAGTTCAAATGCGCCTTTGGTCGGCGAATTCACTTGCAGGAACAGTCCGGGGCTCACGCCATTGGCGCCTTTTCGAACCTGGTCAAAATTTCTGACGGCGGCAACGACCACACCCACGCGGCCCAGGTGTTCACACAATCCTTCCGTCGTGTAGCTTGCAAAAGCTTCTCCTAGGGCGACAAGTAGTGGCGCACGATGGGCCACGCGGTCGGCATTTGTGAGGAACCTCGGGTCTGATGCCAGCTCACTGCGGCCAACGGCTTGGGCCAGCCGGACAAAATGGGCGTCGACGTATGCCGAAATGACAACCGCGCCATCGGCAGTGGCAACAACATCAGCGGACGGTGCAGCAGCAGCTTGCCCACTTCCCGTTCGTGTTGGCATACGGTCAAAGAGCGCGTATTCCGCCCAGGGACAGGTCATGGCAGAAGTTGCCACGTCCAGCAGCGAGACGTCAATACTTGCCCCTGCCCCATTGATTCCGCGACGCACAAGCGCAGCCAGCACGGCGTTGGCGACCATCTGTGACGTCATGACATCGACCACCGCAAACCCAACCCGCGTGGGCGCACGATCGGCCGGGCCGTTAATGGACATCATGCCACTTTCGGCCTGGGCTGCGATGTCCAAGCCAGACCGGCTGGAAAATGCCGAGCCAACCCCATAACCTGTCACGGTCGCAACCACCAAATGGGGTGACACCTTGCGCAGTTGGTCGGGTGCCAGCCCTGCGCGGGCCATGGCACCGGGGCGCGCATTTTGCAGGACAACATCCGAGCCGGCCGCAAGCTGGAATGCGGTGTTTCTCCCCTCGGCCGTGCTCAGGTTAAGGACGACCGAGCGTTTCCCGCGGTTGTAGGGTGAAAACATGGGCCCAAAGTCATCCTGCGACCAACCGGCATGCCGTCCGGGGTCACCGCCAGCAGGCTCGACCTTGACGACATCGGCACCCAGATCGCGCAGCAGTTGCCCTGCCGCCGGAATGGCAATGAATTGCCCGAATTCGACAACCCTGAGTCCTGCCAAGGGCGCTGCCGAATCTGCTTCGGTTGAACTGGACAAAGTCATTGGATTGCCTTGACGCCTGCTGGTCAGGGCATCAACACGGTGGC
>JANYCG010000228.1 GCA_025360385.1 Burkholderiales bacterium | reverse complement strand
TCGGGCGTGATCGGCCTGGAGATGGGCTCAGTCTGGCGCAGGCTGGGCGCAGAAGTGACCGTGCTGGAAGCCTTGCCGACCTTTCTGGGTGCAGTGGACGAGCAGATTGCCAAAGAAGCCAAAAAGGCTTTCGACAAGCAGGGCTTGAAGATTGAGCTGGGTGTGAAAGTCGGCGAGATCAAGTCCGGCAAGAAGGGTGTGAGCATCGCCTACACCAACGCGAAAGGCGAAGTGCAAACGCTGGAGGTGGACAAACTCATCGTGTCGATCGGCCGGGTGCCCAACACGACGGGCCTGAACGCTGAAGCCGTCGGTCTCGCGCTTGACGAGCGGGGTGTCATCACGGTGGATGGCGACTGCAAAACCAATCTGCCCAACGTCTGGGCGGTCGGCGACGTGGTGCGTGGCCCCATGCTGGCGCACAAGGCCGAGGAAGAAGGCGTGGCGGTGGCCGAGCGTATTGCAGGCCAGCACCCGCACGTCAACTTCAACACGGTGCCTTGGGTGATTTACACCAGCCCCGAAATCGCCTGGGTCGGCCAGACCGAGCAGCAACTCAAGGCTGCTGGCTGCGCCTACAAGGCGGGCACTTTTCCCTTCCTGGCCAATGGCCGCGCGCGGGCTTTGGGCGACACCACCGGCATGGTCAAGATGCTGGCGGATGCGGTGACGGACGAGATTCTGGGCGTGCACATCGTCGGCCCCATGGCCAGCGAGCTGATTGCCGAGTGTGTGATGGCGATGGAATTCCGCGCCAGCAGCGAAGACATCGCACGCATTTGCCACGCCCACCCGTCATTGAGCGAATCGACCAAAGAAGCGGCGCTGGCGGTCGACAAACGCAGTTTGAATTTCTAGCGATGGCGGTGTCCGAAAGCCGTCGATGGCGCAGGCTTCAATAGAAATGACTCGCATGTCCCCATGGAATATGCTTGAGTAGCTATTAAAAATATACCAGTCAAATTTTCAACGAGCCGTCTTTGAGCGTCATCGCCGCCTACCAAGCCGAGCTGAAAAGCCGCGGCTACACGTCCGATCCTGCGCAGTTGCAGGCTGTCGCTGTGCTTGAAAAATGCGCCGGCGAATGGGCGGCGTTCAAGGCTGCGCGCGCCACCACCCTGAAAAAGCTGATCAATCGGCCCGAGATTCCACGCGGCGTTTACCTCTACGGTGGGGTGGGGCGCGGTAAAAGTTTCTTGATGGACTGCTTCTACGGCGCGGTGCCTTTGCGGCGCAAAACCCGCCTGCATTTTCATGAGTTCATGCGTGAGGTGCACCGTGAATTGAGCAACCTGCAAGGCACGGTCAACCCGCTGGATGTGCTGGCCAAACAGATGGCCAAAAAATACCGCTTGATCTGTTTTGACGAATTCCATGTGGCCGACATCACCGATGCGATGATTCTTCACCGCCTACTGGCGGCCCTGTTTGTCAATGGGGTCGGCATGGTCACCACCTCCAACTTCAAGCCGGACGACCTTTACCCCGGCGGCATGCACCGCGACCGCATTTTGCCCGCCATCGACCTGCTGAACCAACACATGGACGTGGTCAACGTTGACAATGGCACCGACTACCGGCGCTTGACGCTGGAGCGCCTCAAGTTCTACCACGTCCCCTTGGGCGCCCAGGCCGACGCGGCCATGCGGGACGCCTTCAACAGCCTGGCGGAAACCCAGGACGAGGAATCCACCCTGCACATTGAGGCGCGGGAGATCCACGCGCGGCGCAGGGCCGGTGGTGTGGTCTGGTTTGACTTCAAAACCCTGTGTGGCGGGCCGCGCTCGCAAAATGATTACCTTGAAATCGCCACCCAGTTTCACACTGTGCTGCTCAGCGACGTGCCCCAGATGCCGATGCGCATGGCTTCGGAAGCGCGGCGCTTCACGTGGCTGGTGGACGTGTTGTATGACCGGCGCGTCAAGCTCATCCTATCTGCCGCCGTGGCACCCGAAGCGCTGTACACCGAAGGCCCGCTGGCGCACGAGTTTCCGCGCACGGCGTCGCGCCTGGCCGAGATGCAGACCCGGGCGTATTTGGACCAGGATCGCCGCCTGGTCGACACTGGCTTGACCTGACCTGAACTGAACTGACCTGCTCGTATAGTCGATGAACACCCGCCTGGTTTTGCTGTTTTTCTGGTGCCTGCCGACCTGGTGTCTGCCGACCTTTTGTTGGGCTGATGCCGTCACCAGCGCGGATGCCGTCAACCCTGCGACTGAACGTCAGCGCATCCAGGCCCAGCGCAGCCAGGTGCAAGCGCGGCATGCCTTGGATGAAGCCGCCTGCCAGCGCAATTTCTCTGTCAACGACTGCCTGGCCCTGGCCGGCGCCAAGCGCAACGAATTGCTGGGCGACTTGCGCCGTCAGGAGTTGTCGATCAACGCCACCGAGGCCAGACAAAAGGCCTCGGACCAGGTGTCCCGCCGGGAGGAAAACCTGTCGGCCGAGGCGCAGCGCGAGCAGGCGCAGCGCCGCGCTGATGCCAAGGCGCAATCGCAGTCAAGGCAACAAGAGCTGGAGGACAAAGCCGCCCAACGCGCCGACAAAGCCACGCAAGTCCAAGCCAATCTGGACGAGGCCAATGAGCGGCTGCGTGCGCGCCAGGAGGCGCAGGCGGATCGGCAGGCCAAAGCCGGGGCGGCAGCGGCAGAGAAGAAAAAATACGACGACAAACAGGCCGAATCAGAAGCCCGACAGGCGCAGATTTTGAAGCGAAAGCAAGACTCGGAAAACCCAAAAAAATGACGTTTTTTTAGGATTTTTGTTTAAACTAAGACTAAAAAATAGACAATATTGCTATATTTTAGATATCAATCTATGCATTATTAGAGGGGATTTTTTATACTTTTCGTCAAAATCTGTCAACAAAATTGATTTGTTCTGATTTTTTCTGATTTATTGGTGAATATTGACCCCTGGCGTCTGGGTCGCAATATCTCAAACCAGCGGTTCTAGCTTGACAATCACCAGCGACAAATTGTCCCCGCCGCCGTGGCCGCGACTGCGCGCTTTTTCAATCAAAAACTCGGTCGCTTCACGGGGTGTGAGCGTGGACAAGACCGTGCCCAGTTCAGTGTTGTTGAAGTAATGCCAAACGCCGTCGCTGCAGGCCATCAATACGTCGCCCGCCCGCAGTTTAGGAATGAAATGCACATCGGCCGGCGGTTCAGCTTCGGTGCCCAGGCAACCCATCAAGATGTTCGACTGCGGGTGCACATTGGCCTGCTCTTCGGTCAGATCGCCCCGGTTCACCAAGGTCTGCACATAAGAATGGTCCATGGTGCGTTTGACCAGTTTGGCACCATGAAAATGGTAAACGCGCGAATCTCCCGCGTGCACCCAGTAGCAGTCGCCGCCGGGGTTGATCAAAAAGGCCGCCACCGTGCTGTGCGGTTCTTCTTCGGCTGAAATGGCGGTCAGCTTGATGACCATGTGCGCTTCATTGACGAGTTGCTTGAGAATCGCCGGGGCGTCGTCCACTTCGGGCGAGTACTGCTCAAACAACTGGCGCGTCGTCAGCATGACTTGGTCGGAGGCTTTGCGCCCGCCGCTGCGCCCGCCCATGCCGTCCGCCACAATCGCCAGAATGCAGCCGTTCACCCGCGGGTGGTTGAGCAGCAACACCTGATCTTGCTGGTAGTCGCGGTCACCTTTGTGGATGCCTGTTGACGCGGTAAGCCGGTAGCCTTTGTTCATCTTGCCTTGCCATGACGGCACATTATGAAAATCTGAATAACGTCGTATTATCGAACCAAAGAACCCCTTCACCACGCCTGTATTGACAGGCGCTTTCCCTGATTCGAAATTTTGGATTCCAACCTGCATTCCCAACCCCGGCGCCTGATTGAACTGCGCATGGAGCACGCTGACCTGGACGCCTTGATCGACCGCACAGCCGATGAGTCCCCACCCGACGAGCTGATGATGCGGCGTTTGAAAAAGCGGCGCCTTGGCCTGCGTGACGAAATCAGCCGCATTGAACGCGAACTCAGCCCCGATGAAAAGGCTTGAAAATTTCAACCCACTGGAAGGGTCCTGCAAGACCTTGGCAGGATGAGCCTGGAAGACGTGGTGCGCGAGGCGTTTGCGCCGGGCAGTGGCCTGTCGCGCCTGGTGCAGGAGTTTCAGCCCCGGCCGGGCCAAACCGATATGGCGCTGGCCATAGCCCGCACGCTTGAAAAAGGCGGCCAGCTCGTGGTGGAAGCGGGCACAGGGGTTGGCAAAACCTTCTCTTACCTGATCCCCGCCCTGTTGAGCGGGCAACGCGTCCTGCTGTCGACGGCTACAAAAAACTTGCAAGACCAGTTGTTTGGCCGCGACCTGCCGATGCTGGTCAAGGCGTTTGGTTTGCCGCTGCGCACAGCGTTGCTCAAGGGGCGTTCCAGTTATCTGTGCCTGCACCGCTTGGAGATGGCGCGCCAGGAGTTGGGCCCGCAAGACCGCATTGCCGCGCGAACCCTGAGCAGGGTCGAAAAGTGGTCCCACGCCACCCAGACCGGTGATCTGGCCGAGTTGCCGGGACTGGACGAGCGCTCTGCGGTGATTCCGCACATCACGTCAACGCGGGAAAACTGCCTGGGTTCGCAATGCCCGAAATTCAGGGAGTGCCATGTCAACCTGGCGCGACGCGATGCCCTGGCAGCGGACGTGGTGGTCATCAACCACCATTTGTTTTTCGCCGATTTGGCGGTGCGCGAGTCCGGCATGGCCGAGCTGCTGCCCACCGTCAACACTGTTATTTTTGACGAGGCCCACCAACTGAATGAAATTGGCGTTAATTTTTTGGGCAAATTTTTGACCACTGGGCAGTTGCTGGATCTGGCCCATGATTTGCTGGCCACCGGTTTGAGCCTGGCGCGTGGTTTGGGTGAATGGCAGCCGCTGGCGGCCAGCCTTGAGTTGGCCAGCCGCGAGTTGCGCCTGTGCGCAGAAAAGGCCTACCCCGGCAGCAAATTGCGCTGGAATGGCGCGGCGCCCGAGGGCATCCATGAGACCGTGTGGGCCAATGCCCTGCAGCAGGTGCAGACGGCCTGTGACGCCTGTTTGAAGGCTTTGCAACGGGTGCTGGACACAGCGCCGGATTTCAAACGACTGGCCGAGCGCTTTGGCAGTGTTGCCGCCCAAGTGGATCTGTTCAGTGCGCCTTGCGCTGGCGGCTCGGTGCGCTGGCTTGACGTTGGCGCGCAGCTGCGCTTGGTCGAGTCCCCGCTGGACATTGCCAAGACGGTGCAGACCCAATTGCTGCGGCAAGATTCGGATGAGCCGTCGTCACGCGCCTGGGTCTTCACGTCGGCAACGCTGGGCGAAGATGCCAAATTAAGCTGGTTTACCCAACCTTGCGGCTTGCAGGAGGCGCAGGTCTTGCGGGTGTCCAGCCCGTTTGACTACCCCAACCAGGCGGCGGTCTACGTGCCGCGCGACCTGCCCAAACCAGCCGACGCCAACCACAGCGCCAGCGTGGCTGAACTGGTGGGCCGCGCGGCTGCCGTGATTGGCGGACGCACGCTGCTATTGACCACGACACTGCGCGCCTTGCGCACCATCAGCGAGGCCTTGGCGCTTCAGTTTAAGGACTCGACGCAGATTGAAGTCCTGGCGCAAGGCCAGCGTCCCAAACGCGAGTTGATGGAGCGTTTTCGGGCCGGTAATGCAAATGGTGCACCGGGTTGCATTTTGGTGGCATCGGCTTCGTTCTGGGAGGGGGTTGACATCCCCGGCGACGCATTGCAGTTGGTGGTGATCGACAAACTGCCGTTTCCACCGCCCAATGACCCCTTGGTCGAGGCCAGGTCCAGCCGGCTTGAACAAGAGGGGCGCAGCGCCTTCAACGACTACTTTTTGCCAGAGGCTGCAGTGGCGCTCAAGCAGGGTGCGGGGCGGTTGATCCGGCGCGAGTCAGACCAGGGCGTTTTGCTGGTTTGCGACAGCCGCCTGGCCAGCATGGCTTATGGCCGTCGGCTGTTGGCAGCCTTGCCGCCGATGCGGAAAATTGTCGATGAAAACGACTTTTTTGCCAGCTTACAGGGCTTGTGCACAGCGTCCCTTACCAGAGCTTCCACCACGGGTTTTGCGCCGTTTTGAACCCCTGGGTCAAAAATTCGCTTTGCGGATAATTTTTCTCGAACACGCGTTTGGCGTCGTCACGCAGGCTGGCCATGCCAAGCGCGTCATATGACTTGTAAACAATGAACAGCGCCTCTTCCAGGGCCGGCACATCGCGGTAATCGGCCAGCGCGATCTGGGCGCGGTTGATGGCCGCCACGTAAGCGCCGCGTCGCATGTAGTAACGTGCCACATGCACTTCGTACTGCGCCAGCGAATTGACGATGTAGGTCATACGCTGGCGGGCGTCCACCGTGTAACGCGAGTCCGGGAAGCGGGTGACCAGATCCTTGAAGGCCTCAAACGATTCTTTTGAGGCTTTTTGATCCCGCTCGGACAAGTCCTGGCGGGTGATGAAAGAGAACAGCCCCAGATCGTCGTTGAAGTTGACGACACCTTTGAGGTACAACGCGTAGTCAATCGCCGGGCTGGCCGGGTTCAGGCGCATGAAACGGTCCAGCGTGGCCAGCGCCTCAGCCGGTTCGTTGGCCTTGTATTGGGCGTAGGCTTTGTCAACCTGGGCTTGCTGGGCCAGGGGCGTGCCGGCCGCACGGCCTTCAAGCTTTTCATACAGCACCACAGCTTTGTCGTAGGCGCCCGTGCTGACCTCGTCTTTTGCCTCGGCGTAAATTTTGTTCGGGCTCCAGCCCGCCGTGGTGTCGATTTCCTTGACGGCGCAACCCAGCAAACCAAAGCCAAATCCAAACGCTGTCAGGGCATAAACGACCGATAATTTGGCTAAACGCATCAGGATCCACTTTCTTGAATTTTTCCAGGTCGATTATATGAGTGCGCTGCCACCGCCAGAGCTTGACGGGGTATCGCCCGCAGAGCTTGACGCCGAAGTGCGTCAGTTCACCATCGGGCCCGCGCTGCACGGCCAGAGAATTGACCATGCACTGGTGGAACTGGCACCCGAATTTTCCAGAAATTACCTGCAGCAGCTGATGCACGCGGGCGCGGTGCAACTGGCCGGACGGGTGGTGGCCAAGGCGTCGGCACGCGTCAAGGCGGGTGATTCGGGCAGCATTGAGCTGCGTGCGACGCCCCAAAGCCAGGCGTTCAAACCGGAGCAGGTCAGTTTTGAAACCGTCTTTTGCGATGAGCATTTGCGCATCGTCCATAAACCGGCGGGGCTGGTGGTGCATCCGGCACCTGGCAACTGGAGCGGCACTTTGCTCAATGGCCTGTTGGCGCGTGATGCGGGGGCCTGCCTGCTGCCGCGCGCGGGCATTGTGCATCGCCTCGACAAGGACACCAGTGGTTTGATGGTGGTAGCGCGTCAGCGGCAAGTCATGGATCAACTGGTTTGCATGATTGCAGCCCGCAGTGTGAGTCGGCAATATATTGCACTGGCTCATGGTGCATGGCAGGGACAGAAAGTACGCCAGGTCGAACTGCCAGTAGGGCGTGACCCGCGAAACCGATTGAGAATGGCAGTTGTGGATCTGGGCAAATCCCCGGGGAAAACGG
>JANYCG010000218.1 GCA_025360385.1 Burkholderiales bacterium | reverse complement strand
CCCAAAACCCTGTTCGGCTTCCACGCCATTGGCGTTCGCCTTAAAACCGCGCCTGAATCCGTCATCGAAATTCATTTTGACAGTGCACGGCGCGACGCACGGATGCGTTCATTTGTCGACCGGGCGGCGGACGCCAAAGTGCGGCTGATTGAAACCGATGGCCTGCAACTGGCCAAGTTGTGCGGCAGCCACGGACACCAGGGTGTGGTGGCGCGTGTCAAGGCGATAACGCAGGTGACGTCGCTGGATGAACTGCTTGAAAACCTTGAAGCTGCGCAGGCCGGTTTGCCCGCCGGGCAACGCGCCGCGCCATTGCTGCTAGTGCTGGACGGCGTGACCGACCCGCACAACCTGGGGGCCTGTCTGCGCGTGGCTGATGGCGCAGGCGCACACGCCGTGATCGCGCCCAAAGACCATGCGGCGGGCATCAATGCCACGGTGGCCAAGGTGGCCAGCGGCGCAGCTGAAACCGTGCCTTACTTCATGGTGACCAATCTGGCGCGTACCTTGAACGAACTCAAGGAGCGCAACATCTGGATCATCGGCACCAGCGATGCCGCGACCAAAACCCTGTACCAGGCGGATTTGACCGGGCCTGTGGCGCTGGTGCTGGGCGCCGAGGGCGACGGCATGCGCCAGTTGACGGCCAAGACCTGCGACGAGTTGGTCAACATCCCCATGAAGGGCGCGGTTGAAAGCCTGAATGTGTCGGTGGCCAGCGGCGTGTGTCTGTACGAGGCGGTGCGCCAGCGTATCGCGGCCGCCTGATTGGGGTGAGTTGCTTTGGCAGCCTGGCAAAATCCATCCAAAACCAGCTTAAACCGGTGGTCAAATTATTCTGAAAGCAATTATGAAAACTACTAAATCAATAGCTAACTATGTAGCATCCATGGGGACTTTAGCCGTATTTTCCTGTGCAATTCTGCTGTCTGCCTGTACCCAGGAGCAGCAGAACAAAATCAGCCGCGACATCCAGAACTGGACCGGCACCAATGGCGTTCTGGAGATTTATGCGGGCGACAAGCTGGTGCGCCGCTTCCTGAAAATTGACAAACTCAGCACCGCCATGGGCACGGACGACGGCAAGCCGAGGCCCTACCGTTTTGGTTATGGCGTGCTAGACGAAAACCTGAACATGCTGGCCGACCCGGGCGAGAAGAAGGTGTATTTCGAAATCAGCGACTACGCATCCAACTATGTTTTTTTTGAAAGCCCAAGGTAAGACTTAAACCCAGCCCAAGGCCCCCAGCAGCGCCCCTGCAGCCAGCACGGCCAACAGATGTACCTTGGTGCGCCACACCAGCAACAAAGACGCGAGGGTCAGGCCCCACAGGCGCCAATCGTGTTGCCAGTTGGCATGAGCAGCTGACAGCAGCCAGCTGGTGGACAAAACAAGCGCAATCGAGATCGGGGCCAGGCCGGCCTTGAAGGCGCGTACGCCAGGGTGCTCGCGGTTGCTGTAGAGCCAGCGCGTGGCAAACCAGGTCAGGGTGCTGCTGGGCAACAAAACGCCGACGAAGGTGGCGGCCATGCCAGCGAACGCGGCGCTCCAGGTGCCGCCCAAGGCCCAGCCGGTTTGCCAGCCCATCAAGGGAATGAACAACACGTTGGGGCCGGGGGCGGCCTGGGCAATGGCAATCGAGGCGTTGAACTTGTCTTCGGTAAGCCACTGTGTCTGGTCCACCAGAAAGCGATGCATGTCGGGCGCCGTGGTGATGGCGCCGCCCACACCCAGCAAGGAGATCATCATGAAGTGCGAGAACAGGCTCCACCAGTCGGGCAAGGTCATGGCTTGGCTCCTGGCGCAAGCTGGCGGCGCAGGCGCGCCCAGGCGATCAGGCAAGCGGGCACGCCCAGGCCCAACACGGCCCAGATCAAGGGCACGCGCAGCAGGGCGACGAGCGCAAAGGTCAGCCCGATCAGCCCCGTGGTGATGGCACCGCCCAGCACATTGCCGGCCAGGCCTTGGATCATCTTGATGGCAGCCGCGCCAATCAGCCCAGCGGCCGCAGCGCCCATGCCGCGCAAAGCGCCTTGCACCACCGGCAAGTCGGCAAAATTGTTGTACAGCACCACCAGGCCCAGCACGATGCACAAGGGCAAGGCCAGGATGCCAGCCGTGGCCGCCAGCGAACCCCGAATGCCAAAGTAGCGGTCGCCCAGCATGATGACGAGGTTGACCACATTGGGGCCCGGCAAAATTTGGGCGACGGCCCATTCCTCCACAAACTGGGCCCGCGTGAGCCAGCGTCGCTTGTCCACCATCTCACGCTGGACAATGGCCAGCACCCCGCCAAAGCCCTGCAGGGCAATCACGGTGCAGGCGACGAACAGTTCGGTTTTGGAGTGGGGCCGGGCGATGGCCGCAGGCGCAGCAGTTTGGGCGGTGGAATCCATGGACAGATTATCGCTACGCCAACAGCGGCCCGTGCCGGAGGCAGGGAGCCACACGATCGAGGTCTTTGCAGATGTCGCTGCGGCGTTGCACTTCCATAAAAAGCCGCAACGTGTTCTTAGCTTTTTTAAGGGCCGGGGACTGCCGGGGACTACCCTGGGTTTGACTATATGATTCGGTGAATGGCATTGCCGCACCTCATCCAAGCCGCCCACACCGCATCGCCGGGCGTGGTGCCGACCCCATCCAACGCGGCCGGCGGCGCGTCGGCGGCGCTGGACATCCCCGCATTGCGCCGTGCGCTGGGCCAGTTTGGCACCGGCGTCACGGTGATCGCCACCCGCACCGTCAGTGGCGAGATGGTGGGCCTCACGGCCAATTCCTTCAGCGCCTTGTCGTTGGAGCCCCCTTTAGTGACCTGGGCGCTGCGCCTGGCCTCGCACAATCTGGCGGTGTTTGATGCCGCCGACACCTTCGTGGTGAACGTGCTGGCTGAGGCGCAGGTGGATTTGTCGCGCAAGTTTGCCACCCATGCCGCCAACAAATTTGAGGGCGTGGCCTACGCGCCCAATGCCCAGGGTGACCCCTTGATCCACGGTGCAACGGCCTGGTTCGAATGCCGTACCGTGTCGCGCCAGACGGTGGGGGACCACCGCCTGTTCATCGCCCAGGTGGATCGTTTCACCAGTGCAGAAGGGGCGCCGCTTTTGTTCCACGCAGGTGCTTACTTCACGCTGGGTTCCCAGCTCTAACTTTGGCGTTGCTATTTGAAAGACTGATGCATGTCGCAGCCCAGAATTGAAGGCAAATGGATTGACAGTTTTGTGCAGGCCTTCGCGCTGTGCGGCGTGAAGGCCGGCGACGTGGCGGCGGTGTTGTCTGAAACCCTGTCGCGCAGCGTCAACGTGCAATTGGCTGAACTGGCCCTGCTGCGCCTGGGTGCAAAAACCTTTCATGTGGTGTTGACGACGCCCGCGCAAACCGCGCCGGTTCCGGTGCGCTCAACTGGCGCTTCAGACGCGATTGCGGGTAATGTTCCCGTCATACAAGCGTTGTCTGCTACTGCATTTGTAGCAGATTTGACATTGGAAGGCCTGCTTCACGCGCCGGAATTGCCGCAAATTCTGGCGGGCGGTACACGTGTGCTGATGGTTTCGAATGAACACCCGGAGGTGCTGGAGCGTTGCCTGCCCGACGCAGCGCTGGAGCCCAAGGTCAAGGCCGGCATGAAGCGCCTGCGTGCCGCCAAAGCCATGTCGGTCACGTCGGCGGCGGGCACGCAGCTCAACATTTCGTTGGTGGGGGCCTCGGTGGGCGGCGGTTGGGGTTACACCGCGCGGCCCGGCACCATCTCGCACTGGCCGGGTGGCTTGTGCCTGGCTTTCCCGGCGGCTGGCAGCGTGAACGGCACTCTGGTGATGAACGAGGGTGATGTCAACCTGACCTTCAAGCGTTACCTTGAGAGGCCCGTGGTGCTGACCATTGAAAACGACTTTGTCACCCACATCGGGGGCCAGGGCCTGGACGCAGATTTGATGCGCAGTTATTTTGCGGCTTGGGGCGACCCGGAGGCTTACGCCGTCTCGCACGTGGGTTGGGGCATGAACCCCAGGGCGCGCTGGGACTCGATGGCGTTTTACGACAAGGCTGACTTCAACGGCACCGAACTGCGCGCCTTTGGCGGCAATTTTTTGTACTCCACCGGGGCCAATGAAGTGGCCAAACGCCATACGCTGGGGCATTTTGATTTGCCCCTGAAAGGCTGCACCGTCAGGCTCGATGGGGACGCGGTGGTTGACGCTGGCGTCTTGTGCGGCGATTTGAAGTGAAGCGAACAGAATCGAATCGGACTCGGCGATGACACTCCCATTTTTCATTGAACAAGGCCAGGGCGACACCGCCGTGTTTCTGTTGCACGGCGTGGGCGGCGGCCATGCGGCCTGGGCGCACACCCTGCCGGTGCTGGCGCAGGCGGGTTACCGCGCCATTGCCTGGGACGCACCGGGTTATGGTGCCTCTCCAAGCGACGGGTCTTTGTCGATGGCGGTGTTCGCCGACGCTTTGTGGCGGCTGATCCACCAAGTCGGTGCGTCACGCAATGTTGTGGTTGGCCACAGCATGGGCGGCATGATCGCGCAAGAGGCAATGGCAATGGCAATGGCGATGCCGATGCCGATGCCGCAGGGTCAGGGTGCGCAGCTTGCACCTCGTGGTCATGGCCAGATTAACGGGCTGGTTTTGTTTGCAACCTCGCCCGCGTTTGGCAAACCCGGGGGCGACTGGCAGCGGCAGTTTCTCAAAGACCGTTTTGCACCGCTGGACGCCGGGCTGGGCATGGCCGGCATGGCACCGGGTTTGGTGAAGGCCATGTTGTCGCCGCAAGCCAGCGCCCAGGTTCATGCCGAGGCGGTGGCCTTGATGTCGGGCGTGCCGCAGGCCACTTACCGCGCGGCG
>JANYCG010000119.1 GCA_025360385.1 Burkholderiales bacterium | reverse complement strand
CCGCGAACGATGTAAATTAATTCGACACATCGACCGGTGACGCGATCAATAAGAGGTTTAGCCCAAGGCCTTCAACAAGGCGATCGCGTCGGCTTTGTTCTCAAAAGGCCGAGCGCTTTTCAACGCGGTTTCGAGCTCGGCACGGGCGTCGCCCTTGTTGCCTTTTTGCGCCAACACCACCGCCAAATGGTAGCGCACGTCGCCGTTGCCAGAATCCGTGAGCTTGGCTTCACGCAGCGCTTGCAAAGACCGCTCAGGCTGCCCATTTTGAAAAAGTGCCCAACCCAGGGTGTCGATGGTGTTGGCGTCACCCGGGCTGAGTTGGACCGCTTTTTCAGCCACCGCCACAGCGCCGGGGTCTTTCAGGCGCAGCAGGACATTGGCCAAGTTGTTGAGTACCGATGCGTCGTCTGGCGCAATTTTGAGTGCGCTTTCATAACTGTTGCGGGCCGCCGCAAAATTGGCAGAGCGGGCCTGGCTGTTGGCCAATTCTTTCAGCACCACCAGGTCAGTCGGACGGGTTTTAAGCCAAGCCTCCAGCATGTGTTCGCCCTGCTTGCTTTTGTTTTGCTTGGTGATGGTGCGAACCAGGCGCATCAAGGTGTCTGCCGTCGGCTGCGCAGAATGCGCTTTGCGGTAGGCCTCCACCGCCGCATCGGTTTGGCCTTTCGCCACCGCCACATCGCCCAAAAGGCTGTAGCCAATCGACAATTTTGGGATTTTGGCCGCAATGCTGCGTGCGATTTTTTCGGCTTTGGCAATATCGCCCAAACGTAATTCGACATCGGTCATCATGGCCAATGCGGGCAGGTAGTCCGCTTTGTTCGACAGCGCTTTCTCCAAGCTGTAAGCGGCGCCGTTGGGGTTGTTGGCGGACAGCTGCAACACGGCAATTTGAACTTGGGGGACAGGGTTGTAGTCCGCTTTGCGGGTGGCAGTGACCAGGGTGCTTTTCAAATTGGCAATGTCGCCCGTCGCCAATTGCGCTTTGGCCAAGGCCAATAACACGGGTAATTCCTCGGGTGCCTTGGCGGACACCAGTTTGACGGCCTCCAGCGCCTTTTTGGCCTGGCCCCGCTGTAAGTAAAACTCCGACAGCGCTAGACCCCAACGAGTTTCACGGGGGCCGGCAAGATTGGCCGCCGACTCGAGCCACCGCTGGGCTTCGGCCGACAAGCCGCGTTGATTGGCAATCGTCGCCAGCTCAAACATGACTTCGGCGTTTTTAGGCTCGGTTTTGAGGACGTGGTTCAACCGGTCAACTGCGTTTTCGTAGGATTTATCAGCAATTTCGATGCGCGCCAGGTTCAATTGCGGCAGATTGAAGCTGGGGTCGAGTTTGATGGCTTCATCAAACGCGACTTTGGCCGCTGCATTATTTTTGGCAAAAACCCTGACCATGCCCAACAAATTCAAATACCCCGCATTTTTGGGTTGCTGTTTGATCAAATTCTCGGCCAAAACCACGGCCTTAGGGGCTTGCCCTTCCCGCAGGTAGAGTGTGATCAGCGTGGTCGCGGCTGAAGCTTGATTCGGGTCTTTTTTAAGCGCCACCTCAAGCTCTTTGGCCGCATTGGCCGCTTGGCCGCTGCGCATCATGCTCATGCCCAACACCGTGTGGAATTCGGGGTTGTCCCTGGTTTGAATTGCGGCCTGCATCAAGGTTGCGGCCCTGGCGAATTGCCCTTTTCCAATGAGTGCAGAACCCAGCAAGGCCATGGCCTGGCCGTCGCCGGGATGGGATTTTAGGTAAACCTCGAGTACCTCAATGGCCTGCTCAAAACTCGCGCTGCGCAAATAAATCTGCGCCAAGGGCTTTGCGGTAGGGGCGCCGCCCTGGGTTTTTTGGAACACTTCAAAGTATTTTCTAGCCTTTTCAGGTTCGTTCAGCCCAAAATGAGCTAAGCCATTGAGCATCAAAATTTGAGGCTTGTAGCGAATGAAGTCGATCGGGAATTTGTCGATGATTTCGGTGATTTCGCGCAGTGCCTCTTGTGCAACTTCCGGCTTTTTGTCGCCTTCAGCCAGCAATGCACGCAAGTAGGCAGCGCGTGGGTCTTCGGGCGCCAGGTTTTGCAACTCAGTCAATTGGGCCGCAGCTTCGACCCGTCGCCCTGTGTCGATGAACAAGCCGGCCAGGGCCATCCGCGCTTCCACATGTTCGGGCACCGCCTTTACCGTGCGCTCATAGGCCGCGATGGCAGCTGGCAGTTTGCCTTCAATGTGCAAGACGGCAGCGCGCCGGTACTGGGTATCGGGGGTCTCCGGTGCAAGGGCAGCGGCCTTTTCAACCGCTTCGTTGGCTTCTTTGAACTGCTGCATCCGCAACCTCACAGGGACTTCAGCCGTCCAGGTATCGGGTGATTTGGGATCCAGGACACGCGCCTGCTCGATGAATTTCAGAGCGGCTTTAGGATCATCTAGATCAAGCTTGCACCCGCCGTAGGTGAGCAACATTTGCACTCGCACTGGCAGCGGCAAACCGTCCAGTTTGAACTGATCCTGCTCAAAAATCAGTTTTTGTTTGCCCTGTGCCACATAAGTTTGGGCCAGGTCAAGGACGACGTCGGCCCGGTTCGCGCCGCGCTCCAGGCTGTCACTCAAGGTGGCGTCGGCCGCCAAAATGTCGCCGAGCTTGAGCAAGGTTTTACCCAACAGAACCCTGGCTGCCAGATAGCTTGCGTCGGTCTGCAATGCATTTTTGAGCTGAATGCTCGCCCCTGAGTAATCTTTCTTGCGATACCTGACCAGTGCATCGTCGTAAAACTTGATCGCCTTCGCACTGGCTGCCATCACCGTCACAGGCGAACCTAAGCCACCCAACATGAGCACGCCGCAAGCCAGGCACAAAACCAAAGGTTTAAGTGAATTGAAAAAATTCAATGAAAGACCATTCATAAGCAATTTGAATCTGGCAACCGGCCGTCGCCAAGCCGTGAAATTCTGGGCACCATTTTTTGGCTATTTGATCTCGGAGAGATGGGTGGCCTCAACATTTTTCTGCGTTTTCAGCCAGCGATTGACACCCCAAACACCGCCAGCGAGCAACGTCAGCAACAACGCGCCGATCAAGGCCGTGATTGGGCTGGGCCGCTGCAGGGCGGCAATGATTTGGTTTACAAACACAACCATGATCAAGGCCCCTGGCGTCATACCAATGGCCGTGCCAATGAGCATGTCCCGCATTTTTAGCTCTGATGCGCCGGCCACCAGATTCACAATGGCGAACGGAGCGACCGGCACCATCCGGATCGCAACCACGGCGAGGATGCCATTTTGGGCCAATTGTGAACTGATTTGTTTGACTTTGGCGCCGCCCATGCGTTGCACGACATCACGGCCCAGGTACTTGCCCAAACCGAACGTCGCCGCAGCGCCCAAAGTCGCGGCCAATATGGCGCAGAAAAAACCCAGCACGGGCCCCAGGGCGACGATAGTGACCAGCGTCAAGAAAGTCAGCGGCACAGCCAACGTCAAAGCCAGCGCTACACCGAGCATGACGGCCAACGGCCCCAGAGATTGTCCGAGTTGCTGCAATTTCGCAACGACGCCTTCCAGATCAAGCCATCCTCGCAAAGGCGACCAGCTCCAGGCACACGCCAATGCGATCAATACTGTCAACACCATTGCGAGCTTGGCCAGTTGCCGTCTTGACTCGGTTCGCGCACGCAATCTGGCAGAGGTTTCATCCATCAAATCAGTCAGTGTTTTTAAAGGGTTTTTGCTGCAGCGTGTCAACCAAAATTGCTGTTAATTCGCTGACCTTGTCAACATCGAACATCGCACCGTGCATGCCTGACACTTTCGTCTCCATCAGGCGTTTGCCAAGCAACAGGCGCCAGCCAACAAACAATAACCGATCCCATGTTGCCAGCGCCGCTGACTTGATTAGCAAGGTCGGGCCGTCGAATCGCTTGACCCGGTATCCACTGACGGCCATCACCTGGCCGAACAGGCCGGGATCATTCAGCATCGCCTCCAGACGCCGCCCATTCATGCTGACATCTTGAATGTGAAAGGTGCGCACCGCCCAGCCTAATAAACGCCAGAACAGCGTGCCGCCCCACAAGCGGCTTGGGTAAATCGTGTCGATCAAAATCAGGCCCTTGACGTCAACTTGGCGTTTCTGAAGTTGAATGGCGGTCTCAAGCGCGGCCAAACCGCCGACCGAGAACCCCGCCAGGAAACAAGGCCCGTTGAACTGCGCCAAAATGCTGTCGCAATAAAGTGTCGCCAAGTCAGCGGTCTTGACCACAGTGCTGGCGCTTGGAGGTTGCACCATGAACAAGTCAAATTTGCCGTCAAGCGCACGTGCCAAATTTTGAAACCTCATCAGATCCCCGTGGCCGGAAGCTGCTAAAAATATTGGCGTGCGGGTTGCGCTGTTGCCAAGCTTGAGCACCAGGCCTGGCTTTGCGGTTTCTTCGTCCAATGCGGAGGCCAAGCCTTCGACAGTGGGACGCTCGGAAATCAAATAGAGTGGCACTTTTCTGCCGATGAGTTTTTCAATGCCACTGAGAATATTCACGGCAGCCAATGAATCGCCGCCCATGTCGAAGAAGTTGTCCTCAATCGTCAGGGTTTGATTTTTCAATACGTTGCGCCATAGCGCCAGCAAATCA
>JANYCG010000069.1 GCA_025360385.1 Burkholderiales bacterium | reverse complement strand
TAGGAACTTTGTAGAACGCGCTTCGGCCAGGGGCGCAAATCCTCAGAACAGTTGCCCGGATGGCTGCGCGGCAACCGTCAGATCCAGCTCGCCATCGATCAGCGTGGCGCGCAGTGCCTGCCCTGGCCTGGCTTGGGTGGTACGGGTGACGGCCTGGCCCTGCGCATTCACAAGCCACGCGTAGCCGCGTTGCAACACGAGTTTGGGGTCCAACAGTTGCAACTGCCGATGGCTGCGCTCAAGGCGATCCCGCTTTGACTGCACGGCCCGCGCCAAGGCAAGGGGAAATTGAGCCGTTAGTCCCTGTGTCTGCTCACTCTTATGCTTCAAAATACGAAGCGTTGCATAAGATTTCCGCGCCGCCAGCGCCGCCAGCTTTAGCCTCTGTCCTTGCAGCAGCAGCGAGGGACGGCCAATGCGTTTGGCGCAGCGGTCTAAGCGCTGGGCCTGTTCGTCCAGCTGGCGCGTGACGGCATCCTGGATCCGCCCGTCTAGGGCGTCGATGGCATTGAGCCAGACGGCCTGCGGTTGGCTCACCAGCTCGGCGGCAGCGGTTGGCGTGGGCGCACGCTGGTCCGCGACAAAATCAGCGATCGTGAAATCGGTTTCGTGGCCCACACCGCTGATCACGGGCACGGGGCTCGCCGCAATGGTGCGGGCCAGCCGCTCGTCGTTGAAGGCCCACAAGTCGTCGATGGAGCCGCCACCACGCACCAGCAAAATCACGTCAATGTGAAGTTCAGGGTTTGAAGCGCTGGTGGCAACCAATTTGCCGCTTCGCTGAGTTTTATTGGAAATATCAGCGACAAGTCCTCGTGAATGCTCAATAGCTTGATATACATTTGAGAGCGCCTGCACCAACTCGCCGGGCGCAGCCAAACCTTGCACCGAGGCTGGCGCGATCAGCACCGGCACATGGGGCAAGCGTCGCTTGAGCGTCGTCAACACGTCCGCCAGCGCGGCCGCGCCCAGCGAGGTCACGATGGCGATGCCCCGAGGCATCCGCCTGAGGGGACGCTTGCGCGAGGTCTCAAACAAGCCTTCGGCTTCGAGCCTGGCCTTCAGGCGGTAAAACTCCTCCAGGAGGTGGCCGATGCCAGCGCGGCTCATGGATTCGACCACCAGTTGCAAATCACCCCTCGGGCCGTAGACGTCGAGACGGCCACGCACTTCTACCAGGTCGCCGTCCTTCGGCTGGAAACTCAGCAAGGTGGCCGCGCGCCGGAACATGGCGCAGCGGATTTGGCCAGTTTCGTCCTTCAGCGTCAGGTAACAATGCCCGCTGGCTGCGCGTGAAAAGCCCGAAACCTCGCCGTGAACCGCGACCGGGTTGAAGCGCGCACTGAGCGCGTCAGCAATGGCGCGGCACAGCGCCCCAACTTGCCAAATGGGTGGCGCGGCGACTGGGTTGGGTGCTTCAAACATCAGGCGCAGCGCGGCTTGGCAGCGGGTTGGACCGGACGCAGGCAGGCCGATTGCTCCACAGCGCCGACCCATCAGGTGCCAACACCCTCAGAAACCGCCAACATGACGGAGATACGATGTAAGCCATTGATTTTATTAAGTTTAATACTGCCAAAAAAAACGCCAGCGCA
The DNA here is from genome assembly GCA_025360385.1 of Burkholderiales bacterium. Taxonomy (GTDB): domain Bacteria; phylum Pseudomonadota; class Gammaproteobacteria; order Burkholderiales; family Burkholderiaceae_C; genus JANYCG01. The sequence continues at coordinate 2,517 of JANYCG010000069.1, read as the reverse complement.
ATGAAAACACGGTTTGATGCGGCCTGAGGCATCGATCCAGCAAAGTTTTGCACAAAGTTATCCACTGTTTTTGGGGACTCAACCGCCCAGCGAACCGGTGCGCCGTCCGACCGGGCGCGTGGTTCATAATCGGCACACCATTTTTGCCTACCCACCCCACCCCGCCTGAAAGTCAACCCTTGTTTTCAATCATACAAGCCGCAGGCTGGCCGATCTGGCCACTGATCGCCTGCTCTGTTTTGGCGATGGCGCTGGTCATCGAGCGATTTTTAAGCCTGAAAACCGCCAAAGTCGCGCCACCCAAACTGCTGGACGAGGTGATCAGCGTCTCGCGCCTGAATGTGCCCTCGGTCGATGTCGTCACCCAATTGGAGGCCAATTCCGCGCTGGGCGAAGTGCTGGCCAGCGGGTTTCGGGCGCTCAACGGCAATCCGCGCCTGTCAGAAGCCGACTTGCGCGCCACGATGGAAGGCGCCGGGCGCGTTGTGGCACATCGGCTGGAGCGTTACCTGAGTGCTCTGGCGACCATTGCCTCCATCGCGCCATTGATGGGCCTGTTTGGCACGGTCGTGGGCATGATCGAAATATTTGGCTCGCAGTCGCCCGCAGGGGCCATGGCCAGTGGTGTGGGGGGGGGCAACCCGGCGCAGCTGGCGCATGGCATAACGGTGGCGCTGTACAACACCGCCTTCGGTTTGGTCATTGCCATTCCGGCCCTGATTTTTTGGCGTTATTTCCGGGCCCGGGTCGATGAATATTTGCTGACGCTGGAGTTGGCCAGCGAACGCCTGGTGCGCCACCTGGTGGCAATGCGCAAATAGCCATGAACTTCAGGTCGCGCAAACAGGACGAGCCCGAGATCAACCTGATCCCGTTCATCGACGTGTTGCTGGTGGTGCTGATCTTCCTGATGCTGTCCACCACCTACAGCAAGTTCACCGAGATGCAGATCAAGCTGCCGGTGGCCGACACCGAAGCCCAGCGCGATTACCCCAAAGAACTGCTGGTGACGGTGGGCAGCGATGGCAATTACGGGGTGAACCGCGTCGCCGTGCCGGGGCGCAGCGTGGACAACCTGGCACAGGCGCTGCGCGACGGCGCACGGGCCGGCAAAGACACGGTGGTGGTCATCAGCGCCGACGCCCAGGCGCGCCACCAGTCGGTGATCACGGTGATGGAAGCGGCCCGACGCAGCGGCCTGAACCAGATCACGTTTGCCACCCAGTCTTCGGGTGCATCCCCAGGCAAAACGGCAAGCCAGGGCGGCAAAAAGTAAGCCATGCTGCTTGCATCGCGGTTGACGCAAGCCTGGACGCGCCGGGGCCTTGCGGCATGGCTGCTGTGGCCGGTGGCAAGGCTGTATGGCGGGGCGCTGGCATTGCGGCGCGGCTTGTTCCGCATCGGTTGGTTCAAGATTTACCGCGCCCCGGTTCCCGTCATCGTGGTGGGCAATGTCGTGGCCGGCGGGACCGGCAAAACCCCAATCGTGATGGCTCTGGTGCGGCATTTGCAGTCACGTGGCTTGAAGGCAGCGGTGGTGTCGCGCGGTTATGGCCGCACCACCCACGGCTGTCTGGAGGTGTTGCCGGAAAGCTCGGCGGTAGCGGTTGGTGATGAGCCAGTCCTTATCCGGCGTGCATGTAGCGCACCAGTTTTTGTAGCATCCAAGAGAGCGCAAGCGGTGCAGGCCCTGCTTGAAAAATACCCGGCGACCCAAGTCATCGTGTGCGACGACGGTTTGCAGCACACAGCGTTGGCCCGCGATCTAGAGGTCTGTGTCTTTGACGACCGGGGCGTGGGCAATGGGTTTTTGATGCCGGCCGGGCCCTTGCGCCAGCCCTGGCCGCGCCGGCCTGAAGCAAGCGGCCCGCTAGCGCGCCCGCCTTTTCTGCTGTTGCACAGCGGCGACCACCCGGCGCTGCCTGGCGGCTTCCGGGCGCGCCGCAGCCTGGCCGACCACGCCGTGCGCCGCGACGGCAGCCAGGTTGCCCTGAGCGCCTTGCAGGGCCAGGCGCTGGGCGCCGTGGCTGCGATTGCGCAGCCGCAAGCCTTTTTCGACCTGCTCAAAGCCAGAGGGCTGACACTGGCACAAACCGAAGCACTTGACGATCACTATAACTTTAATAGCTGGATATCACCATTTGACGGGAACATTCAGCTCATTTGCACCGAGAAAGACGCAGTCAAGCTGTGGCAGGCACATGCCGGCGCGTTGGCCGTGCCGCTGGTGGTGGCGCTGGACAAAGCGTTTCTGGACCGCGTCGACGAGTCCGTGAATGCCTGGCTGGCCGCAAGACCGCCAAAGTTATCATCAGGCGATGGACACACGACTTCTTGAATTGCTGGTTTGCCCCGTCACCAAAGGCCCGCTCGAATACGACCGCGAACGCCAGGAACTCACCTCACGCAGCGCCCGCCTGGCCTACCCGGTGCGCGACGGCATTCCGGTGCTGCTAGAGGACGAAGCCAGGGCCATGACCGACGAGGAATTAGGGCTGTGATTGCCCGACCGTTCAC
>JANYCG010000057.1 GCA_025360385.1 Burkholderiales bacterium | reverse complement strand
ACCGCCTGCGCGACGCGGCATCGGGCAAAGAGGTGCAGCGGGCACTGGGTCTGCGCAACGGCTGGCGGTTGGCCGAGGGCATCCGCATGACGACCAACGTTGAGCGCCTGGCCAGTACAAGCGGAAATGCAAGCGCGGCCGGTGTCGGACTCGAATACACGGCAAGTCCGATCTGGAAATCATCCGGACGCGTGGAGTGGCGTGAAGACGCCAACAACACCAACTGGCTACTGACGTTGGGCGTCGCACGCAAGCTGGACAGCGACTGGACCTTGATTGCCCGCGAATACGCCAACATTGTCAAACCGCGCAATGCGCTGGGTTCCGATAAATTCCAGAGCCGGTTCCAGGTGGGTTTTGCCTATAGACCGGTAGACAACAACAAGTTTGATGCCTTGGGCCTTTATGAACGCAAGAACAACCGCGATTCATCGCCCGGTGCGCTTGCTGCCGGCACGGAGATCAATAGCACAACCGACATCATCAGCTTTCGCGGCAACTACCACCCGAGCAGGGTCTGGTGGCTGTCGGGACGTTATGCGTATAAAAATGTGAATGAGTTGTTGCTGGGTACTGTCAATGACAGCTACCGCGCCCAGTTGCTCGGTGGCCGGGTGACTTACGACGTTACCAACAAATGGTCCGTAGGCGGCATCTTCTCGGTCTTGCAGGGCACCGGCGGCGACAAGCAATACGCTTATGGCCTTGAAGTGGGTTATGTCGTGATGGACAACCTGTACGCAACGCTTGGCTATAACTGGCGCGGTTTCGCCTCGTCGGGTACTGCGGCCGGCCTGACCGGAAATGACTACACCAACCGTGGATGGGTGCTTGGTTTGCGCTACAAGTTTGATGAAGACCTGTTCCGCAAAAACGACCCCAGCACCAACAAGACACTTGACCCCAACGTGATGAAACCCTAACCCTTATGAGGATGGCCATGATCAACTCTATCGCCCCTCGCAATACTGCGGCGCTGGCGCTTTTTTCTGCCATGTTATTGGCTGGTTGCTCCTCAGGCGGCGCCAAAAATGAGGGGCCAGCGGCTTCCGCCCAGTCCACTGGACTTGCGCCAGCACAGGCGCGTATCACCGACGAGCGCATCCTTTCAGATCGGCGCACGATTGAAGGCGTGCAACAGCGACTTCGCAAGCTCAACGAGGCGGGAATTCCACAGAATAGTTACGCGCTCGCCAAGGCCCAATGCTGGCTGGACACTGCCAAGTCGCAGTACCATGAAAACGACCGCACCGGCTATATCGAGGAGTCACTCACCGAGGCAGTGAAGATTGCACAGGCGCTTGAAGCCGACAAATCTGCCCGTGCCGGTTATGACACCCCGCTGGTAGCTCGCAGTTCCAAACTTCGGGATGACCTGTGGGCTCAGTTGAGTGGTTATAAAAATCAATCGGCCACTATGGCATGCAATGCCAAAACAGTAGCTTGCGCCGAGGTCCGCCTGGTCCGCGCCGGGCATGCAGACGAGCAGACCGGTTGGCGTCAGGCGACCCCTTACGTGCAAATGGTCGAAGATGCCCTGCGCGTCGCCAAAATTGAAGCGGATGCCTGTGTGCAGCCAAAGCCAGCCATGGTTGCAGCCAATGATGCACTTGCAAGCAAGGCTGCTGTCTTCAGCAAGGAAACCTATGTGTTGTTGACCGATACGCTGTTCAAGTTTGACAAGTCTGGTGCAGAGGACATGATTCCTGGCGGCCTGCAACGTCTGGCTGATGTAGCTCAGAGGCTCAAGACCTACAAGTCCATCCAGACCCTCACGGTGATGGGCTATACCGACCGTCTGGGTTCGGATGAATACAACGACAAGCTGTCCGACGCACGCGCAAAAACGGTGCAAATCCATCTGGAATCGTTGGGCGTCAAGTCTGTATCTTCTGTAGCGCAGGGCAAAGGCAAGCGGGATCCGGTCAGCAAGAATTGCAGCACCAGCGCAAGCCGGGAACAACAAATCCAGTGTTTGCAGCCGGATCGTCGCGTGACGATTGAGGTCACGGGTTTGGCGAAGTAGATCGTTACTGCGTACACCAAAAAAAAGCAGCCTCGCGCTGCTTTTTTTGCATGTTGGACGGTGCTTCTTCAAGCTGGTGGTCTGTCATCCTAAACAGCGGCGAGCATCAAGCGCGCATCAGTCCGGGACCACTGCAGTGACTTCAATCTCCACACGGGCGCGCGCTTCCACCAGGGCTGACACCTCCACACAGGTCATGGCCGGAAAGTTCTTGCCCATGACTTCGCGGTAAACGCCGCCAAGCTCCTTCAGTCGCGCCACATACTCCACGCGGTCCACGACATACCAGGTCATACGCACCATGTGCTCCGGACCTGCGCCACCGGCCTTGAGCACGGCCTCGATGTTGAGCAATGCCTGACGTGTTTGTGCAATGAAATCGTCGCTCTCAAATTGCTGGGCTGCATTCCAGCCAATTTGACCGCCCACAAAGATCAATGCGCCGCGGGCCATCACGCCATTGGCGTAGCCCTTGGGT
>JANYCG010000207.1 GCA_025360385.1 Burkholderiales bacterium | reverse complement strand
CGGAAGTAGTTGTAGTTAAGATTCGACTCTTCATCAAAATACTGCCCCGGATACCTCAAGTTGAACGTGATCCCAGGCGCGGTGGCTTTCAGGGCCAGGGCCGCCGGCATACCCGGACTTGGCGGGTTGATCGAGGTGGTCATCACCCCCGTGGGCTTGTTGTCCCCAAACGCGCTGTAAGGCCATTGCCAGACAATTTTGTTGGCGACATCTTTGATCAGCCTTGGCGTGTTCAGGTGATCTGTGTGGACGCTGTAGAAGCGCCCATTGGTGTAAACGCCGACCGGGACAGCCTGGCCGTCTTCACCGGGCAGCCAGATGTATTCAATCCGGCTTTGGCTGTTGGAGCCGCCATTGCCGTATTCCCCCAGCAGCACCGGGTTGCCCCCCAATTGGCCGTCGTCATACACGTAACTCTGCCCCAGCGTGGCGTTGGCCTGCGCTTGGGCGAACAGCCAGCCGAAGTTGATTCTTAACCAGTCCACAAAGCCTGCGCCAAGTGTGGCTGCATTGGGGGCCGTTTGGGCCACCTGGGGCTCACTCTTGAAGACGCGCTGGCCCAGGGCGTTGTGCAGGTAAGTGGCGCGGGCACCCTCCTCGGCGTCGTTGATGCCGGTCTTGCAGTGGCGGTTCTGGGCGTCGTGCCTGCTGGCGCAGGCCCATGGCGGACACCTGCGCGATGTGTGGACGCAGGTGAAGCGGGAACGGGTGGAAGAGGTCAAGAGGCGGGGGCATGCAGATCGAACAAGGCTGAAAGGCATGATTTATTTTAATTGGAAGCTATTTAGTTTGTAGCGTTTCAAATAGCCACTCAAAAAGAACTCGCTGCACTGTTCAAATTGGTGGAGCCGCTTCTTTTGCAGCTACTTTTGACGTCATATGAATTGCAGCCAGAGTTAAGAAGGCAACCAAAATATCAACAGCAATGGAGAGCGGCCATAAATTGCCAAAACCGCTCGGTAGCAGGAAAAACTGCAACTGTCGGAGTACAAACGAAGGCCCTATAAATGCAATCCAATGCACGGTTTTATACCGTGTACCAAGAAGCAAACCAAGTACCGCTGCGACCACAATTGGTGCCAAATACATTCGAAAAAAATGAACTAAGCCGGGTGTGCAAACCTCACTTGAGGTAAGTACATCTAACCATTCGCAATAATAGATTCCGACGCCCAATACAGCAGCAACTGCCAAACTCAATCGATTGTTCAACGGCATGATGAACATCCTTTGATTGTGGCGCTTGCGATGCATGAAGCCGCCTCGCTATTGCAGCGTTGGCATGCCCCAGTGGCACCAAATGCATTTCCTACCCACGAACTAGCATTGCATTGATTTTTTGTGTAGCACTGATCATGCGTTGCGCAGCATCCACTGACGCACTGATCTGAATTAGCAGTCCGACCCAATACACCGGGCAAAGAGCACACGCCATCTTGTGGCTTGAAACCTGGGGTGAGATTGCCGTTCGCCGTTGTCCCGCTCTTGCCAAAAGCACCTGAGCCGTTCCCCATCAACCCTAGCGGATCGGTATACATCAACGCATTCTGATTCGCATACCCAAATCGCGCCCACCCGCCGTCAAGGCCAATGGGGTCGGGTTGAGTGTAGATACCCCATGACGTGCATCCGCCGTAAATCAGCGAGTTTTCCTGATGCGAATCAAGGGCTTGCATTGCCCAGACCTGGGCACCATCGAAGCTGGAGAAGGCGATTTTTTCCAGAGGCGTGTTTTCGCTCAGACGCGCGTGCACGCCAGAGGCGGCCAGCGTCAGGGCGCAGGCGACAAACAAGCGAAAGAGTTTGAGAAGCGGCACGGTTTGTTGGGGATGGTTAGCGGCTCATTCTGCCCTACGCGCTGTGGGCACCCCGTGCAGGTGCGCGCCAGCGCACCTGCAAAGGTGTTTGCTGAGATATTTGCGCGTTAAATCGGCCCATTGTCCTCGTGGAATATGATTATTGAGCTACAAAAGATATAGCTACCGAATTTCCGTTCCTTCTCTTAGCTGCCTGCTTGACGTGTACCAACACCTTGGCAATGGCACGCCGCACGTGCATGGGAACCCCACCCCTCATAGCGATATGGGCGGCAGCGGGGACAGGCTGTCAAGGCTGGCCGCAGGCCACCGCTTAAGCGGCGCGCCAGCGGCCTTTACTGCCTGGCACCGCTGCTGCACCCTCGCCACCTAAGAGGGCTGGGGTTTGCCGCGATGCGCCAGCGAGCCGTGTCCTACCCGCGTCGGCACAGGCACGGCGCTGGCCACCAGCGCCCAAGCCGCACAGCGCCCAAAGCGCCGGGGTGGAGGGAACCCCCGTGCCGTAGGCACCCGCGTAGCAGGTGGGGGGTGGACGGGCCGCACCGGCGCGGCCTGGGCGCGCCAGCGCCAGGCCCACAGGGTGGGCGGGGGCACCCACGTGGTGATTGCGCGAAGCGCCTGACTGAAACACTTGTGGCGACGGCAAAGCCGTGGCCACACTGACCATGGCTGTCAGGCGTGTGGCTTGTTGCTACGGCTTGCCGAGCAACGGGCCACACGCCGCAGGTGCGTAGGGGCGCAAGACATAACGGGGGTCGCGTGCAGCGGGGCCCCCAAGCAGAGCTTTAGCGGCAGCTTGTGGCCCCGCTACATGCGACAGCCCGTTATGTTGAGTTGGCCCTTGGGCCAACTTACCCCGCCGCCCTGCCAGGACAGGCCGGGCTCGATGCCCGGCACTGGCCTGACATACCAGCCCTGCGCGGCACGCGCCTGGCGTTGACTGCTCGCACGCTGGCAAATGTGACGAAGCAGCTAAAGCAATCAGATATTCCCTCGTCACTATTACTTTCATAGCTAACTATGTATATTTCACGGGGACAAGAGGCCGCTTTAACCCTCAATCACCAGCGTAACCCTCCCTGCGCCGCTCTAGCGTCTCTTGGCTGGCCTGCATGCGCGCCGGGTGCGTCCTCTCGTGCACCGCCTTCAGTTGCAGGATGCTCACCTGCGTATAGACCTCGGTGGTGGTCAGCTTGGAATGTCCCAGCAGCGCCTGGATGTAGCGGATGTCCGCACCGGCCTCCAGCATGTGGGTGGCGCAGGCGTGGCGAAACAGGTGGCAGGCGGCGTTCGGGTGGGTCTCCTTGAAGCGCTCCAGCTGCGCCGCTTCGATGGTTTTCTTGACGATGACCGAGAGCTGTTTGCCTTGCATGCCCTGGCCGTGTTTGGCCAGGAACAGGGTGCCGTCATCCGACTCACCCGAGGCCTCCAGGTACAGGGGGCGGATGGCAGATAGGTACTTTTCTATCCAGCGGCAGGCCCGCTCGCCAATGGGCACTACGCGGTCTTTGGCACCCTTGCCCTGGCGGATGTGCACGGTGCCGCGCTCGCCGTCCAGGTCGTCGGTGTGCAGGGCCACCAGCTCACCCCGGCGCATGCCGGTGGAGTACAGCGTCTCCAGCATGGCCCGATCCCGCACGCCCAGGCCGGTGGGCTCGGGGTTGTGGGCCTCCAACGTGTCCACGGCGTTCAAGACCTGCTCTGTCTCGGCCACGGTGAGGATGTTGCGTGGCAGGCGCTTTTGCGCTCGTGGCAGCTCCAGCTCGCTGGCGGGGTTGTACAGCAGGTGGTGCTGGCGGGCCATCCACTGGAAGAACACGCGCACCGAGACCAGCCGTTTGCTTTGGCTCTGAAACGAGAGCGCCCCGCCCGTGTCTTTGCGCCGGTAGTTGAAGACGTGCTGGCGGTAGCGCTCCAAGAGCGCGCGGGTGACCTCGTCGGGGCGTGCAATGGCACGCTCCTCGCACCAGTCCACGAAGTAGCCCAGTTCGATGCGCCGGGCCTTGATGCTCATGGCGGAGAAGGCGCACGCAGCCATCCAGGCCAGCATGTCTTGCACGTAGCCACGGAAGCCGCCCAGGGTTTCAGGGTCACCCGCGATGTGCAGCGCGCCCGGCGCTTTGCCGGGGCGGCGGTAGCTTAGTTTTTGGTTGCGGGTGTGCAGTGGGGGAATGATCGGAGCAGTCGGACTGGGCATGGTGCGTGACCTCAAGCGGCTAAAGAGTGAGTCAAGATGGCAGGCAGCGGCGCTTGCAGGTACGCCGGGGTTTGCGCATCACCGTTGAGGCCATGCAGGGCGTGCGTTTTACTGCGATTGGGGACCGTTGCCTGCGAAACCTTGATTTCATGCGGCTTGGCGGCGGGCTCTGTCGTTGGCGAAGTACCCGCCGAACCACCCGTTTTAGGGGCGTTTTGCGGGCGCGTTGACCCCGCGTACTCGGGCACCTCACCCCGCGAACTTGGATTTGTAGATGCAGATTCGGCGCTCAATTCAGCGCTCACAGTGGTGCTGTGTGTGCCGCCATCCGTGCCAATGTCCAACAGGCCCGACAGGTGCACCGCCTGCTGGCCATCACCGTCATACAGCAACTCATATTCAAAGCTCTGCCCGCGCGTGCCGCGGTGGGTGAGCAGGTATTCGAGCTGCACCAGGCGCTCCAGGTGGACGCGCAACTGGGTGTCGCTCATGCCACTGGCATCCCTCACATCTTTGCGGCTAAAGCGGATGTCCGCGCGCGGCAATTGCTGCGCTTTCATGCGCGCCTGCACCAGGCGCACCACCTCGCCCAGCACCCGGCGCGTGACCGGGGGCAGCTCGTCCAGGCTCACGCCCAGCACCGCATGCGCCAGGGCGTTGGCGTGCGCTATGTCGCTGGGCTGCACTTCGATGTAGTCGAGGCTGGTGCCTGTTTGCCCGCTGGCACCGGCGTTGGCCAAGGTCTTTGCCGGGCGTTGGTGCTGGTGCAATAACGCTATGGTGTCGATCAGGGTGAGGTATTTTTCATGATCGCGGCGGGTGCGGGTTTTGTCACTCAGGAAGGTGAGCTGGTCGGCGTAGGGGTTGACGACCGCCAAGGGGCGTAAGAGGCGCTGGGCGTTGCGGTGGAGGGTCAGCACTGCCGCCTTGTTTTGCCTGGCGCGCAGGCCAGAGAGGGTGCGTTTGGCGCGTTGGCGGGCATGGATGGCTTCGGTCTGGGCGCGGCCTTCGTCCACGGAGAGCACGATGCAGCGGTTCAAGAGTTCTTCGTCAATCTCGATGGCGGTGGTGGTCAGGAAGATCATCACCGGGCCTTCCACCCGGTATTGCTGGGTGATGAGGTTGCCCGTCGCAGGGTCTTTGCCTGTAGAGGCAATGGTGAGTTCGCCCTCGGACTGCAAGAGTTTTAAGGCATAGCTGGCGCGCGCTGCGCCTTCTTCTTCGGCAATGGCCAGGATCTTGTGCTTGAGCTGGGTCTGGCCCATGTAGAACAAACTCTGCCCGGTCATGGCGCTGTAGTGGATGCGCTCTTCCTCAGGCATGAAGGCCAGCACGGCATCCATCAGACTGCTTTTACCGGCGGCAGAGCTGGACTGCACCACGACGGCCAAGGGGGCGGAGAGCTTGCGGCTGACCGCCGCGAGATACCCCATGAGTTTGTTGCTGGCTTCACCCACCAAACCCACCGCATCGAAGTCGGCCAGGATGCGCTGCAGCAGGTCGCTCGACTGCAGCCAGGCCAGGGCCTGCGCCTGTTCGGCATCGCTCATCACCGGAGCCGCAGGCTCGACCGTGAGCGCGGCTTGCATACGTTGAGCCTGTAGCGCTTCGAGCTTCAACAGCACGCGGCCCAGGTCGTGTTTGATGACCTCTTCACGCACCGCCAGCTCGCGCGCGGCGGCCGCGATGTAGCTGCTTCGCGCACGCGCGGCGTACAGGTCGAAGGCATCGACGTAATAGACCTGGTTGGATGCCGGGTTGGCCGGGTCGGCTGGATCGCCCGCCACTTGGCGGCTCACCAGCACATTAATCTTCAAGGTTTCGTGCGAGAGGTTCTTGGCCAAGCCCCGGATGCGGTAACGCCGCTCACCGAAGTGCAAGACGATTTCATCCTCGCCAATCTGCTCGCTGGCCGGCTCACTGGCTGGCTTGTCAGCGGCTAAAGAAGTGGCTGCAGGCGTGGATGGCGGTACGGCTTGTGTCAGCACATCATTACTATTTTGATAGCTGCTTGCACCCGTATTACTTGAGCTATAGGCCGATTTTTCTGGTAATTTTTGCACTGGAGCATCTTCCGCGCTCACCACACCCTCCACGCGCTGGCCTGGTGCTTCGGTGGGTGGTTGTCCTCGCGCCGCTGGCGGCGCTTCCCCTCGCGCCGCTGGCGGCGCTTCCCCTTTTGCGAGCCACACCGCCTTGCGAATCAGCAAACCCAAACTCTTGGCCGCTGGTGTCACCTTGGCTGCGTACTCGTTGGCGTCCATGCCTTTGGGGAACTGGATGCGCAAGCACTCCAGGCCGGCCGCTGTCAGCCGCTGCACCACCTTGGCCGCTCCACGCTCACCCGCGTCATCCCGGTCAAAGGCAATCAGCACTCGGCGCACACCGCAGCGCTGGAAGGTGGCGAGGTGGTCTTCGGTGAAGCCTTCCACGCCATAGGCGGCGGTAACGTTGGTAAAGCCCGCACACCAGAAGGTCATGGCGTCGATCAGGGCTTCGGTGAGGATCACTTCTTCATGCCCCTGCAGGCCTTGCGCATTCCATACGCCCCGGTGTGGACCGGGCAGGTACAAATGCCGGGCTTGGTGTTGGCCGTCTACCTTGTCGCCAATCTTGCGGCCGTAGATTTCGCTGACGTTTCCACTGTCATCAAACACCGGCACCACCAAGCAGCCATTGAAGTGCTCGTGCCCGCTCTCGCGCAGCACGCCCAGGCCTTGCAGGCGGGCGCGCAGCTCGCCGCCGGCTTTGACGCGCGCCTGTGGCAGGCGCAGGCCCAGGGTGCGATTGGCAAAGCCCAGGCGGAACTTAACGACGAGTTCATGCAAGGTGCCCGCGCGGGCGTTCTCGCCATCGGCCAGACCGCGTTTTGCAAGATAGGCCAGCGCCTCGGGACTGGCCAGCAGGGTCTGGTGGTAGTAGTCAATGACCTGGTT
>JANYCG010000030.1 GCA_025360385.1 Burkholderiales bacterium | reverse complement strand
AACATTGGCGGGGAGGCTGCCTGAAAGGGCGTAATACATCATGGCTGTCATTAAAATGAAACCAACCTCACCAGGCCGTCGTGGCGTGGTGAAGATTTCCCGTGATCACCTTTACAAGGGTGAGCCATTTGCACCGCTGCTCGAACCCCAGTTCCAGCACGCTGGCCGCAATAACAACGGTCACATCACGACCCGGCACAAGGGTGGTGGTCACAAGCACCACTACCGTGTGGTTGACTTTGTCCGTAACAAAGACGCGATTCCCGCCAAGGTTGAGCGCATTGAGTACGATCCGAACCGCTCTGCGCACATCGCTTTGGTGTGCTACGCAGACGGCGAGCGCCGCTACATCATTGCCCCACGTAATCTGGAAGTCGGCGCGACCATTCTGAATGGCGCCGAGGCCCCGATTCGTGTTGGCAACACCCTGCCCATCCGCAACATTCCGGTGGGTTCCATCATCCATTGCATCGAGCTGCAAGTCGGAAAAGGCGCTCAAGTGGTTCGTTCCGCGGGTGCTTCAGCCACCTTGCTGGCCCGTGAAGGCACTTACGCCCAGGTGCGCATGCGCTCGGGTGAAGTTCGCAAGATTCACATTGACTGCCGCGCCACCATTGGCCAGGTTGCCAATGAGGAGCACAGCCTGCGCCGTTTGGGCAAGGCCGGCGTCAAACGCTGGATGGGCATTCGCCCCACCGTTCGCGGTGTGGTCATGAACCCGGTCGACCACCCGCACGGCGGTGGTGAAGGCAAAACCGGCGAAGGCCGCCACCCAGTCGATCCTTGGGGCAATCTGACCAAGGGTTACCGCACCCGCAACAACAAGCGCACGCAGGTCATGATCGTGTCGCGTCGCAAGAAGTAAGGGGACCGTTAAATGACTCGCTCTCTCAAAAAAGGTCCCTTTGTCGACCAACACCTGGTGGTTAAAGCCGACAAGGCCGTCACCAACAAAGACAAAAAGCCGATCAAGACCTGGTCGCGCCGCTCCATGATCCTGCCCGAGTTCATCGGCCTGACCATCGCGGTGCACAACGGCAAGCAACACGTGCCGGTCTATATCACCGATCAAATGGTTGGCCACAAGTTGGGCGAGTTCGCACTCACCCGGACTTTCAAGGGCCACCCTGGCGACAAAAAAGTCGTCAAGAAATAAGGCAGGCTGACCATGGAAACCAAAGCAACCCTTCGCGGCGTGCGTTTGTCTTTTGACAAAGGCCGTCTGGTCGCGGATTTGATTCGCGGCAAAAAGGTCGACCAAGCCCTGAACATCTTGCAATTCACGCAGAAAAAAGCTGCCGTGATCATCAAGAAGGTTCTGGAGTCCGCCATCGCCAACGCCGAACACAATGACGGCGCCGACATCGACGAACTGAAGGTGAAAACCATCTATGTCGAACAAGGCGCCTCGCTCAAGCGCTTCACTGCCCGCGCAAAAGGCCGTGGCAACCAAATCAGAAAACCCACGTGCCATGTGTACGTGACGGTTGGAAACTGAAAAAGGCAGGGATCCATATGGGACAAAAAATCCACCCCACCGGCTTTCGCCTGTCGATCAGCCGTAACTGGTCTTCACGCTGGTATGCCAATGACAAAGACTTCGCCGGCATGCTGGCTGAAGACATCAAGGTGCGCGAGTACCTGAAGAAGAAGCTGAAAAACGCTTCGGTGTCGCGCATCCTGATCGAGCGGCCCGCCAAAAACGCGCGCATCACGATTTTTTCGTCACGCCCTGGTGTTGTCATTGGCAAAAAAGGCGAAGACATTGAAAACTTGAAGCGTGACCTGGGCAAACAGCTCGGCGTGCCTGTCGCAGTCAACATTGAAGAAGTGCGCAAGCCCGAAATCGATGCCAAGCTGATTGCCGACTCAATCACCCAGCAGCTCGAAAAACGCATCATGTTTCGCCGCGCCATGAAACGCGCCATGCAAAACGCCATGCGTCTGGGTGCCCTGGGCATCAAGATCATGTCGTCTGGCCGCCTGAATGGCATTGAAATCGCCCGCTGCGAGTGGTATCGCGAAGGCCGCGTGCCACTTCACACCTTGCGCGCAGACATTGACTACGGCACATCTGAAGCCAAGACCACCTATGGCGTCATTGGCGTCAAGGTCTGGGTCTACAAAGGTGACACCCTGGGTCGCAATGACCTGCCTGCCGCCGTTGAACCCCGCGCCGAAGACGACCGCCGCCCGCGTGGCCCGCGCCGCGATGACCGTGGCGGCCCACGCCCCGCTGGCGACCGCCCTGCCGGTGACCGCCCCGCAGCGCCCCGTGCCGCGCGCAAGTTGCCTGTTGCAGCCGGCGCTGGCAATGTTGCCCCAGCCGATGGCAGCGACAAACCCGTTGAAGCCCTGGGCGCTGTCGACGCCGCCAAACCCACCGTTAAGCGCGTACGCAAAGTCGCCGCGCCCGCAGCAGCCGCTGCGGACGGAAAAGGAGAATAATTTATGTTGCAACCCGCGCGGCGCAAGTACCGCAAAGAGCAAAAAGGCCGTAACACAGGCATCGCAACCCGGGGCAGCTCGGTTGCTTTTGGTGATTTTGGCCTGAAGTGTACCGACCGTGGCCGTCTGACGGCCCGCCAGATTGAAGCCGCACGCCGTGCGATTTCCCGCCACGTCAAACGCGGCGGTCGCATCTGGATTCGCGTGTTCCCGGACAAACCAATCTCGCAAAAACCTGCCGAGGTCCGCATGGGCAACGGCAAGGGCAACCCCGAGTATTACGTGGCCGAAATCCAGCCCGGCAAGATCGTCTTTGAAATCGTCGGCGTCACCGAAGAACTGGCCCGCGAAGCGTTCCGTTTGGCAGCCGCCAAACTGCCTTTGCGTACCACCTTCGTGGCCCGCATGATTGGCCAATAACTCAGAAGGAACTGATATGAAAACATCTGAACTGCGCCTAAAAGACGTTGACGGCTTGAAGACGGAAGTCAAAGCTCTGCAGAAGGCCCATTTTGGCCTGCGCATGCAAAAAGCCACGCAACAACTCAGCAACACCGCCACGCTGCGCTCCGCGCGCCGTGACATCGCCCGCGCCAAGACCATTTTGGTCGAGAAGCAGGTCGCCTCCAACACCGCCAAATAAGGAACCACTATGACGGAAGCTAAAAAATCCCTCAAGCGCAGCTTGGTTGGCAAAGTGGTCAGTGACAAACGTGCCAAAACCGTCACGGTCTTGATCGAGCGCCGCGTCAAACATGAGTTGTACGGCAAGATCGTCGGCAAATCCAGCAAGTACCACGCCCATGACGAAAAGGGTGAATACAAGATGGGTGACATGATCGAGATTACCGAAAGCCGCCCGATCTCTAAAACCAAAAACTGGGTGGCGACCCGTTTGGTTGAAAAGGCCGCCGAGGTTTAAGCCTATTCGGTGACAGGGCTGCAAATGTCTTTAGAAACGGCTCACAATGTGGGCCGTTTTCAATTGTTAATTTCCAATTTTTCAGGAGCATTGAATGATCAAAGTAGGTGACACCCTTCCCGCAGCCACACTGATGGAATTCTCGGAAATCGAAGGCAATGGCTGCTCGATTGGCCCTAACGCTGTGGACGTGGCCAAAGCGTCCGCCGGCAAAACCATCGCCCTGTTTGCCTTGCCTGGCGCGTTCACGCCAACCTGCTCGGCCAAACATGTGCCTGGCTACGTCGAGAAATTCAACGAGCTCAAGGCGGCCGGGGTGGACGAGATCTGGTGCGTCAGCGTGAACGACGCGTTTGTGATGGGTGCCTGGGCGCGTGACCAAAAGTCCGATGGCAAAGTCCGCATGCTGGCCGACGGCAGCGCGATGTTTTCACAGGCCACCGGCCTGACCCTGGATTTGAGCGCCCGTGGCATGGGCCTGCGCAGCAACCGTTATTCGATGCTGGTCAAAGACGGCAAAGTGGCGTCCTTGAACGTGGAGGCCCCCGGCAAATTTGAAGTCAGCGATGCCGGCACGATGCTGGCCCAGGCCAAGGCCTGAACCAAAGGCTGCGCCAAGGCTTGATCCAAGCCCATTCGTAAAGCCGACATGGCCCTGACAACGCCGCCTTGGGGCCAGCTCCAAGGCGGCGTTATCGTTTCATGGCTGCGCTTGCGGCAAGTTAGGTTGCCAGGTTGCCGGTTTGCCGGATTACCGAATTGCTATTTAAATAATATCTAACTATGTAGTATTGACGGGAACATTCAACGTTTTTTCAGCTGACGCAGCTTGAAGAGGCGGTTGAAAGCAGTGTTGCCATGACGCACACCATTTCCCCGCTTGCGGCCCAAGGCAAAGCCGTGGCTCAGTTGTTACCCCAGGCTGGCGGTCGGGTAACGTCGCTGCAACTGCGGAGCCCGCGCGGCGGCGTGATCGAGGTGCTGCACCCCTGCCCTGAAGGTTTATTCGACCCTGTCCGGTAGGCCAAAGGCGGCATTGTCCCCTTGATGGGCACTTCTAGAAATTCAAATTTTCGGGCTGAGGTGCAAGGCACCCGCAGCGCAGCAACCGCCAATGCACTTGGGCGCATGAGGATTGCGAGCACCGCTGAATGCAAGGTGTTCACTCACGATCAGTGCCACAATTCGCCCGAAAAATGAATGGCTAGAAGTGCTCTAAATGAATAGCTGACTTTGCCCACTACACAGGGACAGGTCGCATTTTTTTAAAAACAACTCACAAATTGACCTTCAGATAATGCGCACCGGCGATCGGGTTGTGGTAATACGGCGGGATCTCTTCAAAGCCCAATTCCTCGTAGAGCGCGCGCGCGGCCTCCATGTCGCTCAGTGTGTCCAGCAACACACAGGCGTACCCGCTGCGCCGTGCGGCATCCAATGTGGCCTCGGCCAACTGCCGGCCAAGGCCAAGGCCCCGAAACGCGGGGCGCACGTACAGGCGCTTCATCTCGCTGGCGCTTGAATAATCGGCGCTGTCCAATGGCCTCAAGGCGCAGCAGCCTGCCAATTGGCCGTCGACCAGAGCGCTGATCAAAGCACCGCGTGGCTCCTTGTAGTCGCCCGGCAAACCGGCCAGTTCTTCGTCAAAACTCTGAAAACCCAGATTGACGCTGAGAGACTGGGCGTACTCTTGCATGATGCCGCGCAGCGCCGCCAAACTTGCCTCGCCGTGCCGCGTCACAAACTGGATTTTTGGGCCACGGCTCACGCCCAGGCTTCGTCGCGTGGCCACGGCTTCAGCCACTCAAAACACTGAATGCTGCAGACGCATAAAGGCTCATCCTGCCCACTTGACCATCGCTGCCACGGCCCCGGCGCACCCCGCAAACAGCGCCAGCGCCGTGAACCGGCTTGCCGCATTGTCGCGGGCGCTCTCAACCGGGTGAACCAGTTGCTTGTCGCCCTTGACCATGGCTGAAATCAGGTTTTCTTTTTTCTTGAAGAGGTAGTAAAGAATCGCCCCAATGTGCAGCACGACCAACAGCAACAGGATGTATTTGCCATAATTTTTATGGTAGGCCGTCAACAGGCTGACCCGGGCGTTGGAGGCGAATTTGGCCAAGGGCCCGCTGTTAGAGATGTCATCGTCCGCAAACAACCCAGTGCCGACCTGGGCCAGCAAAAAAAACAGCATGGCCAACACGGAACCGGCGCCCAGCGGGTTGTGTCCAACCGAATCCTCGGGGTTGCCGACGCCCTTCAGGTAGGCGACCACCGTGGCCGGCGCATAGATGAAGGACGTAAAACGCGACCAGCGCCCGCCCACAAGGCCCCAGAGGATGCGGAACAGCAGCAGGCTGAGCACGCAATAGCCAAACCTGAAGTGCCAGACCATCGCGTCACCGCCGCGCAACCCGGTGATGACCAAAAAAATAATGAGGACCACCAGCGCCCAATGGAAAAGGCGGGTGGGCAAATCCCAAACCCGTACGGTGTGTTTTGCGTCTTGATTCATGTTTGCCTTGGCGGGTGAAAGTTCTAGGGAAGCGCAAAAAGGGACAGCGACAAGCAATGGGCAGACGCGCGAAGCCCAGTCCCATCACGCTGCATTTTTAACCAAAATTCCATGGTTTAGGCAAACAAAATCCGCCGGATGCTCAGGAGGGATCAGGATTAACCCTCTGTTTTTACCCAAAAGCAGAACTTTTTGCGCCAACCGAAACTCCACCAAAATGGCGGACTTTCTGAGTCGCTGTGCCGCTGAGGAACTGCCGATGAAACCGCCAACGAAACCGCTTGGGTTGACCTTTCACTTTACTGATCAGGATCTCTATGAAATCAATTGCCTCATTCGTCCTTGTGGCCGCCGCTGCCACGCTGTCGGCGCCGGCCTCGGCCCAGTTTGCCAAGCCTGAAGATGCGATCAAATACCGCCAATCGACCATGTTTGTGATGAGCCAGCACTTCGGCCGAGTGGCGCAAATGGCCAACGGCCGAATTCCTTTTGACGCCAAGGCGGCAGCTGACAATGCCGCGATTGCCGAAGGCATCTCCAAGCTTCCATACGCCGCCTTTGGCGATGGCACCGACAAAGGCAATACCAAGGCCAAGCCCGAAATCTGGACTGACAACGTCAAATTCATGGCGGCCGCTGAAAAAATGCAGGGTGACATGACCCGGCTGGTGGTGGCAACCAAAACCGGCAACATTGACGCCATCAAAGCTGCGGTCGGCGCAACTGGGGGCTCCTGCAAAGCTTGTCACGACAACTTCCGCAAGGAATAGACTGACCGCAGAGCTACCGGCCCGGTGCGGTCGGACTGCGCAAGAGCCCTGGCGCGGCTCGCGTTCTGGCGTCAACGGGCCTTGAAGGCAGGCCGGCCGAACAGGTGATGGGTGTTTCGCGGGGTTGACCCAGGGCACATGCGTACTAAACTGCATACCCGTTGCACCCCCACTGCACCCCCACTTCACTCCGTAGCACTGACCCAAATCGCATTTTTAGATTTTTAGATTTTATGGACGTTTAATCTAGCTTTTGATCGATTAGTTGATCTAAAATAATGCATTATTGATATTAATAATATAGCTAAATAATCATTATTTATAGGGATTTATCATTCATTTTCCCTGTAGAATTCGCTTCGTATTGTTGTATGTTTTATTTTTAATAAATTTCTCGCTCCCGATGAACACACGCACGCCAAGCCCCCGAAAGTCCTTATGAACGAATGGCTTAACAATCCCGCCGTTCAGGCCGGCATTGCGCCGTTTGTGGTCGCGCTGATTTTGTCTGCCATCCTCGGGCGCACCCGTTTGCTGGGCTTGGCCATCGGCGCGGGTTTTTTGACGGCCGTGGTCTTGGTGATGGGCCTGTCATTCGAATCACTGACCTCTGTCAAAAAAATGGTGTTGCTGGGCTTGTTTGCCACGGCTGCAGTCCCAGTGCTGGAGTTGGCTGGCGTCCAGACCCATCGCAAAACGCGTTCAATCATTGCCGCTTTGGTCGCGGCGGGCGCTGTGTGGGTCATTTTGCGGGTATTGCAGCAGCAAGCCCTTGGTACCGCCTTGCTGTCGGGCACCGCCGCCGCCTTGTATGTGGCACTGCTGGCGTACGGCACGATGGCGGTGGCTGACGATCCAGTGCGCTCAAGTTCTGCAGCGCTGATGATGGGACTGGGCGCAGGCGTTTTGGCGTTGTTGGGCGCTTCGGCTATGTTGGCCCAGCTTGGCATCGCAGTGGGGGCGGCGGCGGGTGCGACGTTGCTCGTTCAAATGATCGCGGGCAAGCGTGCGCCAGTGGGGTGGACGCTGGCCTTGCCTGCCGGTGTGATTGCCGGGCTGGTTGGCCTGCTCTCCGTTTTCACAGGTGAGTTGCGCTGGTATTGCCTGTTGCCAACGCTGGCGGCTCCCTGGGCCACTCGCTTGGTGCCGGCTGGCGCACGTGCGGTCTGGCTGATAGCCTTTTTGACCGCTCTTGTAGCGCTGGTCCCCATGTTGCTGGCAGCGGGCCTTGCCTGGTTTGCTGCGGCTTCACCCTCCACGTAAGTGGTTTTTTCCCTGCTCTCGTTCACATCCAAAGGATTTTATATGTCCCGTCTATCGACCGCCGTCCTGGCCTGCCTGTTGCCTGTCACTGCCATGGCAGCGCCACAAACCTATGTCTTCGACGGCCTGCATTCGTTTTCCAATTTCTCGGTCAACCATCTGGGGATGTCCACCATCCAGGGGCGCTTTGACAAAATGACCGGTGAAGTCGTTCTGGACGAAGCCGCCAAGACCGGCTCACTCGAAGTCAAGATCGCCACCGCATCGGTGTCAACCGGAGACGCCAAGCATGCAGACGGCTCGCGTTCGCGTGACGAACACCTTCGCACTGCCGACTTTTTCAACAGCGCCGAGTTCCCCGACATGGTTTACAAGTCAAGCAAATTCAACTTCAAAGGGGATGTGCTGGAAAGCGTTGAAGGCAATCTGACGATGGTTGGCGTCACCAAGCCGGTCAAACTCACTGTGACTTCCTTCAAATGCGCACCTCACCCGTTCAGCAAGAAACCCATGTGTGGCGCTGACGCGTCGGCATCGATCAAACGCACCGACTTCGGCGTCAAATTTGGCGTGCCGGCCATCGCTGATGAGGTCAAGCTGACCATTGGCATCGAGGCCTACCCGAAGTAATCGAAGTAATCGAAATCAGCGAGATCACCGAAGTCAGCAAGCGCGGGCCTGCTGATCCGGGTGCATCAGACCTGGATGAGCAGGCTTTCAATCAACTTGTGCAACTCGGCAAAGTCGGGTTCGCCGACATAACGCTTGACGATCTCGCCTTTTTTGTTGACTACAAAAGTGGTGGGGGTCAGCTGCACTTCGCCCCAGGCTTTAGCCAGCTTGCCCGTGTTGTCAATGGCCACGTTGAACGGCAATTTGCGAGTTTCGGCGTAGTTGACCACATAACTGGGTGGGTCGTAACTCATGGCCACGGCGATGGTGTCAAAGCCCTTGGCGTGGTATTTATCGTAAGTAGCGATGACCTTTGGCATTTCAGCCACGCAGGTGACGCAGCTGGTGGCCCAAAAGTTGACCAGGGTGACGCGGCCCTTGAGGGCGTCCGTGGTTTTGCTGGAACCGTCCAACAACACAAAGGTTGATGCCGGCGCAGCCGACACGCCCGTGTTCAAAAATAAGGCCGCGCCAACTGCCAAAACACCTGCCGTGAGCGCGACAATTGAGGCAAGATAGGCAATTCGTTTCATATAAAAGGTTTCCGATGCATCGCAGGCAGTTTAATTCCATTTCCACCCGCGCGCTGGCCGGATCGTCCATGGCCTCTTTGCTGGCCCTGACGCATCATCATGCGCTTGCCCTGACATTGGCCGACTTGACCAAAGGCGAGGCCTCGCAAGGGCTGAAGCTGGCGCTTGAAAAAGGGGCGCTGGCGGCAGTGGGAAATTTGGGCAAGCTAGATGGATTCCTGTTGAACGATAAAGTTCGCATTCCCTTGCCTGGTTTCCTTGAAAAGGCGGCGGGATTGCTCAAAACGCTGGGCCAAGGTGCCAAGGTCGATGAGTTGGTCACCTCCATGAACCGGGCGGCAGAGGCAGCGGTGCCGCAAGCGCGCGACCTGCTGGTGGGCGCGGTCAAATCCATGAGTGTGGACGACGCCAAAAAAATTCTGTCCGGTGGTGACAATTCGGTCACCACTTATTTTTCAGACAAAACCCGCGCGCCGCTGGGAAGCAAGTTTTTGCCCATCGTGACCAAAGCGATTGAAAAGGTCGGGCTGGCGGACAAATACAACGAGATCGTAGGCAAGGCCTCGGATTTTGGCTTGATGAAAAAAGAAGACGCCAACATCCAGCAGTACGTCACCGGCAAATCGCTGGACGGGCTGTACTTGATGATCGGCGAAGAAGAGAAAAAGATCCGCCAGGACCCGGTGGGAACGGGCAGCGCGATTCTGAAAAAAGTGTTTGGTGCCCTTTAGCCGACATGCGCCTTCAGTTTGGCGTGCAAGGTGAGGCAGGCCGGGGGAGGTTGGATAATTGACGCATGCGGCATTCAGTCTCAGCTTTTTGTGCCTTGACCTGCTGGGTCGGCCTGTGGGCATGCAGCCCGGCCCTCAATTGGCGCGAGGCGCGCATGGACGCCTGGGGTATGACCGCACTGCTGCCTTGCAAGGCAGACCATGCGAGCCGCCAGATGGCGTTGGGAGTCGCCAGCACAGAACTGTCCATGCTGGGTTGCGAGGCCATGGGCGCGACCTTTGCAATAGCCCGAATGAAGCCCGCTTCTGGGCAAACCGCAGCCGACGTCATGGCCCTGTGGCGCGAAGCCATTTTGCGCAAGCTGGGCACCCAAACGACGCAAGTGGTTTCACAAGTGACGCTGGCGGGCGCTCCAGGCGTTGCGGTGACGCAGCTTAAAGCCAGCGGGCATCAGCCAGACGGCCAACCCGTCACCCTGCAGGCCATTTGGCTGGCCCAGGGAGTGCACGCTTACCAGGCGGTGATTTTTGCTCAAAAGATCACAGCAGACATGAGTGAACCTTTCTTTTCAGGGCTCAAATTCCAATGACTCATTTGCCCAGGCATGCAGCGATTCGGGTTTTTCTTGCATTTGCGTTTGCCTATTTTTTTTCGGCCTTGATCCGTTCCATCACGGCCACCCTGTCGCCGACTTTGACGCTTGAATTTAACCTCAATGCGAGTGACTTGGGCCTGCTGGCGGGTGGCTATTTTTTGGGCTTTTCAAGTACTCAACTGCCCTTGGGGCGCTGGCTGGATCAAAGCGGCCCCAAGCGGGTGCAGCTGTGTTTTTTGTCAATCGCCGTGCTGGGCTGTCTGGCTTTTTCGTTTGCCACCAGTTTTGGCGGATTGCTGGCTGCGCGGATTTTGTGCGGGGTAGGCGTCAGCGCCTGCCTGATGGCCCCATTGACGGGGTATCGCCGGTGGTTGGATGCCCCAACCCAGTTGCGGGCGAATTCCTGGATGTTGATGTCCGGCTCATTGGGCATGGTGATGTCAACGTTGCCGGTGCAGTGGTTGGTGCCATTATTCGGCTGGCGGCCCCTGTTTTGGGGGCTAGGCGCGCTGGTCTTGTTGGCCATGGGATTGATCGCCTGGCAAGCGCCGGGCTGGCAAGGCGCGCAAGCCGTCACGCCATCAACGACAGCTTTGCCGCCAAGTTATGCGGCGGTCTGGCGGCATGCTTACTTTCGCCGGATGGTGCCGGTTGGATTTTTTTGTTATGGTGGGTTGCTGGCCATGCAGACTTTGTGGGTCGTGCCATGGATGACGAAAGTCGCTGGTTTTTCTGTCAGTGAAGCTGCCACCGGGTTTTTCTGGATCAATGTATGCATGCTGTTGACCTTTTGGGCCTGGGGGCTGGTCAACCCAGGCTTGGCGCGCCGCGGCTTGCACGCAGACTGGCTGATCACACGTGGTTTGCCACTGAGTTTCATTTTTTTTGCTATATTGTTAGTAGCTGATTATCAAACAAACACGGGAACAATCGTCACTTTGTCTTTGTATTGCATGGCATGCAGCTTTGTGTCGTTGTCCCAACCGGCCGTTGGCCTGGCGTTTGGGCCTGAACTGGCGGGGCGGGCCTTGTCGGCCTATAACCTGGTGCTGTTTGGCGGCATTTTTGCCATCCAGTGGGGTATTGGGCTTGCCATTGACGGGTTCAGGGCCATCGGCTTTTCAGAAGCCAACGCGTTCCGCGCTGCGTTTTTGGCCTATCTGGTGTGTTGCATCGCGTCCTACCTGCACTTCGTCTTTGCGAAACGCCATAATGAAGCCCCACGCTCTCCATGACCAACGGCATTCTGATCATCGCCCACGCACCGCTGGCCAGTGCCTTGCGCCAGTGTGTTTTGCACGTTTTCCCCGAATGCGCAACCACGGTGCTGGCGGTTGACGTCCAGGCGCATCACTCACTGGAAGATGGCCTGGCTCTGGCTAAAACAGCTTGCCACCAATTGGGCTCCAGGGAGTTCCTGGTGCTGACCGACATCATTGGCGCCACGCCTTGGCGCGTTGCCAAAGACCTGGTGGATGGCGAACATTCCCGGTTGGTCGCAGGCGTCAACCTCTCGATGCTGCTGCGGGCCGTGACTTACCGAAACGAATCCTTGAACTCGCTGGTCAACCGGGCGCTCGTCGGTGGCATGGAAGGCGTCAAAGAAGTGCAAACCGAAAATCGCCAGCTCCTGTCTTAAAAACCATGATCAAGTCATCCATCACGATTTCCAACAAATTGGGCCTGCATGCCCGGGCTTCCGCCAAGCTGACCAAACTTGCGGGCAGCTTTCCCTGCGAAGTCTGGATTGCCAAGGGTGAGCGCCGCGTCAACGCCAAAAGCATCATGGGCGTCATGATGCTGGCTGCGGGCATTGGCGCAGCTGTGACGCTGGACACGGAAGGTGAACGCGACCAGGAAGCGATGGTTGCTTTGCTGGCCCTTATCAATGACAAGTTTGGAGAAGGTGAATGACAGCTGGGCGGCTCGGCCAAAACCTGTTCCCCGTGGGGGGAAGGCCGGACGCGTCAATGTCGGCCGTGGAGGGCATCACTTGACTTTTGCAATCCACGGATTGGCGGTGGCCCGGGGCATCGCCATTGGGCGCGCCGTTCTGGTCGCCTCCAGCCGGGTCGACGTTGCGCACTATTTCATCGATGCCGGGCAAGTCCTCAGTGAAATTGACCGGGTTCGCCTGGCGCGCAATGTTGTGGTCGATGAAATTCATCGGCTGCAAGGAACGATTGCGCAGATGGGGCCGAAAGAAGCACCCCATGAACTGGCCGCTTTGCTGGACGTGCACTTGATGCTGCTCCAGGACGAAGATTTAATTGTCGGCGTGAAACACTGGATCAGTGACCGGTTATACAACGCTGAGTGGGCACTTACAACGCAGCTTGAAGTGATTGCTAGGCAATTTGACGAAATGGAGGATCAATATCTGCGCGAGCGCAAGGCGGATGTTGAGCAAATCACCGAACGGGTGTTGCGTGCGATGAAGGGCGCGGTGGCTCCGTTTGCGCCGGCCAAGCAGGCTCGGGGTGCTCGCAAGACCTCGCAGCAAGACCTGTTGCTGGACGACACGGTCGATGTGCCTTTGGTGCTGGTCGCCCACGATTTGTCGCCCAATGACATGTTGCAGTTCAAACAAAGCGTGTTTGCCGGATTTATCACCGATGTGGGCGGGCGCACTTCGCACACCGCCATCGTGGCGCGCAGCATGGACATTCCCGCCGTAGTCGGCGCCCGCCTAGCCAGCCAACTGGTGCGCCAAGATGACTGGGTCATCATTGATGGAGATGCCGGCGTCATGATCGTTGACCCGTCGCCAATCATTCTGGCCGAGTATGGCTTCAAGCAACGCCAGGGTGAACTTGAGCGTACCCGGCTCAGCCGCTTGCGGCACACGCCCGCAATTACCCTGGATGGACAAAAAATTGAACTGTTGGCCAATATTGAGATGCCCGAGGACGCTGCGGGCGCAGTAGAAGCCGGTGCGGTTGGGGTCGGGCTGTTTCGAAGTGAATTCCTGTTCATGGGTCGGCTTGGCAATTTGCCGGATGAAGAGGAGCAATACCAGGCTTACCGCAGAGCGGTTGAGGGTATGCATGGGCTCCCGGTCACAATCCGAACGGTTGACATTGGTGCTGACAAACCGCTTGAAAAATCAGGCGACAGGACTTACCGCGACGACGCCCACCTCAATCCAGCACTGGGGCTGCGTGCCATTCGATGGAGCCTGGCCGACCCGTCCATGTTTTTGACCCAGCTACGCGCCATATTGCGTTCGGCGCTACATGGGCAGGTCAATCTCCTCGTCCCCATGCTGGCCCACGGCAGCGAAATAAGGCAAACACTGTCACTGCTGGATCATGCTCGGGCTGAACTTGACAATCGGGGTGTCGCCTACGGACCGCTGCGCCTAGGCGCGATGATCGAAATACCCGCGGCGGCGCTTACTTTGAAACTGTTTTTGAAATATTTTGACTTCTTGTCAATTGGCACCAACGACTTGATTCAGTACACGCTGGCCATCGACCGAGCCGACGAGTCGGTGGCGCATTTGTACGACCCTTTGCATCCAGCCGTCCTGTATTTGGTGGCCCATACCATCGCCGAATGCAACGCCCAAGGCAAAGGCGTAAGTGTGTGTGGCGAAATGGCCGGCGACACCAGCTTGACCCGCTTGTTATTGGGTATGGGTTTACGCAGTTTCTCCATGCACCCAGCTCAAATTCTGGCGGTCAAGCAAGAAGTACTGCGTGCTGATACCGGCAAGCTCAAAATGTGGGCCGAGCGGGTCATGCTTGAGGATGAGCCCGCTTTTTTGCTTGCAGGCAATTGATCTCCATCTCACAGCCGACTTGCCCAGGCCTGATGAACTGACCCGCTTTAGTGAGCGGCCAAAAAAAAGGCCTGCACTCACGCACAGGCCTTTTGGGGCGTCAATCAAGGGCAGAATTACTGGAGCTTGATTTCAACGTCCACGCCAGCGGGCAAGTCGAGCTTCATCAGTGCGTCAACCGTTTTGTCAGTTGGATCAACGATGTCCATCAGGCGCTGATGGGTGCGGATTTCAAACTGGTCGCGCGAGGTCTTGTTGACGTGCGGTGAGCGCAGGATGTCGAAACGTTTCATGCGGGTTGGCAATGGCACGGGGCCTTTGACAATCGCGCCGGTGCGTTTTGCAGTATCCACAATTTCAGCGGCCGACTGGTCGATGAGTTTGTAATCGAATGCCTTGAGGCGGATGCGGATTTTTTGCTTGGTGGCCATGAGGATTCCTTAGAAGTTGAATGGCTTAAGCGATGATCTTGGCAACCACACCGGCACCCACCGTCTTGCCACCTTCACGGATGGCGAAGCGCAGGCCCTCCTCCATGGCAATCGGGTTGATCAGCTTGACCGTGATGCTGACGTTGTCGCCGGGCATGACCATCTCTTTGCCTTCTGGCAACTCAATCGCACCGGTCACGTCCGTCGTGCGGAAGTAGAACTGGGGGCGG
>JANYCG010000196.1 GCA_025360385.1 Burkholderiales bacterium | reverse complement strand
CAGGCCAAGCCTGGCCCAACCAAGCCAAGGGCCTAAACTCGGGCCATGGTCAAACACCTGTTCATCATCACCGGCGCTTCACGTGGCATGGGTCTGGCGATGGCGCAACAGCTGTTGTCCCCAGAGCATTTTTTGCTGTGCGTCTCGCGCCACGAGAACCCGGCCTTGGCGGCCGACGCCCAGGCGGTGGGTTGCGGCCTGGAGCAATGGCCGCTCAACCTGGACCACACGCAAGAGGCCGCTGCCATGTTGACGCAGTGGCTGTCCAGCCGCAAGACGGGCAGTTTTGCCAGCGCTACGCTGGTCAACAACGCGGCGCTGCTGCCGAGGATTGGGCCAGTGGCCAAGGCCTTGGCGCCAGACATTTCCAACGTGATCCGGGTCGGCCTGGAAGCGCCGATGCAACTTGCTGCCGTGTTTTTACGCGGCACTGAACGCTGGACAAGCGCTGATGGCTTGCCAGTGACCCGAAAGCTGCTGAACATTTCATCGGGCAATGGCCGCAATGCCATGGCATCGCAAGCCTTGTACAGCGCCGCCAAAGCGGGCCTGGACCATTTCACCCGTTGCCTGGCGCTGGAAGAGGCCGCAAAGCCCCATGGTGCCAAGGTGTGTTCGCTGGCGCCCGGTGTGGTTGACACCGACATGCAGGCGCATTTGCGCTCGACTCCCGCACAAGATTTTCCGAATCGCGAACGTTTTATGAACCTGAAGGCACAGGGACAACTGGCCTCGGCCGAACAAGGCGCAGCCAGGGTGCTGGCCTATCTGGCGCGGGCTGATTTTGGCGACAGCGCCGTGGGGGATGTGCGGGACTTTGCTGAAGGCGCCGGCTGAATGCCCCGTGGCTGTAGGTCGGGCTGGCGCGCCCGAATTTGACGCCGCCGACGTGGCCGATGAAGGCTGCCGCGGCCCGGACGCCTGACTCGAATCGACCCAGGCCAACCGTCCCCTGCATGACGATTGAATAACTTGGTCAGACGATTCTGAAAAACAATCACCCCACCCCGCCCCCGCCCACCAGTGTGTCGCCCGGTGCGCTGGGCGCCGACATCATTGGCCTGCGTGGCGCGAAGCCAGAGGCGGATTTGCTGATTTAGCGCCCGCGGCTTCCCGGCGCGAAGCCTGCACTTCACGCCGCCAAACCCTCATTTCGTCGCAAACCGCTGGCGGCAAACCGCCGGACATGAAAAAGTCCACTCCATCGACAAGCCATTCGACCGGAGCGCATCATGTCCACCACCAGCCATCTCACACCGCTGATCGCCGTCCATATGACGGCGGCCATTTTGGCCATCCTCACTGGCCCGGTGGCCCTTTGGGCGCGCAAGGGTCGCGCACAACACCCCAAGCTGCACCGCGCCTTTGGTTATGCCTGGGTCACACTGATGCTGGTGACCGCCGTGTCGGCGATTTTCATTGGCAGCCAAGCCGGTCCGCAGGTGCAGGCGCTGGGCCTGACGATGGGGCTGATCCACCTGCTGATTCCCATCACCATCGGCAGCCTGGCCCTGGCCTTCTGGTTCCTGTTCAAAGGCAACATCAAGGGCCACCGCATCGCCATGCTCAACCTTTACATCGGCGCCTGCGTGGTGGCCGGCGGCTTCACGCTGTTGCCCAATCGCTACCTGGGCGACCTGCTGTTTCACCAGTGGCTGGGCCTGGTTTAGCACCCGGGTCAACTTGCCAATCCATCAATCTGCCAACCCGAAAGGACACCACCATGCTGATCCAACTCATCTCCCAGCACCCCGAGGCGCTGGGCCAAATTGTCAAACGCACGCCCATCTGGGTCTGGGGCCTATTGACCGCGCTGGTGGCGCTGGGGGCCAGCCAACTGCGCAGCCGCCAGGTCAGCCTGCAACGCTTGACGATCACCCCCATTGCCATGCTGGCCCTTGCGCTGTTTGGCATGGTTTCGGCCTTTGGAAACAGTGGGCAATTGGGTCTGGCACTGGCAGCCTGGGCCGTTGCAGTGGGCACCGTGACAGCACGGGTGACGCAGACTGCACCACCGCAGGACAGCGCGTATGACGTGGGTGCGCGCTGCTTCAGCGTACCCGGCAGCACTGTGCCGCTGTTGCTGATTTTGGGCATTTTCTTGACCAAATACATCGTCGGCGTCGAGCTTGGCATTCATCCGGCCCAAACCCATGAGGCCAGTTTCGCGCTGACCGTCGCCTTGTTGTACGGCGCGTTCAGCGGCCTTTTTGCCGGACGCACCTTGCGCCTGATGCGCCTGATTCCGACGCACCGGCCATTAAAACCTTCAGGCGGAGGCGCGTTTGCTGCACGGTTTTTGTCGCAACGCGACCCTTGGTAAGCGCCATGTTGGCATCCAATATCTTCCCCAAAGCGGCCATCGCGCTGTCCGGCTTGGCCCTGGTGCTGGTCGCGGTTCTGGCCGCCGCCGTGGTGCGGGTTGGCCCCCACGCTGTGGCTGCGATGGACAGCATCAACTCGCCCTTCAAAGCCCTGGACTACAGCGCCCTGCCCCTGGTGCAGCGCTACACGGCGCGTGACGGTGCAGCACTGGCTTACCGCCACTACGCGGTGGCTGCCACAGCAGCGGCCCCGGCACCGGCAGTGCGGCGCATTGTGCTGATCCACGGCTCGTCGGCCAGCACCCGCTCCATGCACCCGATGGCGCAGGCCCTGGTGGCGGCTGGTTTCACCGTGGACGCACTCGATGTGCGTGGCCACGGCGACTCCGGCACGCGTGGCCACATCGGCTACATCGGCCAACTGGAAGACGACCTGGCCGACTTTGTGAAAGCCGTGCCCAACGCGGGGCCCAACACGTTGGTCGGCTTCTCGGCCGGTGGCGGTTTTGTGCTGCGGTTTTCGGCCTCGCCACGGGCTGGGCTGTTTGACCGTTATGTGCTGCTGTCGCCGTTTCTGGTGCAGGCTCCGAGCAACCGTCCCAGCTCTGACAATCACAGCGGCTCCTGGGCTTCGGTGGGCATCCCCCGCATCGTCGGGCTGACGGTGCTCAACAAGTTCGGCATCGAGCGCTGGAACGACCTGCTTGTGACGCAATTCGCCCTGAATGACGAGGCCAAGAAGTTTCTGACCTCTGCTTACTCCTATGCGCTGGCCACTAACTTTGGTGCCCATCTGGACTACGCCGGCGACATCCAGCGCGCCCCCGCCGCGATCAAACTGGTGGCGGGCGTGGACGACGAGCTGATGTTTTCCGACCGTTACACCAGCCTGTTTGCCAGCGCCGGCAAAACCATTCCCATCGCCCTGGTGCCTGGCGCAAACCACATCGGCGCGACCCTGAATGCGCCCGCGCTGGCGGCCATTGTGGCGGCGTGCAAGGACTGAGGTTTCAGCCCATCCCCTGAAGCCTGCTTTTCACACCGCTGGCCCCAGGCAAAGTCTACCCATCAAAACCCCAAACGAAGGAAACCACCATGAACCCCACTGAACATGGCACCAAGGACCTGGAGCACCTGGCAAACCAAGGGGCCAACCGCAAAATGGGCTGGTACTTCCATGCATGTGTCTTCATCCTGGTCAACCTGGGCAGGATGGCCATGGCGGTCCTTAGCGGCCGGGACTGGGTCAGGTTCCCGAGTTTTGGCTGGGCGCTGGTGCTGCTCGTCCACGGCCTGCTGGTGTTCGTCCTCATGCCCGGCAACGGCCTGCGCGACCGGAGCACACGACGGTTTTCTTCCAGAAGCACCTGCTTGCGGCCGCTGAAAAGCGCTGACGCCAAGGCCTAAAATCAAAACACCATGAGTACACCCCTGACCCCTGAAGCCATCGACCGCCTGGCACGCAAGCGCGCGGGCGCCAAGCTGGGCTGGTACATCCATGCCACGCTCTACGTGCTGGTCAACCTTTTTCTGTACTTCATGTCTGCCAACGGCGAAACGATGGGGCGGCGCCCCTGGTCGATCTACCCCGCCATGGGCTGGGGCCTGGGCCTGACTCTGCATGGCATTGCCGTGTTCGTGCTGGGCACTGGCAGCGGCCTGCGCGAACGCATGGTGCAAAAAGAGCGTGAACGTTTGCAACGCCAACAAGATCAACGCGGGGTTTGAACCATGCACGCGTGGACGAGCCCATGAAGATTGACTGGCTCGACAAGCTGCGCTTTTATTTGCAGACCCTGGCGTTCTGCCTGGCCGTCGCGTCCATCCAGTTTGCTTTTCAGCCGCAAGTTCCCTATGCCTTGCCACTGGTGTATTCGATTTTCATCGGCACCTCAACCTGGGCCGTCGTCGACTTTGGCCGCCACCTGTTTGTGTCGTCAGCTCAGACCGGCTGGCCGCAGGGCACCAGCGGTGTGTTGTTGCCCTTGACGGGCATCGTCGCCGGGTATGTTTTGGGCACGCTGGCGGGCGACACCTGGTTTGGCTGGTCGTCCTGGGACGAACACGGCCGCTCACAATTGCCGGTGTCCATCGGGGTGACGGCATTGGCCGGCATCACCGCCACCTATTACTTTTACAGCCGCAATCAAAGCGCCTACCTGGAGGTCAAAGCGTCCGAGGCGAGCCGCCAGGCGGTCGAGGCCCGGCTCAAGCTGCTTGAGTCGCAAATCGAGCCGCACATGTTGTTCAACACCTTGGCCAACCTGCGCGCCCTGATTGCCACTGACCCGCCGCGCGCCTTGCATATGCTGGATCATCTGCACGCCTATTTGCGCGCCACGCTGAACGCCTCGCGCACCCCCTTGCACCCGCTGCACACCGAGTTTGACCGCCTGCACGACTACCTGGAGCTGATGGCCATCCGCATGGGGCCGCGCCTGCAGTACCGGCTGGATTTGCCGGCTGAGCTGGCGCAGGTGCCAGTGCCGCCGCTGTTGCTGCAACCGCTGGTGGAGAACAGCATCAAACACGGGCTGGAGCCCAAGCTTGCGGGTGGCAGCATCGTTGTGAGGGCCAGTCAAAGGGGTGGCTTGGTGACGCTGGAGGTCACCGATACGGGGGTTGGCCAGCCCCCACCACCGCCCCATGGGCAGGCACCGCAAGACGCTGGCGAAGCCGTCGGAACCGGCCTTGGTCTGGCGCAGGTGCGGGCCCGATTGGCCAACACCTACGGACATCAGTTTACTATAAATAAGATAGCTAACAATACAGCAGGTACGGGGACATGCATCACTTTTCCGCTCTGATTGCCGAAGATGAGCCGCTGTTGGCGGCTGCGTTGCAGGTGGAGCTGGCTGGCCTGTGGCCCGAGCTCAGGGTATTGGCCACGGTGGGTGACGGTGCCTCGGCCGTGCGCGAAGCCCTGCGTTTGCAACCCGACGTCATTTTTTTCGACATCAAGATGCCCGGCCAAAACGGGCTGGATGCCGCCACCGAGCTGGCCGACGCCTGGGCCGATGTGGCTCTGCCGGGCAACAAGGCCTTTCCGGCCCTGGTGTTCGTCACGGCCTACGACCAGTTTGCGGTGCAGGCTTTTGAAGCCCAGGCGATGGACTATGTGCTCAAGCCCGTGCAGGCCGCCCGTTTGCAGAAGACCGTGGCTAAAGTGCAGCAAGTCCTTGCACAGCGTACCCAGCCCGCTATTGACTTCGAAGCAGCACTGAACCAGCTTCGTGCGCTTTCTACCCTGGCAATGTCGCCCTGGCCGACGGGCGGGGCAAGCGGCGGCGCAACTGAACACAGCGTTGAAACAAAGCCAGACATGACGCCGCTCAAGTTCATCCAGGCCAGCGTTGGCAACACCGTGCGCATGGTGCCGATTGACGAGGTGGTCTGTTTTGAAGCGGCCGACAAATACCTGCGCGTGTTGACCCAAACCGGTGGCCAAAGGCGCGAATACCTGATCCGCACGCCCCTGAAAGAACTGGTCAGCCGGCTGGATGCTCAAACCTTCTGGCAGGTGCATCGAGGCAGCTTGGTGCGGGCCAGCAGCATTGAGGTGGTCACGCGTGACGAGGCGGGCAAACTGTGGCTGCAACTGCGCGGCAGTTTGCCGTCCGCGCCGAAAATGGCGGTGAGCCGCCTTTACGCCCATTTATTCAAAGCAATGTGAGGAATCGCTCACGGTTTTGACTTGCTGCAATGCCCCTCAAAGGGAAATTTTGGGTGTAGAAGAGGCATGGCGGCGGTAAAATGGAAGCTGCCTTAAAACTGTGGGGAAATGGCTTGGCAACTGGATTTGTCAAGGCCCTTGATTTGAAGGTGGGAGTGGGGTTGGCCAGCCTGGACCTTTGAAAGCGACATGAAACCGTTTGATCCAATTTATCCACGCCGGCTTGGCGCTTTGACGCCAGCAGCTGCCGCCTGGCTTGGGATGGCCTGCCTGGCCACCGCACTGCTGTTGTCGCCAGCCTGTGCCTGGGCGCAAGCCAAGTTCGCCATCAGCGCCTACAAGGTTCAGGGCAATTCTTTGCTGAACGCCCGACAGGTGGACGAGCTCACACAAGCCTACACCGGGCCACAAAGCGATTTTGAGACCATCCAGCGTGCCATTGAATCGCTGGAAAAGGCTTATGTGGCCGCAGGTTACGGCTCGGTCAAAGTCGAAATCCCCGAACAAGAGCTGGTGTCTGGCGTCGTCACCCTGCAGGTGGTGGAGGGCATCTTGGGCAAGGTCGTGGTAGAACCCCACCCGATCTACAACGAAGACAACGTGCTGCGCAGCCTGCCCGCTCTGCTTGCAGGCCAAACCGTGAACACAGGCGAGCTCAACCGCAACCTGGTGCTGGCCAACGACAGCGGCAGCAAAGTGACCCATGTCACCTTCAAACGCGGCAACAACGAGAAAGACACGGACGTTCAAGTCAAGGTGGCTGGAGAAGACCCGCAGCGCTGGCTTTTGCTGCTGGACAACACCGGCAACAGCAGCACCGGCCTGTACCGTTCTGGCCTGGTGTACCAACACAACAACCTGTTCAACCGCGACCACGCACTCTCGGTGCAGTTGATGTCCAGCCCCGGCTACTGGAGCCAAATGGCGGTATTGGGCCTGGGCTACCGCATTCCGCTGTACCGCCTGGGCGACGCCATCGAGTTCAACGTGAGCAGTTCCAACGTCGATTCTGGTCGTGTCACCCAGGCCGGCGGCGGGCCGGATCTGGCGATCTCCGGCAAAGGCAATATCTACAGCGCCAAGTACACCCACCACCTCGAATCTTCCGCCGAATATTCGCACCGCGCCACCCTCGGTCTAGAGCAACATGACTACGGCAGCAGCGTCACGCTGATCGGCGTGGGCGGCGGCAGTCTGGTCCCTGATTTGTCCACACGGCCCTTGATTCTGGGTTACAGCGGCAACTGGCGTGACGCGCAGCGCGATTTTTTCTTTGGCCTCCAGTGGCTCAACAACTTGCCTGGCTCACAAAACGGCAGCACCGCAGACTTCAACCAGCCGGGCGGGCGGGCCGGTGCCGATGCCCAGTTCCAGACGCTGAAAATCAACGCCAGCCACACCGAGCGTTTTGCCTCCCAATGGGCGTTGCGCCTGAATCTGACCGGCCAATACACCAAGGACTTGCTGATTGCCGCCGAGCAGTTTGGCGTGGGTGGCAGCGACAGCGTGCGCGGTTTTGCCGAGCGCGAAATTGCCGGCGACCGCGGTCTGCGCACCAGTTTTGAGGTGTTGGCACCGCAGCACGACGTGGCCAACTGGCGCCTGTCGCCGCTGGCCTTTGTCGACGCGGCTGTGGCGACGCGCAACCAGCCCGCGCCAGGAGAAATTGGCGAACAAACCATCGCCAGCGCAGGCCTGGGCCTGCGCGCCAGCCTGGGGCGCAGCTTGAGCGTCAAGATGGATTGGGGCTACGTGCTGCGCGGCGCAGTGCTGGCCACTGGCTCCCAACGCGGGGGTCAAAAGTTGAACCTCGGCCTGATTTGGAATTTTCTTTGAAAGGCGACTCACCATGTACCGCCCCAAGCTGTCAATCCGGCTGAACCAAACGCCAAGCCCAAACCTGGTCGGGCGAATGGGTGTGAACACCGCGCGCCAGAACATGCCAACGGCCAGCATGCGGCGGCGCTTTTGGCTGCGCAACCGCCAGCCCTCGCATCTGCTCATGCAACTGTTGTCACGCCTATGGACGATGTTGGCCACCCGGCTGTTGCGGCCTTGGCTTCGGCATCCTCTGGCAGCCGCTTTGGCCTTGGCGGGGCTGTTGGCTGCGCCTCTTGGGCAGGCACAAGTCAAGGGGGCACCGCAAGTCGTCAACGGCCAGGCATCATTTGTGCAAAGCGGCAATGCGTTGAACATCACAAACACCCCCGGCGCCATCATCAACTGGCAGCAGTTCAACATCAACCGGGGCGAGCTGACGCGTTTCATTCAACAGTCGGCTACCAGCCAGGTTTTGAACCGCGTGGTGGGGGTTGACCCATCGGTCATTTTGGGCACCTTGCAATCGAACGGTCGGGTGTTTTTGATCAACCCCAATGGCATCCTGTTCGGGCAAGGCTCGCAAGTGGACGTGGCGGGGCTAGTGGCCTCAACCCTGCGTTTGTCAAATGAAGACTTTTTGAGCAATCGCCTGCGTTTCACCGACACGCCGGGTGCCGGTGCGGTGGTCAATGAAGGCAGCATTCGCACGGCGCGGGGTGGCGAGGTGTTGCTGGTAGCGCCACGGGTTGAAAACTCTGGCCTCATCCATTCACCAGACGGCACCATTCTGCTGGCGGCAGGCCGCAGCGTGGAGGTCGCCGACATCGACAAACCGTCGATCCGGGTCGAGATCAGCAATACCGATGAGGTGGCGGTCAACCTGGGCAGCTTGATGGCACGCAGCATCTCGATTTACGGCGGGCTGGTTAAAAACAGCGGTCGCATCCAGGCCAGTTCAGCGGTCATGGGTGTGAACGGCAGCGTGACTTTGCGTGCCGCGCAAAAAGTGGAGTTGGCACCGTCGAGCGTGGTAACCGCCACGGGTTCGCGGGGCACAACCGGCGGCGACATTGACATTTCGGCGTCGAACGCACTTGGCTTGAACGGCGGCGGTGAGGTGGTCGTGCAGGGCGTGGTCTCGGTCAAACCGGCACTTGATGGAACAAAATCGACGTATGTTCCCGTGGATGCTAATCAGTTAGCTATTTATAATATAGCTTCACTTGAACGCGCGGGTGTGTCCAACCTAGGCGAAAACTCTAAAACGAACGGTTGGACCAGCGCTTTGGATGGCGCAGCCAGCGCGGCCTCAAACCTTGCAAACCGTGCAAGTTTGGCGATCAGGCAGGCCGCATTGGCCGCACCCGCACCCGCACCTGCAAGCACCGGTGCATTGGGCAGCGGGCCCGTCGCAGGGGTGGACTCCGCTACCCTCCTGTCGGCACCTGGCGCCGCACCCGCCCCATCCGGTTCACCCACTGCCGGTGATACGTCCAGCCTAGTTGTCGCTGGTTTGACGAGTCCAGTCGGTCAATCCAACTTTGCCCATCGCCCGCACCAGCCTTCTGCACCCACCCGACCTGAACCATCGACCCCGGCCCTGCCCGCGGCACCGGCACCCCTGCCCTCGCCCACCCCAGCCAACAACGGCCAGCCAAGCGGTTATGGCGTGGGCGGCA
Organism: Burkholderiales bacterium; assembly: GCA_025360385.1. Taxonomy (GTDB): domain Bacteria; phylum Pseudomonadota; class Gammaproteobacteria; order Burkholderiales; family Burkholderiaceae_C; genus JANYCG01. The sequence continues at coordinate 1,169 of JANYCG010000196.1, read as the reverse complement.
ACATCCGCGTCAGTGCCCGGGGCCGGGTTACCGTTGGCGACGACGCGGTACTGGACGCCTCCGGCCCATTGGGCGGCGGCAGCATTTTGGTGGGCGGCGGCTGGCAAGGTCTAAACCCGAACATCATCACCGCCAGCAACACCTACATCGCCAAAACCGCCACGCTGTACGCCAATGCCGACCTGCGTGGCAGCGGCGGCCTGGTGGTGGTCTGGGCCAACGACACCGCGCAAATCTACGGCAAAATCGCGGCGCGCGGCGGTGCGCTGGGCGGCGATGGCGGGCAGATTGAGACGTCTGGCAAACATCGGCTGGAGATTGCGGATGGCTGGGTTGCGGACGCTACCGCGGCGCAAGGCAAAAATGGCGAGCGTGGTGGCAAAGCCGGGCTGTGGCTACTGGACCCGAACAACGTGACGATTCAAACCTCCGGGTCTGACACCAACATCACAGGCAACCCGAATTTTGCGACCACGGCCGACTCGTCCATCATTACAGTGGCGACGATCCAGGCGGCGCTGAACGCGGGCATCAACGTGACCATCACCACCAGTGCAGGCGGTGCGCAAAACGGCGATATCACATTGAGCAACGCCATCACCACCAGCAGCCTCACGGATGTGTCGCTCACCCTGTCAGCCCACAACAACATCAACCTCAATGCCGGCATTTCAGCCACAGCCACCGGCAGGCTTAATTTGACCCTGAACGCGAATTCTGATGCGGTTGGCGGTGGCAGCAACAGCATCTCGGGAATCATCAACAACAACAGCGGCAAGATCACGCTGAATGCGGCCACCACCGTCAGCGGCACCATCAAAAACGCCACACTGGTGAGCGCGTTCACACTGAACGGTGCCACGCTGGACAATGTCACTTTGGGCGACGCCACGCACCAGACCTTAACCACCAGCGGCAATATCTTCATCAACAATGGCCTGCTGCTGGCCAGTGGCGTCACCGCCAACGTGGGCACGGGCCAGTGGTTGTTCCAGGGCAGTGGCGCGCAAGGCCTGGGCACGGTGGCGGGCAACGCCATTGTCAACATCGCGGGCGGCTCCATTTACGCCGGGTACGGCCAGACCAATACCCTCAACATTGCCAGCGGCATCACCTTGCAGGGCAGGGGCAGCTTGACGCAAAGCTCTGCGGCCACCATCAACAACGCG
>JANYCG010000194.1 GCA_025360385.1 Burkholderiales bacterium | reverse complement strand
CAGGCCAAGCTGAAGGCGGGTGGCAAGACCCTGGCCAATGTGGTGACAGACTTGGGCAAACCTGCGGCAGTTGCTGCGGGCAGTTTCACGATTACTCTGGCCAGCAATGCCGCTCGAAATGGTGTCTACACGCCCGCTGTCGTTGTTTATCCGGGTGCCACAGCAGCGGAAATTTCATTGAATGGCGCAACCAAGGATGGTAACTTTGAGGTGGAGTTGGACATTAAATCTGGGGCCATTACGGGTGCGCATTTCTGGTTTTTTGAAAGCGGAAAAATCAAGTTTTTTGGCTGTGACAACAAAGCTGTTGTTTGCCCGGCCAACGCGGTTGGGTTCGAGCCGATTTTGAAGCAAATCATTTTCAACAAGGCGGCGTTGTCCGAAGTTACAGCGCTTGATTTCAAATCACCCGATGTCTTGGTTCCGGGCGGCGAGACCTTGACGATTGACGGCCAAGTCAACGGCACACCTACGAAATGACAATTTGAAATTTGATCAGCCATTCGGCTGGTTGAGAGAAAACGCTGCGCCAATTGCCGGGTGCAGCGTTTTTTTTGAGTTGCCGCCATGGCAGCGCCCAACGGCCGAATTCTGACCCGTAGGGATGCGTTGAACAAGTCGCCGTGGCGCAGCTCACTTGGATCGGGCGCTCTGCGGCGTTGAATTTCTGGCCGATAGGGGTGGGATTGAAGGCAAAATCGCCCTGCAGCCCAAACCGATCCAAGCGCCGTGAATCCACACGGATTTGTTCAGCGCTTCCCAAAGGCGAATATCGATGAACACGCACGATTCACACGACCAAAGCGGCGACCACGACCACCCTCACACCCATGAGCATGTCACTGCCGCAGACGCGCCCTGGAAACACGACGGCATCCGCGTCATCCCGGCTGACAAGCTGGACGGCAACACGGCCCAAACCCCTGGCATGGACCGCAAGGCGGCCATCAACTTCGCCCGCACGGGGGCGCAAAAGTTGTGGGCTGGCACCGTCACGATCCACGCCAACGCCAAAACCGGTGCCCACCACCATGGCCATTTGGAAAGCGTCATTTACGTCATCCGGGGCCGGGCCCGCATGCGTTGGGGCGAGCGGCTGGAGTTCACGGCTGAGGCCGGGCCGGGCGACTTCATTTACGTGCCGCCCTACGTGCCGCACCAGGAGATCAATGCCAGCCCGACCGAACTGCTGGAATGCGTTTTGTGCCGCAGTGACGGCGAGGCCGTGGCGGTCAACCTGGCGATTGAGCCGGTCGAAAAACCAGAGGATGTGTTGTGGGTGGACCCCACCCATCCCCAAGGTGGTGTCTGAGGGGTAAAAGTGCCGTAAAACCTCATGGAATATGCTTGCACAGCTATACTAAATGAAGTGTCTATAGGGGCCTGACGTCAGGCTCGGCTTACCTTAGGCCCTGGCCTGCAAAATCGCTTGTGCCACCTCGGCAAACCCGGCACCGCGCGCGGCTTGCGTGATGTAGCTTGGCAAGTGGGTTAATTGGGCTTCAAAACGGCGAATATTGGCGACGCCAACGCTGTGGCTGAAGTGCTCAAACATGAGCTGGTCATTGCTTGAATCGCCGACGTAAGCCCATTGGTCAATTTCAAAATCTAGGTCGCGGCCTAGCAAGGCATGCACGATCCAACGCGCGCCCGACAGCTTGTTGTGCTTGCCAAACCAGCCGTTGATGTGGATGCTGCTGACCGTCGCCGTCATGCCCGCTTGTTGCATGAGGGCCACCACCTGCGCGATCTGGTCGGCGCTCAAATGGCTGAACTCGCTGTGGTCAATTGCGATGTCGGTTTCGCGGCCGTTGGCGTCTTGCGACAGGCTTGCGCCAGGCACCTCGCGCAACACCTGTTTTGCCACAAGCTGCATCCGCTGAAAGTTTTCAAGGCGAACTGCCGCATCTTGCTGGTATATTTTTAATAGCAAACTATGCTTGTTTGACGGGAACATTCTGCCATTTTGGCCTATGCCACTATTTTTTTGGCCGCACAACACTGCCACCGCGCCGTTTTCGGCCACGATGGCGTCCACCGGCCAGGGCGCGATGCCGCGTGCTGCGTCGCCCAGTGCAAACGGTTCGCTCCAGCCAATCGGCCGCCCGGTGATGGGGATCACGTGCAGGCCTGCGTTTTTTAAATCGGCCAGCGCTTGCAGCGCATCCGGCGTGATGGCGCCAGCTGTCGTCAGCGTGTCATCGATGTCGGTGAACACGCCGACCAAATTGCGCCGTGCGTCCATCGGCCAATGTGTCAAGGGCCGCATGGTTTTGGTCAAGCTGCCGACTGCAAGGCCAGCCCAGCGTGTTCCCGCAGCAGGTGGAAATGGATTTTCGGGAAGCGCTCTTGCGCCAGCCGCACGTCGTATTGCGAGGTGGTCAGGTAGGCCAATGTATTGGCCGCATCACGCGCCATGCGGGCCGGGTAGGCGTTGACAAAGGCCGTCAATTCGACCGCCGTGTCAGCGGTGATCCAGCGCGCGCCGGTGTACTGGCTGCCCTCCAGGCGGATGTCGGCGTCGTACTCGCCTTTAAGCCGGTGTTGCACCACTTCAAATTGCAATTGCCCCACAGCGCCGAGCAGCATGTTGCCACCCATCTCGGGGCGGAACACCTGAATCGCGCCCTCTTCTCCGAGCTGTGCCAGCCCTTGTTGCAGTTGCTTGGTACGCAAGGGGTTGCGCAGCACCACGGTCATGAACAGTTCGGGCGCAAAAAACGGCAGGCCGGTGAATTGCAGGTTGACGCTGCCGTCGGTGATCGTGTCGCCCAGCTGCACGCCACCGTGGGTGGTGAAGCCAACGATGTCACCGGCGTAGGCTTCATTCACCGCTTCGCGGCGCTGGCTCATGAAGGTCACGACGCTGGTCGGACGCAGTTCTTTGTTGCTGCGCATCACCTTGAGCTTCATGCCCGGCGTGTATTTGCCGGAGGCCATGCGCACAAAGGCGATGCGGTCGCGGTGGTTGGCGTCCATGTTGGCCTGCACCTTGAATACCACGCCGGAAAACGCGTCGTCGTCCGGCTGGACTTCGGTGATCACCGGCTGCTTGTTGACCACCAAAGAACTGGTGCGGGACTGGGGTGCAGGCGCCAGGTCGACCAGCGCGTCCAGCACCTCCATCACGCCAAAATTGTTCACGCCGGAGCCGAAGAAAACTGGGGTCTGTTGGCCTGCCAAAAATGCCGCATGGTCCCAGACGGGCGATGCGCCGGTGGCCAGCGCCATGCTGTCGTGTGCGGTTTCGAACTCATGGCCAAAACGATTGAGCAAAGTGGCCTGGTCCGTCAGCGGGAGGGTCGTGAAGTCTTTGGGACCCCGATCGCCGCCCGGCTCAAACACCGTCATCGCTTGGGTGCGCAGGTTGATGATGCCGCCAAAAGTTTTGCCCTGGCCCACCGGCCAGGTCATGGGCACGCAGGGCATGCCCAGCTCGCGCTCAATCTCGTCCATGATGTCCAGCGGCTCGCGCACCTCGCGGTCCATCTTGTTGACGAAGGTGATGATGGGCGTGTTGCGCTGGCGGCAAACTTCAATCAGGCGGCGGGTTTGCGCCTCCACGCCGTTGGCGGCGTCAATCACCATCAGGGCCGAGTCGACAGCGGTCAGCACGCGGTAGGTGTCTTCCGAAAAGTCTTTGTGGCCAGGCGTGTCCAGCAGGTTGATGACGTGGTCGCGGTACACCATCTGCATCACGCTGGAGGCCACCGAGATGCCGCGTTGCTTCTCGATTTCCATCCAGTCGGACGTGGCATGGCGCGTGGCTTTGCGCGCCTTGACGGAGCCCGCAATCTGGATCGCGCCCGAGAACAAAAGCAGCTTTTCGGTCAGCGTGGTTTTGCCGGCGTCCGGGTGCGAGATGATGGCGAAGGTGCGGCGGCGGCGGGTTTCGGAGGCGTTGGACAAGATGCAAATCCAGAAAAATTTCGAGGCAAGAGGGCAACAGAGTCAGGGCATTAAATGCCCTGGAATGTCGGTGGATTGGTGCAATACCCGTAGCACTACGATACGTGCATCTTCAACCCTGTAAAAAATCATGTACGGAAATACCTTCACCGGCCAACTGCGCAGTCCGGGTATGCCAAGCTGCAATCCATAACGGGGAGAACCGGTATCGGCGTGCCTGCGCAGGTGAAGCAACTCTGAATCCATCGTCAATGCGAAGTCTGCCAGCATGTGGGGGGCCTCTTGCCCGTAGTAGGTGCGTGCGTCAGCCAAATC
>JANYCG010000280.1 GCA_025360385.1 Burkholderiales bacterium | reverse complement strand
GCCCCGATGGACCGCGAAAACGTCGACACCGACGCCATCATTCCCAAGCAGTTTTTAAAGTCCATCAAGAAAACCGGTTTTGGCGAAAACCTGTTTGACGAATGGCGCTTTAAAGACGCGGGTTACCCGGGGCAAGACCCGGCCAGCCGCAAGCCCAACCCCGACTTTGTACTGAACCAGCCGCGGTATCAGAATGCGTCGATCTTGCTGGCGCGCAAAAACTTTGGCTGCGGCTCTTCGCGCGAGCACGCACCCTGGGCGCTGGATCAATACGGCTTCAGGGCCATCATCGCGCCCAGCTATGCTGACATTTTCTTCAACAACAGCTTTAAAAACGGCCTGTTGCCCATCGTGCTGCCAGAGGCCCAGATGACGGCGCTGTTTGACGAGTGCTTGGCCTTCCCCGGCTTCACCTTGACCATCGACCTGGAGCGCCAGGTGGTCATGCGGTCGCAAGGCGAGGATCTGCCGTTTGAGATCCAGGGCTTTCGCAAATACTGCCTGTTGAACGGCTTTGACGACATTGGCCTCACCTTGCGCAATGCCGACAAGATCAGGGCATTTGAAGCAGAACGCCTGGCGCAGAAACCCTGGCTGGCGCACACCGCGTCAGCGGCCTGACGCCCCGGCCTCTCGGCTCGCACAGGTCTACCATACCTGGCCATACAGGCAGTATCTCCTTATGGAATATACATAGCAAGCTACTTTATATATAGCATTTTATTCAATTATGAAAATCGCAATTCTTCCAGGTGACGGCATCGGCACCGAAATCGTCGCCGAAGCAGTCAAAGTTTTGAACGCGCTTGGCTTGAGGTTTGAGATGGAAACCGCCCTGGTGGGCGGCGCGGCCTTTGATGCGCATGGCCACCCGCTGCCCCCCGCCACGCTCAAGCTCGCGCAGGAGGCCGACGCCATTCTGTTCGGCGCTGTGGGCGACTGGAAGTACGACACGCTCGATCGCCAGTTTCGCCCGGAGCAGGCCATCCTGGGCCTGCGCAAAAACCTGGGCCTGTTCGCCAACTTCCGCCCCGCCATCTGTTATGAACAGCTGGTCGGCGCCTCCAGCCTCAAGCCCGAGCTGATCGCAGGTCTGGACATCCTCATCATCCGCGAACTGACGGGCGACATCTACTTTGGCCAACCACGCGGCAGGCGCGTTGCGCCAGACGGCAACTTTCCTGGTGCCGAAGAAGCCTTTGACACCATGCGCTACACCCGGCCCGAGATCGAGCGCATCGCCCACGTGGCCTTCCAGGCGGCGCAGAAGCGCAGCAAGCGCGTGACCAGCGTGGACAAGGCCAATGTGCTGGAGACCTTCCAGTTCTGGAAGGATGTGGTCACCGAAGTCGGCAAGCAATACCCCGACGTGGCCCTGGACCACATGTATGTGGATAACGCCGCCATGCAGTTGGTGAAGGCGCCCAAGAAGTTCGACGTGGTCGTCACCGGCAACATGTTCGGCGACATCCTCTCCGACGAAGCGGCAATGCTGACGGGTTCGATCGGCATGCTGCCTTCGGCCAGCCTGAACGCCAGCAACCAGGGCCTGTACGAGCCCAGCCACGGCAGCGCCCCAGACATTGCCGGCAAAGGCATTGCCAACCCGCTGGCGACCATTTTGAGCGCCGCCATGATGCTGCGCTTCTCCTTGGGCCAGCCCCAGGCCGCTGACCGCATCGAAGCGGCCGTGAAGACGGTGCTGTCGCAGGGCTTGCGCACGGCAGACATTTACAGCGCTGGCACCAGGCGCGTGGGAACACTTGAGATGGGTGATGCGGTCGTCAGGGCGCTGCAAACCTGAGCTGGTTATAATTCAGCCCTCATGAACGCATTTTTGGCACTCACCAACACCGCCCAGCGCCTTGCCGCTGGTGTGGCCGCGTTCATTGCCACCACTAAAACGACCACCATTAAGGGCTAGCAGAGCCTGGTTCGTCGTGCGCCTACCCCGGAGCCTGACGAGCCGGGGGAATCAGCCCAACTGATTTATTTTGAAAGGCGCATTGAAAATGAAAATAGGAAATAGGGTTGGCCTCATCGGCTGGCGCGGCATGGTCGGCTCGGTGCTGATTGACCGCATGATTGCCGAGGGCGATTTCGGCTTGATCGAACCGGTATTTTTCTCGACCTCGAACGTCGGCGGCAAAGCACCGGCCCAGGCGAAAAACGAGCCCACGCTGAAAGACGCCTTCGACATTGCAGCGCTCAAACAATGCGACATCATCATCACCGCACAAGGCGGCGATTACACCTCAGACGTGTTCCCCAAGCTGCGCGCCGCCGGCTGGAGCGGCCACTGGATTGACGCGGCGTCCACCTTGCGAATGAATTCTGACGCGGTGATCATCCTTGACCCGGTCAATCTGCCTGTCATCCAGAACGCCCTGTCCAAAGGCGGCAACAACTGGATCGGCGGCAACTGCACGGTGAGCTGCATGCTGATGGGCGTGGGCGCGCTGTACAAGGCCGGCCTGGTGGAGTGGATGAGCACCCAAACCTACCAGGCGGCCAGCGGCGGCGGCGCACAACACATGCGCGAGCTGCTAACGCAATACGGCACACTGAACGCATCGGTGCGCAGCCTGCTGGACGACCCAAAAAGTGCCATCCTTGAAATTGACCGCCAGGTCATCGCCACGCAGCGCAGCCTGTCCACCGTTGAAACCGCCAACTTCGGCGTGCCTTTGGGCGGTTCGCTGATTCCCTGGATCGACAAAGACTTGGGCCTTGGCAAAACCCGGGACGAACCCGGTTGGGGGGTGAGCAAAGAAGAGTGGAAAGGCATGGCCGAGACCAACAAGATCATGGGCCAGGGCGATGGTTTTGCGGGCACGACGGCCGTGCCGGTTGACGGTTTTTGCGTGCGCGTCGGTGCCATGCGCTGCCACAGCCAGGCGCTGACCTTCAAGCTCAAAAAAGACGTGCCGGTGGCGGACATCGAGGCCATGATCGCGGCCGACAACGCCTGGGTCAAGGTGGTGCCGAACACGCGCGTGGCGACCATCAAAGACCTGACCCCAGTGGCGGTGACGGGCACCATGACCATTCCGGTAGGACGCATCCGCAAACTGGCGATGGGGCCGCAGTACCTGGGCGCGTTCACCGTAGGCGATCAATTGTTGTGGGGAGCCGCAGAGCCACTGCGCAGGATGCTACGAATTTTGCTAGCCGCATAAGGGCGCGAGCACCGTTCCATTGCCACGCGCCGCCAGTTTTTCTGGCGGCGCGTTGTCGTTTGGCAACGTTGTGCCCTTGGGCCACGCCTAAGTGCCGCACCCCGCCACACTTAAAAGCTTTCTGAGCTTGTCAGGCTAAGACATTGATGTTATGGTACTTTTCATGATTTAAGCAGGTGGGCTGTAACGTGGTTTACAGGCCATAATGACGGCTCGCCCGAACCCCGAGGAGGCTATTCAATTGAAGCATCAGAAACATAATCAAGACAATATCTGGCAGCGAACCGCTTTGGGCCTGGCCGCTGTTGCATTTTTGGGCCTGTCTGCGCCCGGTGCCTGGGCCTTGTCATTGGGTACGGTGGTGGTTCAGTCCGCCTTGGGCGAGCCTTTGCGCGCAGAGATTGACATCCCCGAGATCAACGCCGAGGAAGCCGCAACACTGAAAGCCGGCATCGCTTCGCCAGAGGCCTTCCGTGCTGCGGGCCTGGACTACAACGCGGTGATGGGCAACTTGCGGGTGGTCATACAACGCCGCGCCGACGGTCGCGCCTTTTTGCGCCTGACCAGCGACCGCGCCATCAATGACCCGTTTGTGGACATGATTCTGGAAGCCAGCTGGGCCAGCGGTCGCATTGTGCGCGACTACACCATGTTGTTTGACCCGCCCAACCTGCGTGCGCCGGTGGCCCCTTCTGCCATCCTGGCCCAAACCCCATCGGCCGAAACCACGCCCCTTGGCGCGTCGGCTGGCGTGGCAAATTCAAGCTTGATGCCAGCCCCGGCCGCAGCGAATGCTGCGCCGGCTGCGCGCGCTGCGTCGCGCCCTGCAAGGCCACAGGCTGAGCCCAAGGCCAAAGCCGACCGCGCCGCTGCAGCAAAAGCTGCCCCAGGCGGTGAGTCTGGCAAACAACTGACCGTCAAGCCGGGTGACACGGCCAGCAAAATCGCCAATGCCCTCAAGCCCGGCAACGTGTCGCTGGACCAAATGCTGGTGGCACTGCTTCGCAGCAACCCGGATGCCTTCATCAACAGCAACTTGAACCGCATCAAGAGTGGCGTCGTCATCAACGTGCCCTCGCCTGAGCAAGCAATGGCGCTGGGCAAAAAAGAGGCCGCCCAAACGGTGATCGCCCAAAGCCGGGACTTCAACGATTTCCGCAAAAATTTGGCGGCCAATGTGCCGACCTCCCAGACGGCACCTGCCGACCGCCAGGCCAGCGGCCGCATTGATGCCAAAGTTGACGACAAAAAGGCGGGCAGCGCCGCCCCAGACAAATTGACCTTGTCCAAAGGCGCTGTCGCAGCGCAGGCTGAAGCAGACCGGATTGCCAAAGACCTTGCCGCGAAAGACGCCGCAGCACGCAAAGCTGAGGTCGCAAAAAATATCAGCGATCTGGCCAAGCTGGGCGCCGCTTCCGCGCCCGCCGCCGCTGCGCCCGCAGCACCTGCTGTACCCTCATCACCAGCTATACCTGCGGTACCTGCAGCACCGGTTGCAGCAGGCAAAGCGTCCGCTGCGGTTGCGAGCGTTGCCGCGCCCGTTGCAGTGCCGCCGATTGCAGTTGCGCCTGCAGCACCGGCGTCACAACCCGCCGCCGCAGCGCCAACACCGGCCGTGATGGCTCCGGCCAAACCCGCCGCGCCTGCGCCCGTGGTCGCCGTCAAAGAGGCGGGTTTGATTGATCAAATGACGGACAACCCGCTCATCCCGGCTGCCGGGGCGGGTTTGCTTGCCCTGCTCGCCGGCTGGGTCTTCATGCGGTCACGGCAGCGCAAAAATGGCTCGCCTGACGACAGCGCTTTTCTGGAAAGCCGCCTGCAACCCGAGTCTTATTTCGGCTCCAGCGGTGGGCAGCGCGTGGACACGGCCGACAGTTCGGCCGCTGGCACCTCCCAGGTGTATTCACCCAGCCAGCTTGATGCCGCAGACGACGTTGACCCGGTTGCGGAAGCTGACGTTTACCTGGCCTATGGCCGCGACATCCAGGCCGAAGAGATTTTGAAAGAAGCCCTGAAGCTCAATCCGGGCCGAGTCGCCATCCATCACAAATTGCTTGAAATCTTTGCCAAGCGGCGTGACACCAAAGGTTTTGAGTCGGCTGCCACAGAAGCCTATAAAGCCACCGGCAATGAAGGTTCCGACTGGACGCGAATTTGCGACCTTGGACTGGGCATTGACCCCAGCAATCCGCTTTACCAGCCAGGCGGCAAACCCCCAGGCGTGAGTTATGTCGCTCCCGTTGCGGCAGCGTCGGCTGCCGTGGTGTCCAGCTTTGCAGCCACGACGACCTCACCGATTGACGCAGTGCACAGCGTCCCGTCAGGGGTTGACCTGGATCTGGACCTCGACTTCTCGCTTGACGATGAAAACGCGGGTGTCATTTCGGACTTCAAGAACAGTGAAGCCACTTCCAAAATGGAAGCGCTCAGTTTTGCGCCACCTGCCCTGGATATTGACTTTGGCACAAAAACCCAGCCTGTGGTCGCGTCGAACACTCCGCTGATGGACACCGGCAACGGCCCCCTGGAATTCACGCTGCCGACGCTCGATATGCCCCCGTCGTCAGCGCCCCACATGGCAACCCAGGCGATTGCTACGCCGGACGAAGCGGAACAATTCAGCCATGAAGCAGCCGTCAGTTTCGGTTCGACCACACCTGGCATGCTGGCCGTCACCCCGACTACCGCAGCGCCTGTGCCGCTTGAATTGGGCATGCTGGAATTTGACTTGGGCAACCTGTCACTCGACTTGAACGACGCGCCGCTGGCACCCAAATCCGCCGCGCCAGCCCTATCGCCCACTGCCGCGTCGCCCACCAACGTCATGGGGTTGGAACCGTTGATGGACGCCCCGCAAGACCCGCTGGCGACCAAACTCGCCCTGGCGGAGGAGTTCAGCATAATCGGCGACGAAGACGGCGCACGCGACTTGATCCAGGAAGTGATTGCCGAGGCCACCGGCGACATGAAAGCGCGGGCACAGGCAGCGCTGGCCAAGCTCAACTGAGCCCTGTTGGCAACGCATCCAGCCGCAGCGCTGAATTCAGGACGTGATCCCAGGTGAGGCTGGCGCTCGGGATTTCCTACAACGGCTCGGCCTACCAGGGCTGGCAAAGCCAGACCAGCGGCCTGACGGTTCAAGACAAACTCGAAGCCGCCTTGGGCCGGTTCACCCATCAAAAACGCCTTGCCGTTTTGTGCGCAGGCCGCACCGACGCCGGGGTGCATGGCCTGATGCAGGTGATCCACTTTGACACAGTGCTAAGCCGCGACCCCAACGCCTGGGTGCGTGGCCCTAATAGCCATTTGCCACGCGACATTGCGGTGCAGTGGGCGCATCCGGTGCCCGACGCGTTCCATTGCCGCGCCAGTGCCCTGTCGCGGCGCTACGTGTATGTGGTGCTGGCGTCACCCGTGCGCCCCAGTGTTGACGCGGGCCGGGTTGGCTGGGTCTATCAACCGCTGAATCTGGAGGCGATGCGGCAGGCCGCCCGTCATTTGATCGGCGCGCATGATTTTTCGTCGTTCCGGGCATCAAGTTGTCAGGCCTTGTCGCCGGTCAAAAATCTGCTGTGCGCAGACATCCATCAGCGCGGCGCCTACTGGCGCTTTGAGTTTGAAGCCAACGCCTTTTTGCACCGAATGATCCGCAACATCATGGGCTGTTTGCTGGCGGTAGGCCAAGGCAAATACCCGCCCGAGTGGCTGCTGGACGTGCTGGCGGCGCGAAACCGCGATGCCGCAGCGCCCACGTTCGCGCCCGATGGCCTCTACTTTTTGGGGCCGCGTTACGACGCGCATTGGGGCCTGCCAGAGCGCACGGCTGGTTATGATTCATTGCCATGACATCCCTATCGACCCAGGTGCCTCGCACCAGAATCAAAATTTGCGGCCTGACCCGTGAGCAAGACGTTGACGCCGCTGTTGAGGCTGGCGTCGATGCGATTGGTTTTAACCTGTACCCCAACAGCCTGCGCTGCATCAGCATTCAAAGGGCGGCTGATCTAGCCCGGCGTTTGCCGCCTTTTGTCACGCCGGTGGTGTTGTATGTCAACGAAACTGCTTCAAATATAATAGCTAACTATTCAGTATTGGCGGGATCTTTAGCCCAATTTCATGGTGACGAGACACCTTTGCAGTGTCTGGAGGCAACTTTTGGCGGAACACGCCCCTACCTGCGCGCGGCACGGATTCCACTGGGGGATGGCGCAAAAGATTTTGACCTCGTAAAATATGCGCTCGATTATTCAAACGCCCAAGCCATCCTGCTCGACGCTCAGGTCGACGGATACGGCGGCGGTGGCAAGGCATTCAATTGGTCACTTCTTCCAGCAAACGTCAACGCTCACCTCGTCTTAGGTGGTGGGCTGAATGCTGCAAACGTGGGCGACGGCATATTACAGGTGCGGCCCCGCTGTAAGACGCTGGCCGTTGACGTGTGCTCCGGCGTCGAGCTGGATGGCCCCGACGGCCAGCCCGTCAAGGGCATCAAAGACCCTGAAAAAATCAAGCGCTTCGTCGCCGCGGTTCGCGCGGCTGACAGGCAATTCGAATAATTTGCACGGCAAGCCATCGCCAAGGCCCCTCCCGCAAGGCCGCCTTGGCGGCTTGCCCGCAGCAACACCATGGAATCAAATCAAAATGGAAACCACCCAACACGCCGGGGCAAAAGTCTACGCACAGCCTGACAGCGCGGGGCACTTCGGCATTTACGGCGGCAGCTTTGTTTCTGAAACACTGACCCACGCCATCAACGAACTCAAAGCCGCCTACGCCAGGTACCAGCATGACCCGGCCTTCGTCACTGAATTCGAGTATGAACTGGCACATTTTGTCGGCCGCCCTTCCCCGGTCTACCATGCGGCCCGAATGAGCCGCGAAATGGCCGACGGCAAAGGCCATGGTGCCCAAATCTACCTCAAACGCGAAGACTTGAACCACACCGGCGCGCACAAGGTCAACAACACGATTGGCCAGGCCATGCTGGCCAAACGCATGGGCAAGCCGCGCGTGATCGCCGAAACCGGCGCCGGCCAGCACGGTGTGGCCACTGCCACCATCTGCGCCCGGTATGGGTTGGAATGTGTGGTCTACATGGGCAGCGAAGACGTCAAACGCCAAAGCCCCAACGTCTACCGAATGAAGCTGCTAGGTGCCACGGTGGTGCCGGTGGAAAGCGGCAGCAAGACGTTGAAGGACGCACTCAACGAAGCCATGCGCGACTGGGTGGCCAATGTGGACAACACCTTCTACATCATCGGCACCGTGGCCGGGCCACACCCGTACCCGATGATGGTGCGTGACTTCCAGAGCGTGATTGGCAAAGAATGCCTGGTGCAGATGCCCGAGATGCTCAAGGCAGCGGGCTGCAAGGCAGAGCAGCCCGATGCGGTGCTGGCCTGCGTTGGCGGCGGCAGCAATGCAATGGGCATTTTCTATCCCTACATCGGCCATGCGGCCACGCGGCTGATTGGCGTGGAAGCCGCCGGCGAAGGCATGGACAGTGGCAAACATTCGGCCTCATTGCAACGCGGCAGCCCGGGCGTGCTGCATGGCAACCGCACCTATGTGCTGCAGGACGACAACGGCCAGGTGACCGAGACGCACAGCATCAGCGCAGGCCTGGACTACCCCGGCGTGGGCCCGGAGCACGCCTTTTTAAAAGACATTGGCCGCGCTGAATACGTCGGCATCACCGACAAAGAGGCGCTGCAAGCCTTTCATTACCTGTGCCGCACTGAGGGCATCATCCCTGCGCTGGAAAGCAGCCACGCGGTCGCCTATGCCATGCAATTGGCCAAAACCATGCGCACAGACCAGTCCATCCTGATCAACCTGTCAGGCCGGGGTGACAAAGACATCGGCACGGTGGCAGATTTAAGCGGCGGCGAGTTCTTTTGTCGGCCCAGTTGCCAAGGGCAGTTGATCAAAGGCGGGCCCATGGCAATGGCGATGCCAATCGGGGCCGGGCAATCGTCCGACGGGCCGACCCGAGCCAGCCTAACCTCTTCGGGGGGCAGCGCAGTACAGGCCACCGTAAGCGTGGGGGCACGTTCATGAGCCGCATCGCCACGACCTTTGCTGCGCTCAAAATTCAAAACCGCAAGGCCCTGATCCCCTACGTCACCGCCGGTTTCCCGTTTGCCGACATCACGCCCGAGTTGATGCACGGCATGGTGGCCGCAGGCGCCGACGTGATCGAGTTGGGCGTGCCGTTTTCAGACCCCAGCGCCGACGGCCCGGTGATCCAGAAAGCCGGCGACAAAGCGCTGGCTTTTGGCATTGGTCTGGTCCATGTGCTGGAGATGGTGCGCCTGTTCCGCACCCAAGACAACAAAACACCGGTGGTGTTGATGGGTTATGCCAACCCGATCGAGCGCTACAACCAAAAGCACGGCGCAGGCCTTCAAAACGCCGCCTCTCCAGCGTTCGTGCGGGATGCCGCCCAGGCCGGTGTTGACGGCGTTCTGGTGGTCGACTACCCACCGGAAGAATGCGAGGCATTTGCCGCAGAACTTAAAGCGGCGGGTCTGGATTTGATTTTTCTGCTGGCACCCACCAGCACCGACGCGCGCATGGCGCAAATTGCTGCCGTCGCCTCCGGCTACGTGTATTACGTGTCGCTCAAAGGGGTCACGGGCGCGGGCACGCTGGACACCGCGGCGGTGGAGGCCATGCTGCCGCGCATCCGCCAGTTTGTCAGCGTGCCGGTGGGCGTGGGTTTTGGCATCCGTGATGCCGTCACCGCCAGCGCCATTGGCAAAGTGGCGGACGCCGTGGTCATCGGCACACGCATCATCCAGCTCATTGCTGACCAGCCGCGCGACAAGGTGGTGCCCGTCGTCGCAGGTTTTCTGCGTGAAATCCGAACCGCTTTGGACTCATAATCCAGCCCTGCCAACGTGAAAGTTGACACCCCCAAAGGAACCCCCATGTCCTGGCTCGAAAAACTGCTGCCCCCAAAAATCCAGCACACCAACCCGGCTGACCGGCGCAGTGTGCCCGAAGGCCTCTGGATCAAATGCCCGAGTTGCGAGACCGTGTTGTACAAAAGCGACCTGGAGCAAAACCAGAATGTCTGCCCGACGTGCAGCCATCACCACCGCATCAGCGCCCGCGACCGGCTCAATGTGTTTCTGGACGGCGAAGGCCGTTACGAAATCGGCCAGGAAGTGCTGCCTATTGATGCCTTGAAGTTCAAGGACAGCCGCAAATACCCCGAGCGGCTCAAAGAGGCCATTGACAAAACGGGTGAAACCGACGCGCTGGTGGTGATGGGCGGCGCGGTGTGCGCCGTCAGTGTCGTCGCTGCCTGTTTTGAATTTGAGTTCATGGGCGGCAGCATGGGTTCGGTGGTGGGCGAACGGTTTACCCGCGGCGTTCAGGCCGCCATAGAGCAAAAAGTTCCGTTCATCTGCTTCACCGCAACCGGCGGCGCGCGCATGCAGGAAGGCCTTTTCAGCTTGATGCAGATGGCAAAAACCAATGCCTCGTTGACGCGCCTTGCCAAAAAGAAGCTGCCCTTCATCACCGTTCTGACCGACCCCACCATGGGCGGCGTCAGCGCCGGGTTCGCATTTTTGGGTGACGTGGTGATTGCCGAACCCAAAGCCTTGATCGGCTTTGCCGGCCCCCGAGTGATTGAGTCCACGGTTCGCGTCACCTTGCCTGAAGGTTTTCAACGCGCCGAGTTTCTGCAGACCAAAGGCGCGATTGACTTCATCTGCGACCGCCGCGAGCTGCGAAAAACCATTGCCAATACGCTGGCCATGTTGCAGCGGCAGCCTGCCGACGCGGTGGCCTGAGAGGCAGTTCTTCGATTCAGTTAACGCAGCACCGCGGTCTGGATGCCCGCCAGCAAAATCCCGGCAATTTGGAATAACACCAGCACCACCAAGGGTGACAAATCAAAGCCGCCCAGCAGCGGCAGATGTCGCCGGATTGGAGCCAGCAACGGCTCGCACAGGCGCGCCATGATGGTGGACAGGACCGAGCTGGTCTGCACCCACGACATCACGGCGTACACGATGATGAGGCCAGTCAGGCCCGACAGCGCCAGCCTGAAGAGGCCAAACACGGCCATGACCAGCACCCTGTCAAAACCCGCATTGGACGCGGTGCCAAAGGCACCCAGCAGCCACAGCGCTGAAAACTGCGCCAGCTCCAGCAAAAACGCAGCGGTCAGGCTGGACAAATCCCACCGCCCGGAGGAGATGGCCGCCACAGGAAGGATTTTGCGCAGGGGCAACACGATCCAGTCGGTCAAGGCGAACAAAAACCCGCCCAATGGGTTGCCAGACCGCACGGACATGGGCACCCGCAGGCACTGCATGTACAAGCGCAGCAAACAGGCACCCGCCACCAGGCCTGTGGCAACGTCAAGCAGCAGTGAAATGATATTCAGGAACATGGGCTCAAGCAGAAGTGTGGACGGATCATAGCCTTTGCAAGGGCTTGGGCCGCAGCATCCGACTGGCCCTAAAATCCACGCTTTACCCGACGTTTTAATCATGGTGTTGTCCGCCCAAAATCCACCCGCTCCTGCGCCTGAAAAAGACGAAAACCAGCTCATCATCGAACGGCGGGAGAAGCTCAAAACCATTCGCCAGGGCCAGATCGACGGCCAAGGCGTGGCCTTTCCGAACGACTTCAAACCTTCGACCCGTGCCGGGGAACTGTTTGCAGACTATGCGTCCAAATCGACCGAAGAACTCGCCTGGCTGAGCCCCAATGCCAAAGTGGCCGGTCGCATGATGCTCAAACGCGTGATGGGCAAAGCCAGTTTCTGCACCCTGCAGGATGCCTCGTTCGGCCCCTCCGGCGGGCGCATCCAGGTCTACGTCAAAGGTGAAGAGATTGGCCAGGCACTGTACGAAAATTTCAAACACTGGGACTTGGGCGACATCGTGGCTGCCGAGGGCCGTGTCTTCAAAACCAAAACGGGTGAACTGTCGATCCACGCCACCTCGGTGCGCCTGCTGACCAAAAGCCTGCGTCCCATGCCTGACAAGTTTCATGGCATGGCCGACCAGGAGGTGAAATACCGCCAGCGTTATGTCGATTTGATGACCGACGAGGCCACGCGTAAGCGCTTTGTCGCCCGCAGCAAGGCCGTCAGCGGCATCCGCGAATTCATGGTGGCGCACGACTTTCTGGAAGTTGAAACGCCCATGCTGCACCCGATTCCGGGCGGCGCCAACGCCAAACCCTTCAAGACGCACCACAACGCGTTGGATCAGGAAATGTTTTTGCGCATTGCGCCAGAGCTTTACCTGAAGCGCCTCATCGTGGGCGGTTTTGAGCGCGTGTTCGAGATCAACCGCAGCTACCGCAATGAAGGCATCAGCGTGCGGCACAACCCCGAGTTCACCATGATGGAGTTCTACGCAGCCTACTGGAACTACCTGGACTTAATGGCTTTCACCGAAGACTTGATCCGCGATGCAGCGCAAAAATCTTGCGGCACTTTGATGCTGTCGTATGCCGGCAAAGAAGTCGACTTGAGCCAGCCCTTTGAGCGCCTCACGATCCGCAATGCCATCATCAAACACACCGAGGCTGCGCAGGCCAATGACGACGGCATCGGCTTGCGGGTCGACGACAGTTTGTGGCTCACCAACGCCCTGCGCAAACTGGGCTTGTCAGAGGCCAAACACAAACTCTCAACGCGGTCGCTGGCCAGCCTGCAAGTGCTTTATTTCGAAGAAACCGTGGAAGAAAAATTGTGGCAGCCCACCTTCATCATGGAACACCCTACTGAAATATCGCCTTTGGCCCGTGCCAACGATGACCGCCCGGACGTCACCGAGCGCTTCGAGCTGTACATCACTGGCCGCGAATTCGGCAACGGTTTCAGCGAACTCAATGACGCCGAAGACCAGGCCGCGCGTTTCAACGCACAGGTGGCTGCCAAGGACAGCGGCGACGACGAAGCCATGTACTACGACCACGACTTCGTGCGTGCCCTTGAATACGGCATGCCCCCCACCGGCGGCTGCGGCATCGGCATCGACCGTCTGATGATGCTGCTGACCGACAGCGCCAGCATCCGGGATGTGATTTTGTTTCCCGCGCTGCGCAAGGAGTTTTGAAATCCCCTTTCACCCCTGCCCCACCTGAGCCACAAAGGTTTTGACGCCGCGCAGCAACATTTCGACCGACACGGCAACCAAAATCAGGCCCATCAGGCGTTCAACGGCGATGACGAAGCGGTCGCCCAGCACGCGCTGAATGCGCTCGGCCAGCACCAGCACCACGGCGCAGACGCCCATGGTCAGGCTCAGGGCGGCAATCCACTCCCAGCGGCGCTCGGGCGCTTGAGAGACCAGCAACATCACCGTGGCCAGCGCCGACGGGCCTGCCAGCGCCGGAATGGCCAAAGGAACGATCAACGGCTCGGCTTGCCCGCCGTTGGCACCCAGGGCAGTGTCAGGCACGTGCGGCGGCGGAAAGATCATGCGCAAGGCGATCAAAAACAAAATCACACCGCCTGCGATTTGCAGCGACAGGGGGCTCAAATTCATCACGCGCAAAAAGCCGTCACCTATGAACATGAAGGTCAGCAAGAGTGCAAATGCAATCAGCACCTCGCGCAGGATCACCCAGGGGCGGCGTACAGGTGCTACATTTTTAAGGGCATTGGCAAAAATGGGAATATTGCCAAACGGGTCGGTGATGAGGATCAGCAAGACCGTGGCGGACACAAAGTTGTAGTTCATGGGCATGGTTTGGATGGCACTTGGGGCAAGCTGGAATGGATTGAAATGGTCGGCACTGCCTTAAAAATCAGTCAAAACTGGGACGGCACCACCTCTTACAAGGAATATAGGCTGTCTGTTCCTGTGGGTATTGCATAGTTAGCTATTATTAATATAGCAAATAAAAACTCTTCTCAGCGGCACAAGTGTGGCGGGTATCCCGTTTTCAAAATTCACACTGCCAAAATTAGACCATGGCTCGGACGCCACCTGGATGGAAACCGGCACCATGGCAGAGTCGACGCAGGGTCAGCCGGGCTGGCGCATCAACGGCGGCAAGATGTGGAACACCGGCCTGCATGTGGCTATGCATGACCTGATTTTTGCCCGCATGTCCGGGCAAGACGGCGACGCGCGGGGCATCACCTGCTTCATCCTGCCCTTTTACAGGTGCAGACAGCGACTGAAAACACAGCCAGTCCTGCGTCTGCGCAGGATTCAAGTCACAGTCTGGACCGGCATATCGGCGATGGCCACGTCGCACTGGACGACCCGGCTCTGCTGGCCCAACTGGAAAGCCAGCCTAGGCCATCGCTTGCGGTCAACAACCCAAAATGCTTGGCTTAGCGACTGGCTTGGGGCCTGGCTTGGCTTGGCTTGGCTTCGTGCCATGAATCATCGGGCGGGCGCTCGCAAGTCATCCAGGTAGTCGCGGGCAATGTTGACGGTCGATTGCACGCCAATTTGATTGAAATGTTTGGCCAACCACTGCCGCGTGCAGTTGATGCCCAAGTCGCGCAGGGTGTGAATCAGCTTTTCATCGGTCGCTGATTTGGTCGAGGCGTGGTAGGCCTCCAGCACTTCGCCGCCGTCAATGCGGTGCATCAGCAGGTCTTTGTAACGCGCTGGGTCCAGCTTGCCTTGCGCCAATAACTTTTTGACAAAATCAATGGCGCGCATTTCGGCAATCAGCGAAGCATTGAAGGTGATCTCGTTCACCCGGTCCATGATCTCGGCGGCCGTGGTGGGCAATTTGTCGCGTTTGATCGGGTTGATTTGCACCAGCACAATGTCGCGGCTGTCGCAGTGGTAGATCAGCGGGTGCATGGCCGGGTTGCCCGCGAAGCCGCCATCCCAATAGTGCTGGCCGTCAATCTCCACCGCTTGAAACACGGTGGGCAGGCAGGCTGAGGCCATCACCGCCTTGGCCGTCAGCCGTTTGCCGCTGAACACTTCCGCCTTGCCCGTCGTGACCGCCGTGGCCACCACAAACACCTTGAGGCCTTTGACGGCCGCCAGCCGCTCAAAGTCAATCTGCGATTGCAGAAAATTTTGCAGCGGGTTGATGTCCAGCGGGTTGCTTTGGTAAGGTGACACCGTGTTGGCCCAAAAACTGGTGAAGGCATCGGCGACCCTCTGGCCAGGAGACTCGTCACCCGGTGACCTGCCCAAGCCGCCCAGGCCGGCAAAGCCGCCAAACAAAATGTCAAACGGTGCCCGTTGCGCCTGGGAGATGGACGAGCCCAAAGCGCCCATGTCCACAATGCCATTCCAGAATTTGGCCAATGATGCCCGCGCTGATTCGCGCGGATCTGCTTTTTTTCCCCCGCCTGCCGCAGCGGCAAACCCATGCGCCAGCGCCACCGCGTTCATGGCGCCTGCACTGGTGCCGCTGACGCCGTCAAACGCCACGCGGCCGTCGGCCAGCAATTCGTCAAGCACGCCCCAGGTGAAGGCTCCATGCGAGCCACCACCTTGCAGCGCCAGGTTGATGTGGCGCGGGGGGGCATTGCCAGGCGGGCTTGAATTGGGTTGATGTGGCGTGTTCATGTGGTGAGGGTAACAAAGTTGGCGTACCGCCGAATCGCCCCGGCCGCTGCGGCCTGAGCCAATGCGGCAGGCCGTTGTGCTCTATCGGGTTCATCAGTTCGAGCCAAGGCCCGAAGTCGCTTGCGGGTTGAAAGAAAACCCGTGCGCGCCATGCCTAAAAATCACCCCACTGGCCGTCATCTTGCAAACCCAGGTTTCCTGCCGTTGGCGCTGGTAAAGCACCAGGGCTTTGGCATCCAGCACGGCAGCGCATTGGCCCTCGGGGTGGCGGGCAGAATCATAGTGAATCCAGGCAATGTCCTGAGTGCGGGCTTCTTTGGCCAAGGCATGGCAGGCGGTGTAGTTGCTGGGGTGCTTCCATGTGGCAGCCAGGGCAAGCCAGGGGGCACGGGTCAAGTCGAGTTGCGGGCCTTTGACTTTGGCTTGAAAAAGCGTGTGATCGGTGATGATGCCATGCCCCGCCTGGCCCGACCCTGGGCTGTGACGCAAACCATCGCTGTCCATCAAAAACTTCCAGCGCCAATGGCCGATTTCGGCGCAGGCGGTTTGGCGGTCCAAAGCGCCGTACCAAATGCCCGGCGCACCCGGTGGCCTGAAGCGGGACGCATAGGCGCTGGTGTACCGGAACGGGGTGGACAGCAAAAAGTCCAGTGCGTCGTAGCCGCGCGGCAGGGGCGGTTTACTGGCTTCAAGGATTTGCTCCAGTGCAAGCTGCTCTGGCAAAGTGTCCACCAGGCTCATGGTCGCAACCAGGTGTTGCGCCTCCACCGCCCGCCACAACACGGCATTGCGCTCCAACTGCGACGACGCGACCCAGCCTTCGTCAAGCCACTGCAGCGTTGTCACTGGCTGATTTAGTTTTGAATCAGGGCACTTCTAGAAATTCAAATTTCCGGGATGAAGTGCAAGGCGCCCGGAGCGCAGCAACCGCAAATGCACTTGGGTGCATGAGGATTGCGAGCACCGCGCAACGAAGCAATTCGCCCGAAAAATGAATTTATATAAGTGCCCATCAGAGCGGGGCGCGCATCGCGTCGAGGTACATCACGACCTGCACCAAGCCCTGGGCGGACTGAATCAGTTCTTTGGGAACGCCATTCAAGGCATGGTTGTACGAACCCAGCCAGGCCAGGCGGCTTTTTTCGTCATGGCCGACCAAGGCATCCAGCGAGCGGTACAGGCGCACCAGCAGCGCGGCCAGTTCACCCTCTTTGCTGGCAGGCGAGATCGGCCGGTCTCCCCGGTTAAGCCGCGACACACTGGCTTCGCTCAGGCCGATGATTTTGCCCAGCAGCCCGCCGTTTAAACCCAGCACATTGGCCACCCGAACCGTGGCCTTGGCCAAGACGGCAGCGGGATCCAGGGCGGGCGAATAGGACAGTGTGCGGGCCAGTGCGGACATGTTATTTCCTTGTTTCAAGTGAAATATTACATCAATTTAATTTCAAATGCAAATTTAATTGATATGACTTACACCTGACAGATCGGCGTTTGCGGCCCGCATCACGTGGCATCAGCCACCCAATTCCCATGAAACCCCGGTGGAATGCGGTGCGGGACGGTGATGACGGCCTGCGGCGAGCCGGCAAAATCCTGCGCATTCAAGATCACCAAATCGGTCGTGTGCTGGCCCATGTTGATGACGTACCCCATCAGCCAGCCGTCGGTCTCAGCGGCACTGTCGGATGCCTCTGCCTGACGCGGCACAAACACAAATTCTCCCGGATACCGGTCTGCGCCGAACTCGTGCACCAAGCGCTCACCGGTTTGCAAATCATGCCGAATCACATGGGTTTGCGACAAAAACTCATGGCCTGCGGGGGCCAAGGGTACGGTGTAGGCATAACGGTAGGGCTTGCCAGCCAGGCGTTCGTCACACCGCGGAAACTCCTGCGCCACCGGGTCGATCACTTTGCGTACCACCTGTTTGGCAGCGGGGTCTATCGTCCAGCGCTCAAAGGCAGTTTTTTGGGAGTCTGGCCCCTGCGTGCTTTGCGCGAACATGCTGTCGTGGGCGGCCACGTCCACGATGACTTTGCCGTCTCCGGTTTCAAACGCATTGCAGGGGTGGAAGACATAACACGGCTCGACCTCGCACCAAACGATGTCGCTGCCCTTGCCCTCACGCGGCAACAGGCCCACCCGGGCGCGATGCTCGGGGTTCCAGGCATAGGGGAACGGATGGCCAGCCAGCATAGTCTTCATGGAAAACGTCACCGGCAAATCGAACACCAGCACGTAGCTTTTGGTGATCATGCAGTCATGGATGCTAGGGCCATGTTTGACGGCAATCGGCTCCTCACGCCGCACTTTGCCATCGACACCCACCACCACGTGGCGGATGGTGTTTTGGTCTGGCCCGTGGTAACAAATGGCATGCATCTCGCCGCTGTCCGGGTCGCGGTGCGGGTGCGCGGTGAAGCTGCCTTGCAGCGTGCCTTCAAACGGGTTGTGCGCCACGGTGTCCAGGTCAGCATTGATCTCGACCGGGTAAGCGCCCGCCTCCACCAGCGCCCAGGTTTTGCCCGCATGGCCCAACACATTGGTGTTGACGGTGTCGCTGCGGCCATGGCGTGGCCCCGGCGCCTCGGGTTCACCCAGCGCTTTGCTCACGGCTTTGGAGCGAATCCAGCGGTTGCGGTACCAGGCCGCCTTGCCGCCTTGCAGGCGCACGCCGTGCACCATGCCGTCGCCAGTGAACCAGTGGTACACCGCCGGATTGGGCGGCGTGGCCGGGTTGGGGCCAATGCGGATGTAGCGGCCATCAAGCTCGGGCGGAATGCTGCCCTGCACTGCCAAATTGGACAAGGTCAGCTCCTGGGCCATGGGCGCATGGATGCCATTCAAAAACGGGTGTGGGGTATCGGGCGCGGCCTTGTGTTCGCGGTTGAAGTCAGCCACCTTCATGAGGCCTTTGGTCACGGTGTTGCGAATCAGGGTTTCGATGGGGCTGGTCATGGGGCAGATCCTGTTTAACAGTGAATGAAGGGATTGATTTGCCAAAAATCAATTAAATTAGCTATCTATTTAATATCAAACTATGCAATATTGACGGGAACGTTGAGAGGTGTAACCGCTTTTTTATGCAATAAATAGCCAATCAGGTTGTCCGCCGCCAAATTGGCCATGGCCATGCGGGTCGGGATGGACGCGCTGGCGATGTGCGGGGTCAACACCACGGTGGACACGGTCAATAAATCGGGGTGAACCTGGGGCTCGCCCTCGTACACATCCAACCCGGCGGCGGCAATGCGCTTCTCGCGCAAGGCAAGGGCCAGGGCCGCGTCGTCCACAATGCCGCCGCGCGCTATGTTGACCAGGCAGGCGCTTGGCTTCATCTGTGCCAGCTCGGCCGCACCGATGGTGTGGTGCGCTTCCTTTGAATACGGCACCACCAGCACGATATGGTCTGCCGTGCGCAGCAACTCTTCTTTGCTGACGTAGCGGGCTTTGCACTGGGTTTCAGTGGCCGCGTCAAGCCGCGAACGGTTGTGATAGACCACCTTCATGCCAAAGCCGTGGGCGCCGCGTTTGGCAATGCCCTGCCCGATTCGGCCCATTCCGATGATGCCCAGCGTGGCACCGTGGATATCGGCACCGGCAAACATGTCGTAGCTCCATTTTGTCCACAAGCCCGCACGAAGATAAGCTTCTGATTCAGACACCCGCCGTGCCGTCGCCATCAGCAAGGCAAAGCCAAAGTCGGCCGTGGTTTCAGTCAGCACGTCGGGCGCGTTGGTGGCCAAAATGCCGGCAGCCGTCATGGCCGGGACGTCAAAATTGTTGTAGCCCACAGCCATGCTGGCGCAGATTTTGAGCTCAGGGCAGGCCGCAATCACGGCGGCATTGAGCGGGTCGCTGCTGGTGACGAAGGCACCGACTTTGCCTTGCAGTTTTGCGGTCAGCTCAGCCGCTGTCCAGACCACGTCGGCCTGGTTGGTTTCAACCTCGAAGTGTTGCGCCAGTTTGGCGATGATTTCCGGGAAAACCGCCCGTGCGATGAGTATTTTTGGCTTTGTCATGAGTTTGCAGGTAAAAAATACTTTATGTCCTTATGGTATATAGATAGTTTGCAATCTAAATAATAGCATCTGCATTCTCCACCGTCACACTGACAGCGGCTGGCCCAGGGGCCTGCACCGCCTTGCTTCGCTTGGGCTCCGGATGCCAGCCCACCACCGCCAGCAACACAAAGAAGCCGACGACATAACCCAGCGCCACATGCCAGCCGCCCTTGAGCCAGGCGCCAACCGATTTGGCCTCGGGGTACATATTGCTCAGGGCCACGCCGGCCGACGAGCCAAACCAGATCATGCTGCCCCCAAAACCCACGCCATAGGCCAGAAAGCCCCAGTCGTAGCCGCCCTGCTTCAGGGCCAACGCGGTGAGCGGGATGTTGTCGAACACCGCGCTCAGAAAGCCCAGGCCCAGCGCCGTGGGCCAGGAGGCGGCGGGCAAATGTTGCACCGGCATCATGGACGCACACATCACCAGGGAAAGCAAAAAGATGCTGCCCTTGAGCGCATCCGGCAGCAGGCTCCAGGTGGGCGCGCGCCAGGGCGTGGTGGCCAAAATGGCGGCCCACACAGCCAGCCCGATCACCGGAATTTGGTCCAGCACGGCCGGGTTGTTCAAGTTGAAATAGACGTTGGCACCCACGGCACTGAGCAAAATAATGGCCACAATGCTCAGCCTGGCCCAATGCAGATGCGCCCCTTTGGGCGTGTCTTTCAAGATGGGTTGGTAGGCATGTTGCTGGCGCGCCGCAATCACGCCAAAAATGGCGGTGGCCGTGACGGCACCCACGTAGGCTTCAAACACCTGGCCGGGCGCGACGCCGTCGATCCACATCATGGTGGTGGTGGTGTCACCCACCACCGACCCGGAGCCGCCGGCATTGCTGGCCGCCACAATCGCCGCCAAAAACCCGATGTGCACCTTGCGCTGGTACAACACCGCCGCCATGGTGCCGCCAATCATGGCAGCGGCGATGTTGTCCAGAAAGCTGGAGATGACAAACACCAGGATCAGCATGACAAAACCGCCCTTCCAGTCGTCGGGCAGGTAGTCGGGCAAGATCGCCGGCAGCCCGGTTTTCTCGAAATGGTCGGCCAGCAAGGCAAAGCCCAGCAGCAGGCCCAGCAGGTTGGCAATGGTCACCCACTCGTGGTGCAGCAACTGCATCAACCCGGCGACGCCCGGCGTGCCGCCAAAGTCGCCCAGCGCCAGCTTGTACAGGGTGATGACAGCCAGCCCCGTGACGGCCACTTTCAGCGTGTGGTGGTGGAACAGCGCGACGCCCAGCAGCGTGAAGCCAAAGAGGAAAAAATCAAGCGGGATGGCGGCGATGAACATGGGGCTCCTCAGTTTGATTGAGATTTACACAATTCATGGCCACCGGCTTCCAGCGAAAAAAGCTGTCATGAAGTGCGCAAATTCCATATTGAATTTTCTTAATCAGGCGATCTCAAACACCTGGCGCAAATAGGCCAAATACTTTTCGTCATCACACATATTTTTGGACGGGGTGTCCGACAGTTTGGCCACCGGCTGACCATTGCACTGCACCATCTTGATCACGATCTGCAGGGGCTCATGTTTGGGTGGATCCGCCAGGTCATTGGTGAGGTTGGTGCCGATACCAAACGCCAGCTGGCAGCGGCCCCGGAACTGCCGGTACAGCTCAATGGTGCGCGGCACCGTGAGGCCGTCGCTGAAGATCAGGGTTTTGGTCAGGGGGTCCACCCGGTTTTTGATGTAGTGCGCAATCATGCGCTCGCCCCAGTTGAAGGGGTCGCCGCTGTCGTGGCGGGCGCCGTCAAACAGCTTGCAAAAATACATGTCAAAGTCGCGCAAAAACGCGTTCATGCCGTAGACATCGCTCAAGGCAATGCCCAGGTCGCCCCGGTATTCGCGCGCCCAGGATTCAAAGCCAAACACCTGGCTGTCGCGC
>JANYCG010000223.1 GCA_025360385.1 Burkholderiales bacterium | reverse complement strand
CACGTTTTTCAGCCGTGGCAGCAAATTGATTTTTTATCACGGCTGGGGCGACCCGTGGTTTTCTGCGCTCGACACGGTTGATTATTACGAGCGCATGGCCCAGGCCTCTGGCGGCATGGAGAAAGTGCGTGCGCAATCGAGTCGACTCTTTGCGGTGCCTGGCATGGGCCATTGCTCTAGCGGCAACACGCTGGATCGTTTTGACATGCTGAGCGCACTGGTCGACTGGGTTGAGAGAGGCAAGGCGCCCGATGCCGTAACGGCCACCGGCCCGGCCTTTCCGGGCCGCAGCCGCCCGCTGTGCGCCTGGCCCCGCTATGCGCATTACAAAGGGCAGGGCGATACGGAGGATGCGGGCAATTTCGAGTGCCGCTGAAACGGCTCTTAAAAGTTTGACTCGAAAGGATCGTCATGTCGCTTCTTGCCCGCTTTGGTTTTAGCGTTTCTGCGGGGCTATTGGCAGTGTTCGCCTCAACGCTTGGAATGCCTGCATCGGCGCAGGAACGCACCCTGGTGGTGTCAGCTTTTGGCGTGAGCCAGGACTTGATGCGCAAAGACCTGTATGCGCCGTTTGAGGCCAAGTGCAAATGCAAGATCGTGGTCAATGTGGGCAACAGTGCCGACCGCCTGGCCAAGTTGGAAGCCCGCAAAGGCAACCCCGAGGTGGACGTGGCCGTGCTGGCCGATTTCTCGGCCATGGAGGCGGCACAGAAAGACCTGATTGAGCCGATCGACGTGTCCAAGCTCAAAAACTACAACAAGCTGCACGACATGGCTAAAAACCCGATTGGCAACAATATGGGCGTGGGCTACACCTACTTTGCGACCAGCATCATCTACCGCACCGACAAGGTCAAGATCAACTCCTGGACTGACCTGACCCAGCCCGCACTCAAGGGCCGCCTGGCTTTGCCCAACATCACCACCACGCAAGGCCCGACCCTGCTGCTGATGATGGACAAGGCCTATGGCGGTGCCACGCCCGATCTGGCGACAGGCATTCAGAAAGTCTCCGAGATCAAGGGCGGCGTGGTCACCTTCTACGAGCGCTCGGCTCAGTTGGTGCAATTGTTCCAGCAGGATGAAATTCACGCCGCAGTCACCGGTCGCTTCAACTGGCCGCTGATCAAAAAGCTCAAGTTGCCGCTGGCCTGGGCCACACCCAAGGAAGGCCTCACCGGCGGCATCAATGTGCTGGTGGTGACAAAAGGGTCGAAGAACAAAGACCTGGCCTACGCTTTCATCGACGAATGGCTCTCAACAGAAGCCCAGACCCGCCTGGCCATGGACCTGGTGGACAGTCCCGCCAACAAGGATGTCAAGCTCCCGACGGAGGTGGCCGACGTCCTGACTTACGGCAAAGACACTGTGAAGGCGCTCAACCTGATCCCGCCCACCCAGGTGCTGTTGCATCGCAAAGCCTGGGTGGATGGCTGGAACGCCAAAATCGCACGCTGACACAGACGGTAACCCATGTTTGACAACCGCCGCATCGGTATGGCACTGTCCATGCCGGCTGTGCTGTTCATTTCACTTGCGTTTCTGCTGCCGGTGGCGGTGTTGCTGTCGGGCAGCGTGGCCACGCCCCAGGGCTGGACGCTCAATCAATTCGCCGAGTTTTTTGCCGACCCACTGTCCCGCGAGGTGTTATGGCGCACCATTCGCCTGGGCGCGATGGTGACGCTGACCTGCGCTGCGCTGGGCTACGTGGCGGCGCTGGCCATTGTGCAGGCGGGGCCGACCTGGAAGGGCCGTTTTGTTGGGCTGGTCGTGTTGCCACTGATGATTTCGCCCGTCGCACGCACCTATGCCTGGATCGTGATTCTGGGGCGCACCGGCATGGCCAACCAGGTCATCACCAGCTTGGGCTTGTCTGCCGAGCCGATACGTCTTCTGTTCACCGAGACGGCCGTGTTCATCGGCCTGGTGCAACTGTTTCTGCCTTTAATGATCCTGTCGCTGGTCAGCGCACTGGAGAACCTGCCCCCCGATGTGGTGCCCGCCGCACGTGTGTTGGGCGGCGGCTGGATGCCGGTGTTCTTCCGCGTGATCTTGCCGCTGACCCGCGAAGGACTGGTCACCGGTGGCACGCTGGTGTTCACCGGTGCCATCACCGCCTACATCACGCCAGCAGTGCTGGGTGGCTCTAAAGTCTTGATGCTGGAAACCCTGCTATACCAGCGTGTGTCGGTGTCCAATGACTTTGTGTCGGCCAGCGTGATTGCCGTGATCCTGATCGCATTGGGTGTGCTGGCCCACGCGGTGCTCAAACGGGCTGCCAGGGCGCGTGCGCGATGACAAAAAAAATGAAGACGGCCAGATCGGCGGTGCTGCCATGCGCTTAGTCGGCTGGGCCGCGCTCATGGTCGTGATCGTGTTCCTGCTCGGGCCATTCCTGGTCATCGCGGCGGCGGGGCTGTCGGCCGGGGACACGCTGGCGTTCCCGCCTCAGGGGCTGTCGCTCAAATGGGTGGATGCCGTGTTCGCCATGGACAACTTCCGCGCCAGTTTCATTTTGTCGCTGGAGCTGGCGGTCGGCGCCACTTTGCTGGCACTGCTGCTGGGCGTGCCAGCGGCTTATGGGCTGTCGCGCTACCAGGTGCCGGGGCGCGATGCCATCCGCACCATCGTGCTGACGCCGGTGCTGGTGCCCGGCATCATCGTGGGTCTGGCGCTGCTGCGCCACGCAGTGATCCCGTTGGGGCTGTCGGTGTCCACCGCGCTGGTGCTGGCCCACACGGTGCTGGTCGTGCCCTATGCCGTACGCGTGGTGACGGCCAGCCTGGAAAATCTGCGCACTGATGTCGAGGAAGCCGCCGTGATGCTGGGTGCCACGCGCCTCGGCACCTTCATGCGTATCGTGCTGCCCAACATCCGCAATGGCATTCTGGCGGCTTTCATATTGGGCTTTGTGACCTCGTTCAACCAGGTTCCGGTGTCGCTGTTCCTGACTGGCCCCGGCATCACCACGCTGCCGATCGACATGTTGTCGGCGATGGAGTTTGTCTACGATCCTTCCATCGCCGCCTTGTCCGCGCTGATGGCCTTGATGTCCATGGCCATCGTCATGGTGGCCGAGCGCTTGCTGGGCTTGTCCCGTTATGTCTGAGCTTGCCATGTCCCAATCGCTGTCCGCACCTTTCCTATCGCTTGAAAACCTCACGCTGGCCTATCACGGCCAAGTTGCCGGGCAGGTGGCGGTGGATAGCCTTAACCTGTCGGTGCGCGAGGGCGAATTGCTGGCCCTGCTGGGGCCGTCGGGCTGCGGCAAGACCACCACCATGCGCGCCATTGCCGGCTTGCTGGCCCCCCAGGCTGGGCGCATTGTTTTGGCCGGGCAGGACATTACCCACATGCCGCCCAATAAGCGCGAAATTGGATTGGTGTTTCAGTCGTATGCGCTGTTTCCGCATCTGTCCGTGTTTGAAAACGTGGCCTTCGGGCTGCGCTTGCGGGGTGTTGCAGGCGATGAACTGAAGCGCCGCGCCATGGAGGCCATTGTCATGGTCGGCCTGAGCAGCTTTGAACGGCGCCTGCCGCGTGAGCTGTCGGGCGGGCAGCAGCAGCGGGTGGCGCTCGCACGTTCGGTCGTGGTGCGTCCCCGGCTTTTGTTGCTGGATGAGCCTTTGTCCAACCTGGATGCCCGCCTGCGGCTGGAGATGCGCAGCGAACTGCAGCGCCTGCAGCGCGAGCTGGGCGTGACCATGATGTACGTGACGCACGATCAGGTGGAAGCCCTGGCGCTGGCTGACCGCGTGGTGGTGATGCGTGCTGGAAAAATCGCGCAGCAGGGCTCGCCCGCAGACATTTACGAACGTCCTACCTCGGCTTTTGTGGCGCAGTTTGTGGGCATCGAGAACATGCTGCGGGTCACCACCGAAGGACTGCAGGGCGCCGCGGGCATCTTGCCGTTTTTATCCGGTGCCCTGCCCGCCGTGCATGCACTGGCCTGGCGTCCGCGCAGCGTGTTGCTGGGCCAGGGGCCTTTCGGTGGCCGGGTGCAGGGGGTTTCCTATCTGGGCGAGGCAGTGGAGTATTTGATTGACTCTGCTGCCGGACCGATCAAGGCGCAAACAGCGCCTCAGGCTCCGCGATTCGCCATGCACACCATCGTGCCCTTTGATTTGCCGTTGGGCGAAGCTGTGCATTTGCTGCAAGATTAGGAGCGAACCACGTGCAACACGTCTGGATCGACACCGACATGGGCTTCGACGACCTGGCGGCTGTGTTGACCGTGGCACATTCACCGGGCTGGGCCATTGATGGCCTGTCGCTGGTGGCGGGCAATGCGCCCATGGACGTGGTGGTGGACAACGCGCTTCGCTCGGCGGCCCTGTTTGGGTGGGCTTTTCCCATTCATCGGGGTTGCGCCGCACCACTCGCCGGGGAACTGGTCACGGCACAAAATATTCTGGGCAGTGATGCCATGAGGTCAGCCGGGCGCAGCCTGCCAACGGCGAAAAGCGATTTGGCAGTGGGAGATGGCGTGGCGGCATTCATTCAGTACCTGGCACATTCCGCCCAACCCGCCGTCGTGCTCGCGCTGGGGCCCCTGACCAACCTGGCCACGGCGCTGCAGCAGCGCCCCGACCTGGCTTCTCGCATCGGCCAGTTGCAGTGGATGGGTGGCAGCGCCGGACCGGGCAACCACACCGCCGCTGCTGAATTTAATGCAGCGGTGGACCCCGAGGCCATCCAACTCGTGCTGGACGCGGGCGTGCCGTTGCGAATGGTCGGGCTGGATGCCTGCCGCCAGGTGCGCGTGGTTGCGGCCGATGTGCAGGCTCTGCGTGAGATCGGCACGGAACGTGGCGAGTTGCTGGCCGATTTGCTGCTGGGCTACATCCGAATTGCCAGCCCGGATGGCAGCGCGCCCATGGCGCTGTACGACCCCGCGGCGGCAGCGGCATTGGTATCGCCCGAAGGCATGGTGTTTCGTGCAGCCCATGTTGCCGCCGAATTGAAGGGCCAGCACACCCGTGGCATGACCGTGGTGGAGTGGCGGGTGCCGCGTCGTGCCACGGCCAACGC
Organism: Burkholderiales bacterium; assembly: GCA_025360385.1. Classification (GTDB taxonomy): domain Bacteria; phylum Pseudomonadota; class Gammaproteobacteria; order Burkholderiales; family Burkholderiaceae_C; genus JANYCG01. The sequence goes on along the minus strand of JANYCG010000223.1, from coordinate 17,379 downwards.
GCTGGTGGCAAGCCAGGCCAACGAAGCCCTGTTGCGTCGGGTGGTGTTGGATGCCTTGCAACTGGCCGCTGGCATACCGCCGGCCTGACCGTCCCCTGATGCAACAAGGACACCGATGACCTCAGCCACAGAGAGTTTCCTTCATGCCATCCCGAAAGTCGAGCTGCATTGCCACTTGCTGGGCACTGTGCGTGAAGGCACCTTTCGCGAACTGGCGCGGCGTGAGAAAGCCCCGTTGACTGACGAAGAAATCACCGCCTTCTACACGCGCGGCGAAAAGCCGGTGGGGGTGTTGCGCGTGCTGCGATCGCTGGATGCCTACCTGCTGAAAACGCCGGATGACCTGCACCGCATCACCTACGAATACCTGCAAGACGCGGCCCACCACAACGTGCGTTACGCAGAATTCTTCTGGAACCCAACCGGCACGGTACGCCAGTCCGGCATGTCCTACGTGCAGGCCCAGAGCGCCATCGTGCGCGCCATAGACGACGCGCAACGCGACGCGGGCATCATCGGCAGGTTGCTGCCGTCGATTGACCGCGAGGCCTCGCCGCAGGACGCTCAGGAGATGGTGCAGTGGATGTGCGCCCATCGCCATGATGCAGTGCCCGGTATGGGCATCGATTACCGCGAGGTGGATCGTCCGCCTGAATTGTTTGCGGCGGCCTATGCGGCCGCACGGCGTGCGGGCTTCAAGACCACGGCCCATGCGGGTGAATTCGGCATGCCCTGGACCAACGTCAAAACCGCCGTGCAGCAGCTTCAGGTAGACCGGGTGGACCATGGCTACACGATCGTTGAAGCGCCTGATTTTGCGCGCGAATGTATTGAGCGCGGGCTGGTGTTTACCGTGGTGCCGACTAACTCGTATTACCTGCGCACCCTAGCCCCCGGGCGCTGGGCGCTTGACCACCCGATCCGCCAGATGCACCGGCTCGGCTTGGCGCTGCACCCCAACACCGACGACCCGACGCTGCACCACGTCACACCCACCCAGGCCTGGCTGATGATGTACCGCGACTTCGGCTTCTCATTGGACGACTTGCGCAATTGCATGCTGCACGGCCTGACATCTGCGTGGATCGACGACGGCACGCGCCACGCCTGGCGCGCTGAATTCAGCGCCCGGTTTGACCAGTTGCGGGGGACGCAAACCTTATCGGCGCTGCGACCGGACTGAGAGGTTTGCGCCACGACAAGGCCATCCAATCTGCGGGGTACGGCAAAAAACAAAGCTTGTTGGGTGAATATGCCGTATGTTCTTGTCAGATATACATAGTTAGCTATTATAGTGATAGCGTCCTAAATCGTGTCAGTAAATCGTGTCAGGGGCCAAACTGAAGAACTTCACTGACCGGGTCATCGTGCCGATGGCGGCCATGGACAGCGGCTGCAACCGCAATGGCGGCACCTGAGCGGACAAACAGCGGCAGCTTGGACCACGGTGCAGGCACGGTGTGGGTTTGGCCTGCTTCAAATCGCTGGCCAGTATAAAAATCAAACCAGGCGGCGGGTCCGCGCGGCAGGTAGACCTTGCGCGTTGTCGCGCCTGATTCGACAACCGGCGCAACCAGCAAGTTGCTTCCCAGCATAAAGTCATCGGAGTCGTCGAAACAGGTTTCGTCGTCCGGGAAATCATAAAACGTTGGCCGGACGATGGGCTCATGCCGCTGGCTGGCCCGTTCGAACAAGGACCACAGGGTGGGCATCAGGTGGTAACGCAGGCGGATGGCGGCAGCGACATCTGCCGTCACCTGCGGGTGCAGCCACGGCACGTTGACGGTGCCGTCTGCCTTCCAGGAGTTCATGACCATGCGCGGGTTCAGGCAGCAAGCCTGCACCCAGCGCACAAACAGCTCAGGCGAAGGCGTGGGGCCAAAGAAGCCGCCCACGTCGTGGCCGATGTTGAACATGCCTGACAGGCTCATTTGCAGGCCGGTGCGAATGTTCCAGCGCAGCGTCTCCCAGCAGGTGGTGTTGTCGCCGCTCCAGGTCTGCGCGTAGCGTTGCAGGCCGGGTGGCCCGCCTCGGGTGACGGTGAACACCGGTTGGCCGGGTTGGCGGGCCGCCTGGGCCTCAAACGTGGCGCGCGTCATCAGCAGGGGATGCAGGGGGCGGGCGCGGTGCATGGGCAGTGGCTGGCCAAAACCGTGGCAAACGGCGCCATCGTCCATGATGGCGTATTCGTTGTTGTCGTTCCAGCCGACATCGATGCCGTAATCCAGCACTTGCGAGCGCAGGCCTTGTTGCCACCAGGCAATGGCGGCCGGGTGCGTGAAATCCAGGTGGGAGCCCACGCCGTCCCAAAATTGCTCCACCACGGGCTTGGTGGTGGCCACGTCTTGCACAAATCCGCCTTGCGCACGCACCGCGTCATAGGCCGGATGGTCGTCTAGCAGGCAGGGCTTGAGATTGGCCACCAATTGCATCCCTTGGGCGTGAAAACGCGCATTGAGGGATTTAGGATCCGGGAATTTGCCATGGTTCCAGGTGAACACATATCGGCGTTTGCCGCGCGAGGAATAACCCGAGCCATAGTGAAAAGCCGAACAGGGAATACCTTCTGCCTCAATGCGGGAGATGAAGCCGTCCAGTTGCTGCTGCGCGTCTGGTGCGTCGGCAAGCCCCATGGCGGTCTGCGCAAAACCCAAAGACCAGCGGGGGGGCAAATGGGTGCCACCAATCAGGCGCACAAATTGCGCGATCACCTCGCCCGGTGTGGCACCTGCCATCAGGTAATAGTCCAGATCGCCGTCGTCAATCTCCACATAACGGTACAGGTCGTGGTAATTGTCGTGTTCGCAGCCCAGATCGAAGGTGCAGGATGCCAGTGTGTCGTAGTAAATGCCCCACCAATGGCCGGCCTTGCTGCGCGTCATGACAAAGGGCCAATGTTTGTACAGCGGGTCGCCGTTTTGCGGGTCTACCCCCAATGAGTCCAAAGCCAGTGTGCGCAGGCGCCGACCTTGCAGGTTGAGCGGGCCTGTCTTGTCGCCCAGCCCGTAGTACCGCTCGGCCTTGTCGCGTTGCAGGTAATGGCGAACAGCACCCGTGCGGGCGCTGGTGAAGTAGGCCGAGGTGGCGCGGTCTTGCAGCAGCGGCTGGCCTGTACCGTCTTGCCAGGCCAAGTGCAGCTTGTCAGTTTGCAGCGTGACCGACAGGCCGACGGTTTGCACCTTCAGGCCCGCGTCGTCGTCGGTGATGGTGACAACGGGGCAAGAGAAGCCTTCCAGGTCATCCCGCTGGCGCCCCGACCAATTGACGTCCCTGCCAACCTCTGGAGCCACGGCCCAGGTACGGGCTTCCTTGTAGCCGGATGAAGGTTTATATCGCACCCGAAAAAGGGTGTTTTCAAGGGCCTGGATGCTGAATGTTGCGCCGTCCGCCAGTGTGGCATCCACACCGTTGGCTGTGTGATGGATGGCCTGTGCCGCTTTTAGCACTTTCATTGCGATTCCCCGTTATGCGTTGACGGTCAACAGAAGTGAAGCTTTGCTGCGTCAAAGACGCAGGCCCGCGCTGTCGAAGCAATGCAGGTGTTCGCTGGGCAGGCCCAGGCGAACGCAGTCGCCGTTGCGGATGCTGGTTTGCCCGGCGCACACCATTTCAAACGGCGTGTCCTGCCCCACCGTGCCATGCAGAAGACTGCTGGCGCCCAGTTGCTCCACCTGGGACACGGTCATGCTGATGGGCCCTGCGGCGTCAATCAGTGCGTGCTCGGGACGCAGGCCGATGGTGTGTGTGCCCTTGGGCAAGCGTGCGGTGACAGCCTGGTCGGCTGGTAGCAGCGCCACCGGCAAAAAATTCATGCGTGGGCTGCCGATGAACCCTGCTACAAACGTGTTGACCGGGTGGTTGTACAAATCCAGCGGTGCGCCAATCTGTTCGACCTTGCCGGCCCGCAGCACCACAATCTTGTCAGCCATTGTCATGGCTTCAACCTGGTCGTGCGTCACGTAGACCATGGTGGCCTTTAGCCGGGCGTGCAGGTCACGAATCTCGGCCCGCATGGACACGCGCAATTCGGCGTCCAGGTTGGACAGCGGTTCGTCGAACAAAAACAGCTGGGGCTCGCGCACGATGGCGCGGCCAATCGCCACCCGCTGGCGCTGGCCGCCGGACAGTTGGGTGGGTTTGCGTTGCAGCAGATCGCCCAGGCGCAACAGTGTGGCCGCGGCGCCCACTTTGGATTCAATCAGTGTCTTGGTCAGGCCCATGTTTTCCAGACCAAAGGCCATGTTGTCATAGACGCTCATGTGCGGGTAGAGCGCATACGACTGGAACACCATGGCGCAGCCGCGATGGGCTGCCGAGACGGCATTGACGTTTTTGGCGTCGATCAAGATGTCGCCCGACGTCGGCGCTTCAAGCCCCGAGATGACGCGCAGCAGGGTCGATTTGCCACAACCCGAGGGCCCAACAAACACCACGAATTCACCGTCTTTGACCGACAGGTCTATGCCGTGAAGGATGGTGGTCTTGTCGAACGACTTGACGATGCGGCTGAGCTCTAGAGTGGCCACTTTGTGTCCTTGAATAGGGGCTACTTCACGCCCGCGCTGGCAATGCCGGTGGTGATGTATTTCTGCAAAAATGCGAACACCAAGGTGATGGGAATCAGGGTGATGACCGTCATGGCCAGCAGGTAGTGCCACTGCGTGTTGAGTTCGCCCTGGAAAGAATTGAGCGCCAGTTGCAGGGTGAAGAATTCTGATTTGGACAGCACGATCAAGGGCAAGAGGAAATCATTCCAGCGCCACATCACCGAGAAAATCGCCAGCACGGCCAAGGCGGGTGCCGCCAACGGAAGGATGATCTTCCAGTAAATGCGCCATTCGCTGGCGTGGTCCATACGCGCCGCTTCAAGCAGTTCGTCGGGAATCGTCAACATGTACTGGCGCAACAAAAACACGCCTGTCGGTGTGGCGATGGCCGGCAGGATCACGCCCCACAGGCTGTTGAGCAGCCCCACGCTGTTGATCACCAGAAACACAGGCACCAGAATGATGGTGGGCGGAATCATCAGGGTTGCGATGATCAGCAGAAACACCGCCTTTTGCCCCTTGAACTGGTATTTTGACAAAGCGAACGCCGCCATGGAGTTGATCAGCAGAGTCAGCAGCGTGGCGACGACTGTGATGAATACGCTGTTCCAGAGGTACTGTCCAAAACTGAATTTGGCAAAAATATCGGTGTAGTTGTTGCCGGCAAATTTCAGCTCGTTGACGGGTTTGCGTTCATTGATGTTGACCTTGATTTCAAGCTCGGGTTTGGCGGGGTCCACCATGGTGGCCATGATGCCGATGCGCCGCACCTGGGCCAACTCACGCAGGGCACCGCTGTCGTCTTTTGCCTGGTAAAGGGGCAGTGGTTTCTCGTGCCCAGCCACCATGACGGATTTTTGGCTGTAGGGCAGAAACGAGGGGGGGAACTGACCAATCGCACTTTCGGTTTTCAGTGACGACATGACCAGCCAGAGGATGGGCGCAAACATGGTGAACAGGCCGACGAACAGGTAGGCGTAGCTCAACCAGTCAGTCCAGTCCAGCCGGTTTCGGCCATGGGTTCGGGTCAGGAAGGTGGTGACGGACATAGGGTTTGCCTGGCCTTTTCTGGTCTTTTCAGGCCTTATCTGGCCTTTTTTCCAGCCTCGTTGGCACGGGTCAGTTTGAGTTGCGCAAAGGTCAGCAGCATCAATCCCAGCGCCAGCACCAATGAGGCGGCTGCTGCCAGTCCGTACAGATGGATTTGCTCCGCAAAACCGGTTTGGTAGATGAATTGAACGATGAAGGTGGTCGCTGAGCCGGGGCCGCCGCCCGTGAGCACAAATACTTCGTCAAAAATTTGTACAGCCCGGATCAGGGCCAGCACCAGCACCACGATCAGGTTGGGCATGAGCAAGGGCAAGGTGATGCGGTGCAGGGTGCGCCAGGGCGTTGCCGCGTCCATTTCAGCGGCCTCGTACATGTCCCTGGGGATGGCCTGCAAGCCGGCCAGCAGGATCAGGGTGTAAAAACCCATGTGGGCCCAGATCGACACGAAGATGGTCCAGAAAAACGCCCAGTTCGCGTCGGTCAACCAGTCCACAGGCGTTGACCCGACTGCGACCAGACCGGCATTGAAGACGCCCTGGCTTTGCAGCAGCCATTTCCAGATTAAAGCCACCACCACCGGTGACAGTAACACGGGGTAAAAGAAAACGCCGCGCCAGAACCCACGTCCTATGATTTTGCGGTTCAGCACCAGGGCCGTCAGCAGCGACAGCAGCACCATGAGCACCACCTGGATCAGGCTGAACTTGACGGTGTTGAAAATCGCGCGCCAGAAGATGTCTTTGCGGCAGGTCTGGATGTCAAAGTAATCCCGGCATTCAAACAGGATGCCGAAGTTTTCTGCGCCCGTGAAGGGACGCTCAAAGGGCATCAGCTTGACGCCGCCAGTGCTTGCGTAAACCAGATTGATGACGATAGGCAGGAAGGTAAACAGCCCGAACACCAGCAGATTGGGGCCGACAAAAAGCCAGCCAATCCGCGACATGCCCAAGAGGCGCTGTCCGGCCTTGAACAAAGGCTCGAACAGGTTGAAAAAAAGGCTGAGGGCGCGCGACATCAATCGAATGCTCAAATGGCCAATGCGTCGACTGCTATTTTATAAAGAGCAAGCTACCGGTGGCCCAGACTTGCCGTTATCTCTGCGCCTGCTTGACTGCATCAGCCATGTCAGCCGTGATTTTGCCCATGGCGTTGTCGACACTCAGCTCGCCCACGATCACCTGGCTGACCCGCGCCACCGTTGGCAGCATGAACGCCCGGTTGTATTTGTAGCCCTGGAATTGATAAGCCACGGGCGACAAGCTGGCCACACCGCTGCTGAAGGTGCCCAGGGCAGCCTTCGCGCCAGGCTGGGCGCTGGTGTACGGAATTCCTTTTTTTGCAAGGCCGGCGTGGGCAGGAATGTTGTTGGTCCTGTTGGTGAACTCGGCGTAGGAAGCTTCGGACGCGATGAAGTCAAGGAATTGACCAACTTCCTTGGGCGACTTGCTGGTTTTCAGCGCGACCCAGGCGGCGCCGCCCGGAATGCCAGTGCAAGCTGCGGGTCCGCACGGATTGGGCACGGCCACCCAGTCAAAATTGTTGCCAATGTCTTTTTGCAGACGGTTGATTTGCCACGAGCCCGACAACACCATGGCCACCCGGCCATTGATAAATTCGCCAATGGAATCAGCGTAGGTGGAGCCACCCGAGCCAGCCCAGACTTCTTTGAGCACCGTGCCATCTTTGTTCCAGCCGACAAATTGATCAACGGTCGCGCGGTAACCTGCATCCAACACGAGGTCCCCGCTGGCATCAAATATTTTGGCACCGTTGCTGATGGCCGCACCTGCGAAACGATGGCCCGAGCGATCCCACGCGATGCCCGCCTTGAGTTGGGTCGCTTTGGCTACTTTGCGGGTCGCGTCAGCCCATTGATCCCAGCTTGCCTTGGGGCCGGGCATTGGCACTTTGGCTTGCTCAAACAAAGTCTTGTTGACGTAAGGTCCCGTCATGGTGAGCTGGGACATGAAGCCGTAGATGCCCTTGTCACTCGGCGACGGGCGCAACCAGGGCAGCGTGGTGCCAAAGTTGGCTTCCCAGTATTTCTTGTTTTTGAGATGGGCAGAAATGTCCAGGTAGTATTTGGACAGGCCACCCAAGTCGGTGACGCGGGCGATGTCTGGGCCCTGTCCGGCGGCCAACTGCACCGGCAACTGTTCGTTGATGGTTTTGTACGGAACAATATCCAGGATCACCCGGGTGCCGGGGTTGGCGGCCTCAAACCGCTTGGCCTGCTCAGCCGTGACATCACATTCAATGCCATCCTGGTAACACATGACGCGGATGTCGGCAGCATTGACAGCGGCGGGCACAAACATCAGTGCACAGGCCAAGCCAAGGGTGCCATTTTTTAGGTTCAGGGATAACATGATTGGGAAGTCCTTTTTGGGTCTTTGGGTGAGTCGAAGTGAGGGGTTTGTTTCACTTGCAATGGTAGGTGAAAATCTGGTCTGAAAGCCTATCGTTTACGCGGAGAAATAGAGGTGGAAATTTCAACATCGCCCACCCAAGCTCAGTGCGCCATGTCGGCCGCCAGCGGCTGCAGCACGCCAAACGTGCGGCGGGCGTAGACCAGGCCGTCTTCGTCGCGGCGGTCAAATGCCAGCACGCGGCCAATAAGGATGTCGTGGTCACCGGCCGACACGGCCTGCACCAGGGCGCAATCAAACCAGGCGACTGACTCGCTGATGCGGATTCGTTGGGTGTCGGTGCGCTCCATCGCAACGCCTTTGAAGCGTTCGTGTTGGCTGCCACGGGTGAATTGCATGGCCAGGTCTTTTTGGTGTTTGGCCAACACGTTGATGACAAAGCCGCCGCCCTGGACAAAAGCCGCGTGACTGCCCGAATTTTTTCGAATGCTCCACAACACCAGGGCGGGTTCAAGCGACACCGTATTGAAAGAGTTGCAAGTCATTCCATAGTCTTCACCGCCATGGCGCGAGGTGGCGACAGTCACGCCCGTCGCAAAACTGGCCATGGCCTCCTTTAAACCCATGCTCATGGCACCTCCGTGCCAGCGGCGAGTGTCCACAGTTCGTACCAGGTTTCAGTGTCCATATTGACTTTCAGGCAGTCGCTCAAACGGGCGATACGATCCAGGTTGTTGGTGCCCAAAATTGGCAAAATTCTGGCCGGGTGCGCCAGCAGCCAGGCAATCGCAATGGCGTCGGGGCTCACGTTGAATTCTTGTGCCAGCCGGGCCAGTGCAGGCCGAAGCCGCAGGGCGGCGGCACCGTCACCCAATACGGCACCGGCCGCCAGCGGCGACCAGGCCATCACGGGCAATTTCAGTTGCTGGCTGTGTGCTAGTGTGCCGTCGGTCAATGCATCCCGGTGCAGCAGGCTGATTTCAATCTGATGTGACAACAGCTTTTGCTGCATGGCCGATTGGAGCAAAGACCAGTCAGGCAGGCTGAAGTTTGAAACCCCAACACCGCGCACTTTGCCACTGGCCACCAGCGCGTCCAGGCAAGCGCCCGTGGCGGCGGCGTCCATAAAGGGGTCGGGGCGGTGAATCAGCAGAAGGTCGATCACCTCCAGCCCGAGCCGCTGCAAGGAGGCATCGACCGATGCCACGATGTGCCCCGCACTGGTGTCGTAATGTTTGACGCGCCGCGCTGGGTAGGCGCTGGACTTGAGCATGATGCCGCACTTGGTGACGGTCTGCATCCGCTTTTTAAGCGCGGGTGCCAAGGCCAGGGCGTGTCCAAACAATTGCTCGCAACGGTAGTTGCCATAGATGTCGGCGTGGTCAAACGTGGTGATGCCCTGATCCAGGCACAACTCGATTTTGCGCAAGGCCTGTTGTGGCGTGGTGTCGGATGCGTCGTTCATGCGCCAGGCGCCGTAAATGATGCGGCTGAAGGCAGGCAACTGGGGGCTGATTTGAAGGGTATGCATGGGGCGTTGGTTTATCGGCGTGGGCCATTGCCCAGGGGCGTTGGCGGTGTTTGGGCGGGCACGCGCCCATAAACTTCGGGCAGTGAGCAGGTTTTCAGGTTGGGCAACACCTTATTGCCAAAAATTTCGCATTCATCCAGGTGCGGGTAACCGGAGAAGATAAAGGCCCGGATGCCCATTTTTTGGTAACGCTCGATCTTGCCCATGACCTGGTCAACGCTGCCGACCAGAGCCGCCCCACAACCCGACCGGGCGCGGCCAATGCCCGTCCACATGCCGGGCTCAATAAAACCTTCGTTGTCGGCCATGTCGCGGTTTTTGGCTTGCAGCGAGACGCCAAACGTCTTGGCATCGAGTGCCCGCTCCCGAATCCTGCGGCCCTCTTCGTCGTCAAGCTGCGAGACCAGTTCTTGGGCGTATTCACGGGCCTCGGCCTCGGTGTCCCGCACGATCATGTGCACGCGCAGGCCGTAGTCGAGCACACGGCCATGGTGGGCGGCACGTTCATGCGCGGCTTTCATGCGTTGCCCAAGTTCAGCTTCGGTTTCTGGCCACATCAGGTATACGTCGCAGTGGGCACCGCACAAGTCAAGCGCGGGGGGTGAGTACCCGCCAAAATAAAGCAGTGGCCCGCCATTTTGCTGGTAGGGGCGCACGGGGTCGGTCGAGAGGGCGTTGAGCTTGTAAATCTGGCCTTCGTATTTGATCTCGTCGCGCTCCCAGGCCTGGCGCAAAATTTCGATGACCTCCCATGAGCGGCGGTAGCGGTATTCATTGGAAGCCACTTCGCCTGGAAAGTCGGACGAAATCACGTTCAGCGTCAGCCGCCCCTTGAGCATGTGGTCCAGCGTGGCCACCGTGCGCGCCAGCATGGCGGGCTGCATCTCGCCGCAGCGTATGGCACCCAGCAAGTTGATGTTGCGGGTCAGGGGCGCCATGGCAGCGACAAAACTCAAGGTGTCCTGCCCGACCTGGTAGGACGAGGGGCACAGGATATTGCGAAAGCCCAGCTGGTCGGCGCGCTGCGTGATGCGGCTGGTGTTTTCAAAGCTGCTGCGCAAGTCGCCTTCGGGCACGCCCAGGTGGCGAAAATCGTCAGAGCACAGGGGTGCAAACCAAGCGACTTCAGCCGCGTTCAGGCCTTCGCTTTTAATGGGTACCACACTCATTCGGTTTCCTTAAGGGTTATTTCACTGCCGCGACGCCAATTTTTAATAGTGTAGGATTAGTGTATGAATTCGTCAACCTGAAATTTGAAAATAGTTTAAAAATAATTTTAAACAATGCCAACAAGTATCTTTTTCAGCCGTGCGTGATAGGCTTGACCGGTGACTTTCAAGCCTCTCAACCTCGCGCCCATTGCCCAGCCCAAAGCGCTGCCGCTCTTCATCCGGGCCAGTGAACTGCTTTCGCGCGAGATCGCCGCAGGGCACTGGCAACGTGGCGAGCGATTGCCCCCAGAGACCGAGCTGGCCCAAACCCTTGGCATGGCTGTGGGCACCATCCGAAAGGCGCTGGCGGAGTTGGCTGCGCGCGGCTTGCTGGAGCGCCGACAGGGCTCGGGCACCTATGTCAGCCATACCGGTAAGAGCCGTAGCATTTACGAATTCTTCCGGCTTGAGTTGGCCACCGGTGGCGGCCTGCCCACGGCGCGTGTGCTGGCGTTTCAGGCCTTAGCTCGGCCCGCGGGCCAGCCTGGCTTTGGCGACGGCAGTTCTCGCCATGGGTACCGCGTGCGGCGGCTCAGGTTTTTGAACGACACGCCCGTCGCGCTGGAAGAAATCTGGTTTGATACCCGGCACCGCAAGGGCTTGACGGCGGCCGATTTGAACGAGGCCCTGTACCTGTTTTACAAAGAAACGCTGGGTTTCTGGATTTCCCGCGTCGAAGACCAAGTCAGCGTGGGCTCTGTGCCCGACTGGCGCCCTCCCGAATTCGACGGGGCAACGGGCGACGCCTGCGGCGCCATCGAGCGCAAGTCATGGTCCGGCACTAACCAGCTAGAGGAGTGGTCGACCACCTGGTTTGACCCAAAACTGGCGCGTTATACAGCGCGCTGGCACTAACTTTCTCATCAGTGTCAATTGGGCTGCTAACGGTAGAAATTTTTTAGAAGGAAACAACGGTGACAACAATCCACTACGGCATGGTCGGCTGCGGCATGATGGGGCAAGAACATTTGCGCAACTTGCGCCTGATCGAGGGCGCACAGGTCAGCGCCATTTTTGAGCCGGACGCCGCCATGCGCGGTATCAGCCAGGCGTTGGCACCGGGTGCCTTGATGGTGGATTCGCTGGAGGCCTTGCTGGCCTGCCAGCCGCTGCAAGCCCTGGTCATCACCAGCCCCAACCACTGCCACGCTGCACAGTTGCAACACATTGCCACAGCGCGCCCCTTGCCAACGCTGGTTGAAAAGCCGGCCTGCACCGGCCTGGACGACGTGGCCCTCCTGCGCCAATTGGCGGCAAGCTGTCCAATGCCCGTCTGGACGGCCATGGAATATCGCTACATGCCGCCCATCGCGGCCCTGGTGGCGCAGGCGCACGGGGCCGCTGACACCGGCGGCACGGCCATGCTTTCCATCCGGGAGCACCGTTACCCGTTTTTGGCCAAGGTCGGCGACTGGAACCGGTTCGATAAAAACACAGGCGGCACCTTGGTTGAAAAATGTTGTCACTTTTTTGACCTGATGCGCCTCATCATCGGGCGCGACCCGGTGCGGCTGTATGCCTCGGGCGGGCAAAACCACAACCATCTGGATGAGCGTTACGCCGATGGCCAGCCCGACATTCTGGACAACGCCTTTGTGATTGTTGATTTCGGTCAGGGCCAGCGCGCACTGCTGGAACTGTGCATGTTTGCCGAAGGTTCGCGTTACCAGGAGTACATCAGTGTGGTGGGGCCCAAAGGCAAACTCGAATGCCTGGTGCCTGGGCCAACACGGTTCTGGCCTGAAGCCACTTTGGGTTCGGCGCCCGTGGCGCAACTCATCGTGAGCCCGCGTGATCCGGCCGGGCCGCGCACGCTAGAGATTCCGGTGGATGCAGCCCTACTTGCGGCAGGCGACCATAACGGCTCCACCTTCTACCAGCACCAGCGGTTTTTCAGGGCCGTGAGCCAGCAAGGGGCGGTGGAGGTCAGTTTGACAGATGGGCTCAAAGCGGTGGTGATCGGCCTGGCGGCCGAACATTCCGCCAAGACCGGTTTGGCGATTGACCTCACCCAGGGACCCTATTCACTTTGAACTGTCCGTCGGCGCCTGTGTTACAAATAATATAGCTAACTATTTATATTTCACGGGAACATACGGCACATTTACTCTTCAAGTCCTGGCGGAACGCCGCATCGACGTCGCGCTGGGCACCTTCAATCAAGTAGTATTGTTCCCGGATCGTCATCACCCCACAATTTTCAGGAGACGCAACATGGACAAACGTACGCTCATCAAGGCCATCGCGGCCGCCCCGTTTGCAGCGCAGTCGCTGGACGCCCTGGCCCAGCAGGCACCGTTCAAAATCGGTTTTCTGGCCCCCATGACCGGGCCATTTGCCTCGACCGGCAGCCAGATGGAAGCGGGAGCCCGCCTGTACATGGCGCAACATGGCACCACCGTGGCCGGCCGCAAAATCGAGTTCATCGTCAAAGACGACACCGGCACGCCGGATGTCACCAAACGCCTGGCGCAGGAGTTCGTCGTCAACGACAAAGTGGACGTGTTGGCCGGCTTTGGTTTGACCCCGCTTGCGCTGGCCACCGCGCCGGTTGCAACGCAGTCCAAAACGCCCATGGTCAACATGCTGGCGGCAACGGCGACGGTGATTGATGCCTCGCCCTACATGGTGAGGGTCTCGATGACCTTGCCGCAAATCACGCTGGGCATTGCCGACTGGGCGGCCAAAAACGGCATCAAAAAAGTGGTGACCCTGGTGTCGGACTACGGTCCTGGGCTGGACGCAGAGCGCACCTTCCGCGACCGTTTCCAGTTCAATGGCGGGCAAATCCTGGAGTCGCTTCGCGTGCCGTTTCGCAGCCCCGACTTTGCGCCTTTCTTGCAAAAGGTGCGTGACTTGTCGCCCGACGCGCTGTTCGTGTTTGTGCCCTCGGGCATTGGCTCGCAGGTGATGAACCAGTTCAATGAACGCGGCCTGGCCAAAGCCGGCATCAAACTGATTGGCACCGGCGACGTGGTGGATGACGACATCCTGAACGGCATGGGGGACTCGGCGCTGGGCATCGTGACCTCGTACCCGTATTCGACCGCGCACCCGTCGGCGCTGAACAAGAAATTTGTTGAGGAGTTCCGCAAAGCCAACAAGAACCGCCGACCGAACATCGTGGCTGTGCTGGGTTACGACGGCATGCGCGTGATTTATGAAGCACTGAAGAAAACTGGCGGCAAAGGCGGGGGAGACGCGTTGCTGGCGGGTATGAAAGGCCAGATTTTTGAAAGCCCGCGCGGCCAGATCTACATCGACGCCAACACCCGCGACATCATCCAAAGCGTCTACATCCGCAAGGTTGAAAAAGTCAACGGCGAACTCTACAACGTTGAGTTTGAAGAACACAAAGATGTCAAGGACCCACCGCGCAAGTAAGCGCATGTTGCCCGATAGCGCAAGTTGGCATCAACCGGCTTGCGCTTTTTTTTGCCCATTGAATTGAGTGGACTCACCAACATGACCAAACCCTTCTTCCGTGCCGACCAAGTCGGCAGCCTGCTTCGGCCGCCCGGGCTGATCGCAGCGCGCAGCCAGTTCCAGCAGGGTCACATTGATGCCGCCGCGTTGCGCCGGGCCGAGGATGCGGCGATCGAAGCGGTGGCTGCACAACAGGAGGCCTGCGGCTTCCAGGTGGTGGTGGACGGCGAGTTCCGTCGTGAGAACTGGTGGATCGATTTTGTGCGCGGACTATCAGGCGTTGAGATCCAGGATGGTGCGGCGGGCCAGGCTTTCATTGCTCCAAAAAACGTAGCTGACTATGCCCATTCCAAAGGGACTAGAGGCGATTTATCTCTGAACGATGGCGAAAACGATGACCACGACCACGACCATGACCACGGCCATGATCAGGATCATGGCTGGAAATACGTGCCTAAAAACGTCATCACCACGGGCCGTCTGGGAGCCGACGCCCCCATCACCGTGCCTGACTTTAGTTACCTGCAAAGCGTCACGAACCGTGCCGCCAAAATCACCTTGCCGTCGCCCACGCGCCTGCACTTCCACGGCGGACGTGATGCCGTGTCCAAAACCGCCTATCCGGACATGGAGGTTTTTTTCGCCGACGTGGCCCGGGTCTACCAGGCCGAGATCGCGGCGCTCGAAGCGGCGGGCTGCCGCTACATCCAGATTGACGACCCGTTGATGAGTTATTTCATCAGCGAGCGCATGCGTGCCGAGGTGCTTGCGGCGGGTGACGACCCTGAGCTTCGCCTGCGCCGTTACGTCGATTTGACCAATCAATGCATCGCCCAGCGCAGGCCTGATACCGCCATCGGCATCCACGTCTGCCGGGGTAATTCCCGTAGCGGCTGGATGGCCGAAGGCGGCTACGAGCGCATCGCCGAAGCAGTGCTGGGTGGCCTCAAGGTCGACCACTTTCTGCTGGAGTATGACGACGAACGCAGCGGCGACTTTGCCCCACTGCGCCACGTGCCGCGCGGCGTGAAGGTGGTGCTGGGCCTGGTCACTACCAAGTTCGGCAAACTGGAAGCCATTGACGACCTGTTGCGCCGCATCGACGACGCCAGCCATTTGATCCTGCTGGAAGACCTGGCCATCAGTCCGCAGTGCGGCTTTGCCAGCACAGTCGAAGGCAACATCATCAGCATGGACGACCAGTGGCGCAAACTGGCGCGTGTGGTCGAGGTGGCCGGGCGGGTGTGGGGCGCAGCGTAGTCGCTAAGTGATTGAGGTCAAACGCCAAAGCCCAAGGCTTCTTTGACCCCTGCCCCCACCAGGCGGAAGTCTTCGCGTGACATCGCGGCCACGCGATGGAGCGAGTGGGTGGCTTTGCATTCCTGCCCTTTGGGCGGGTCGAAATCCACGATGTAAATGTCGCCGCGCTTGATGTCCCCGGTCATTCGACGCCCTCGCCAGCGACGGCATCAGCGGCGTCAGACGCGGCGCGCAGGTCTTCAAAACCAGGCACCGTTTCAACCAAGGCGGCAAGTTGCTTGACACGCGCCGGGTCACAGCGGCAATGAAGTCTTTGCGAGCCTGGGGGCGTAGGCCTTAAGGTTTGATTTGTTCACGGGTGTGACAGCGTTTTTTGATTGAGTATCAATGGGCGACCAAATGGGCGAGGAACTCCTTGCGCACGATGGGGGCAGCCGTATCCACATCAAACTTGGGCAGACCCGGGCGCAGCAGCGTGTTCATGTCTTGGCGGAAAGCGGGATTGCGCAGGCGTTGATCCAGCAGTTGCCCGGCCTCTTCCACGCCCATTACGGTACCCTCGTTTGCCAAGTACCACTCAAAAGCTTCCATGGCGCGCTTGCCATCGACTGTGTACGGCGTTACCCCGGCTTGGCTTTGGCTCCAGGCAAACCAAAGGTCAAACAGGTCGCGCCCTTGCTGACGTTGCATCAGGGCGCGGGTTTTGGTGCCCAGCATTTCGTTGATGTCATACGAAATGGCTTGGGCGGTAACCAGTTCGCCTTCCTCGTCCAGGCTCTGAAAATTGACGTTCACCAAGGGAAACAGCGCCGCGTGTTCGTTGAGATTGATGTCGACCTTGATCGTCTCGTTGCGGTTTAGGCCAATGGGGATGAATTTGAATTTGATAGAGAGAATTTTGGAGCGATTGCTGGCATTGCGCAGTGCCAGCCAGGCATCCTGAAAGATGGACGGTGCAGGTGTGCCAAGGATGGGGGTCAGCACCCGCAGCAAGTTCCTTTCAAGGACGTCGGTATCCATGGGCTTGGTAAGCACCAAGTCGATGTCCTCAGAATACCGGGCCGCTGGTGCCAGGTGCGCCTTGTGCAGCACCGTACCGCCGCGCATGGCCAAGTGGCTGCGCAGCATTTCGTCCGTGAATATGGCGGCTACGCCTCTGGAGAGCCGAAGGTCTTGTTCAATCTGGCTACGTTTGGGCCAGGGCGCGTGGGTTTGCCAGGCGGTTAAATGGGCTTGTTGCATCAGGTATTGGCAGGTATCAGGGTGTTGGGCACGTTCACTTTGAAGCGGGTGTTCAGGGTGCTTGGCTCCTGCGCGTCACTATTCATCGTGAGCGGGATTCTTCGGGTGCGCCGGGTAGAAAGCCATTCAGCGACTAGGTCGGCCAGCGAAATCTGATCGAGCTGCGACAACAGCGCACCGAGCCTCTGGGCGCTTGGAGTTTCCTGGTTAGCATCCAGAGCGGCAGTCAATCCTTGGGTCGTCATGTCCGCCACCAGAGTTTGCAGAACCTCAAACACCCGGGCCATGCCACCGGACACCGGCTGACGAGACACCAGATCAAGCGCGGTGAGCTCAGGCGAGCTGACCTTGAAGCGACCAAGGGGTGTTTCATGCCAGCGGGTGGGCATTTCTGTAACACGGGCGCATTTTAGAAAGACCAGCCGGTGACGCCCTACCTGCACGGGGCGGCGCACACCAGGTGTTATGACCTGCGTCACCATCACAGCTTGGGGCGACCCTCCGTAAACCTCGGCGGCGCTGAGCAAGCCGACGTAGTAAGGCACTCCGAGTGTCTTGGACAGGTACACGTCCAACCAGGCTTCTAGCGGTGGAGCCCCTATGGAAGCATCTTGCAATGGAACAATGACCCAATGCTGGGCGCCTCGTGATGCGCGCACGATGCGCCCCTTGCGCTGCTGGCGGTGCAGCGCTTGGCGCAGCGCATCAGCGCTTACGCCAGGCAATGCCTTGGCAATGTCTGC
>JANYCG010000205.1 GCA_025360385.1 Burkholderiales bacterium | reverse complement strand
ATCTCGGCCGCGGCTTCTTTGGGGATGATGCCCAGTTCGCCCTGCACCTTGGCCAAGGCGCGCTCGATGTCGAGGTATTTGGCGGTGCGGTTTTCATCCGACCAGACCTGGCGCATGGCTGCGTCTGAAAAAATGTCGCCGAAAATTTTGGAGTCGATGATGGTTGCGGACATGGGTTTCCTTTGATGGGTATTGTGTTTGCCTGATTTGATGGGGCAGCGCTCAGCGCGCCGCAGCGGCCCTGGCCACGATGCGTTCTGCCCTGAGGACGACTGGGCGGTCGACCATCTTGCCGTCCACTTGCAGCGCACCGTCGCCAGAGTTGTTCCAGGCTGCCAGCACGCGCTGTGCCCAAGCAAGCTCTTCGGCAGTGGGATTCAGCGCTGCGTGGACCGCCGCCACCTGCGAGGGGTGGATGCACATCTTGGCCCCAAAACCCAAGGCGCGGGCGTGGGCCATGTCGGTGCTGACTTGCGCCGCGTCAAGCGCGGGGGTGACACCGGCAACGGGGGACGCAATGCCCGCTGCGCGGGAGGCGATGGCTATTTGTGCGGCAGCGAAGTCCAGCGCGGGGCTGCCCGCGGGCAAATCAAGATCGACCATGTAGTCCAGTGAACCAAAGGCCAGGCGCGCCACACCCGGGCAGGCGGCAATGTCGTGCAAAGCCACCATGCCGCGCGCAGTCTCGATCAGCGCCAGCACGCTGGCGTCCTGTGCCAGGCCCTGACGGACATCGGCGACCTGTGCGGCGGACTCGCATTTGGGCAACATCACGCAGGCCACTTGCAGGGCACGGATCACGCCCAGGTCATCGGCATACCAGGCCGTTGCGGCGTCGTTGATGCGGACCAGAACGCGATCACGCGCGGCTTGCGCACCAACCATCCACTGGGCCAGGGCATTGCGTGCCACCGGTTTGTCTGCGGGCGACACAGCATCTTCGAGATCGATGATGATGCGATCGGCGCCCGAAGCCAGTGCTTTGGCAAACCGCTCGGGGCGATTGCCCGGCACAAACAGGTAGGTCAAGGCGATGGATGAAAGACCGGCATTTTCCATGTTCACACCACGCCCTGTTCGCGCAATGCCGAAATGCGCTCGGCGCTGTAGCCGTACTGGCTCAGGATGGCGTCGGTGTGTTGGCCCAGTGCGGGCACGGCATCCATGCGCGGCGCGCCATGTTGCCACGAGCCGGGCGGCAACAGCGCTGGAATGCGACCAGCAGGTGTCTCCACGTCGCGCCAGCGATCCCGTGCCTTGAGTTGAGGGTGCGCCCACACCTCGGCCATGGAATTGACCTGGGCGTTTGCAATGCCAGATTTTTCGAGGCGATCCGCCACCTCAACAGCAGTCATGGTCGAGAAAGCTTCAATGATCACAGTCGACAGCACGCCCCGCTGCGCACTGCGTTTGGCATTGGTCGAAAAGCGCTCTTCCGTGGCCAGACCGGCTTGCAGCAATACCTTTTCGCAAAAAACTTTCCATTCGCGTTCGTTCTGCAGGCCCAGCATGACGGTCTTGCCGTCACCCGCGGGGAAGGGGCCGTAGGGGTAAATGGTGGCATGGCTGGCGCCGGTGCGGGGTGGCGGGCCAGCGCCTTCGAAGGCATAGTACAAGGGGTAATTCATCCACTCGGTCAGTGACTCCAGCATGGAGACGTCAATGCATTGGCCTTCGCCGGTTTGCTGGCGGTGCATCAGCGCGGCCAGGATATTGGTGTAGGCATACATGCCGGCGGCAATGTCGGCAATGGACGAGCCCGCCTTGGACGGTGTGTCAGGCGTGCCGGTGACGGACACAAAACCTGACTCGCTTTGAATCAGCAGGTCGTAGGCTTTTTTGTCGCGGTAAGGCCCGTCGCTGCCGTAACCCGAGATGTCGCAAACGATGATGTTGGGTTTGAGCCTGGACAGCACTTCGTAGGAAAGCCCCAGCCGAGCGGCCGCACCGGGCGCGAGGTTTTGCACCACAACGTCGGCCTCTTCCAGGATCAGTTTCAACAGCAGTTTTTGCGCCTCTTCATGTTTCACGTCCAGCGTCAGGCTTTCCTTGGAGCGGTTGGTCCAGACGAAGTGCGAGGCCAGGCCGCGCACACGCTCGTCGTAACCGCGTGCGAAGTCGCCCACGCCGGGGCGCTCGATCTTGATCACGCGGGCGCCCATGTCGGCCAGTTGCCGGGTGGCAAAGGGCGCGGCGATGGCGTGCTCCAGCGTGACAACGGTGATGCCTTTGAGAGGTTGCATTGGAAAGGGGTCCGGGTTGTTGCTTCAGGCGAGTGTTGCGGTGGCGTCCATGGTCAGCCAACCTTCGTGGTCGCGCCCCCAAAGATGCACGGTTTTGCCGTCAGCCGAGGGCTGGCCATGAACCGAGAAGGGGTTGATGTCAAAGGTCGGCCTCAGGGCCTTGAACTCGAAGCGGATGACCTGCGCGCCGGGCTGCTGGCGGCGCAGCAGGTCTATCAGCAGCGTGGCGATCAGGGGGCCGTGCACGACCAGGCCGGGGTAGCCTTCGACCTCGGTCACGTACTTGCGGTCATAGTGAATGCGATGGCCGTTGAAGGTCAGCGCCGAATAGCGGAACAGCAACACGTCATCCGGCACGATGCGCCGTTCCCAGGCCCACTGGGCG
Source organism: Burkholderiales bacterium (assembly GCA_025360385.1). Classification (GTDB taxonomy): domain Bacteria; phylum Pseudomonadota; class Gammaproteobacteria; order Burkholderiales; family Burkholderiaceae_C; genus JANYCG01. The sequence goes on along the minus strand of JANYCG010000205.1, from coordinate 1,193 downwards.
GGTGCCGGCTGCGGGGGCGGCGCCACGTCGTCGGGCAAAGGCGCGGCGCGGTACACAATATTGTGGTGCTCGGTCAGTGCCACGCCCTGCGCGCCGTTGCGGCGGATTTCATGGCGCACACGCACAAAGATCAGGCTGCCGGTGCGGCCGGATTTTTCTTTCACCTCCACGATGGTCGAGGTGCGCGACAGCACATCGCCCACCAACAGCGGCGCGTGGAATTCAAAGTCGCTGCCGGCCCACATGCGCCGTGGCAGCGGCACCGGAGGCAGAAAACCGCCCCGTTTGGGGTGGCCGTCGGCACCGATTTCTGACTGTGGGGCCATCGGCAAAAAGTACAGCCAGTGCCAGAGATAAGGCAGCGGCGTGCCGGTTGCCGGGCGTTGCGGGCCTGATGCGGCCGGCCAGTCCAGCGTAGCCGACAGGGCGGCATAGGGTGTGGCGGTGGCGATGTCGTCGACCGTCTCGGTGCGGCCTGTCCAGTCTTGCAGGTTCATGAAAATGCCTTCGGTGTTCTGTCGGTGGTGAGGCGCTTATTCTGCTTTGATTTTTGCCGCCGCGACAACACTCTTCCAGTGGGCCACTTCTTTTTGCACCAGTGTCTTCAGCTGCTCGGGCGTGCCGGTTTCAACTTCCGCACCCTGGTCTGCGATTTTCTTTTGCACGGCCTTGTCAGCCAGCACGCCATTCATTTCACGGTTGATCCGGTCAATCACCGCCTTGGGCGTTTTGGCCGGGGCAAACATCGCGTACCACTGCGACAGGTTGACATTGGCAATGCCCTGCTCGGCCAGCGTTGGCACATCGGGCAGGATGGCCGAGCGTTTTTCCCCGGCAATACCCAGGGCCTTGAGTTTGCCGCCCTTGTGTAGCCGTCAACCGCACCACGTGCGAGGTCGAGATGACGCCCTTGGGGCGAGTGTTTTTGGAGCGCGCCCGCGCGGCGCTGGACGACCTGGAGCCGGTAATGTTGGGCATTTCGGACATCGCCGCCAGCCAGGTTCTGAACAGCGTGGTTTCGGGCGAATCCGACTTTGCCATCAGCTTCATGAGCAGCCAGATCCCTGGTGTTGACTTTGACCCGATCCACACCGACCCCTTCGTGCTGGCCATGCCCAGTGGGCACGCACTGGCCCGACGCAAAACCCTGGCCTGGGTGGACTTAGGTTCTGAGCGCCTGATTGCGGTCGCGC
>JANYCG010000088.1 GCA_025360385.1 Burkholderiales bacterium | reverse complement strand
TGCTCTTTATTTTGTAGTGTTTGCAAAACTCCCTGCACCACGTCAGGGTGTGAAAAATGAGCCCGCGGCGAACGCGTGGGCGGCCCAAAATCGCGCGGCGTCATGGCCGTGGCGCACAGGTGGGTGATGCCGTCCAGCGCCTCGTCCAGCGTGGGCACAATCCGCGCATTGGCCAGCACATCCAGGGCACCGCTGGCGCGCTGGATCGTCTCGTCCCTGCGCAAGACATTGGCCCAGCGCGGTGCCACCAGCACCAGGTCGCCAAAACCCATCACCTTCATCGCCCGCGCCGCCGCGCCCACATTGCCCGCGTGGCTGGTGTTGATCAGGATGAATCGCGTTTTCAAAGGCGCAAACAGGTGTCAGTTAAAATTGAGCCATTGTCGCTGCCTGCATCGCCGGGTTTTACTTTGACGCTCTTCACCACAACGTATGGCCTCCCCAAACCTCCATCCCATGATCAATGTGGCCGTCAAGGCTGCCCGTGAAGCCGGAAAAATCATCAACCGCGCAGCGCTTGACGTGGAGGCTGTTCGGGTCTCGCAAAAACAGGTGAATGATTTTGTGACCGAGGTGGACCATGCGTCCGAGGCCATCATCATTGAAACCCTGCTCACCGCCTATCCGGGGCATGGCATTCTGGCCGAAGAATCGGGGCAGGCGCATGGTGCCAAAGATTCGGAATACGTCTGGATCATCGACCCGCTGGACGGCACCACCAACTTCATCCACGGCCTGCCGGTGTATTGCGTCAGCATCGCACTGGCGGTCAAAGGCAAGCTTGAGCAAGCTGTGGTGTACGACCCCACCCGCAACGACCTGTTCACTGCCACCAAAGGCCGTGGCGCGTTTTTGAACGACCGGCGCCTGCGCGTCTCCAAACGCACCCGCATGACCGAATGCCTGATTTCAACCGGCTTTCCGTTTCGCCCCGGCGACGACTTCAAAACTTACCTGGCCATGATGGCCGAAATCATGCCACGCTGCGCTGGCCTGCGCCGCCCTGGCGCTGCAGCCTTGGACCTGGCCTACGTGGCGGCAGGTTTCACCGATGGTTTTTTTGAATCCGGCCTGTCGCCATGGGACATGGCGGCGGGTTCTTTGCTGGTGTCCGAGGCGGGCGGCCTGGTCGGCAATTTCACGGGCGAGGCCGACTACCTGCACCAGAAGGAATGCCTGGCGGGCAGCCCCAAGATTTACGGCCAACTGGTGTCGATACTGGGCAAATACAGCAAGTTTGCCGGGGTCGCAGACAAATTGAAGGTGCAAGCCGCAGCTTGAGCCCCACTCAAACCATCAGCCGGGTCGGCTGCGTGGCCGTAAAACTCGACGCAAACGATGCCAGGCTGATGTCCTCGACCGCGACCGGCCGGCCAAACAAGTAGCCCTGAAAGTTCTCGCAGCCGGCCCTGATCAGAAAGTCGCGCTGGGCCTCGGTTTCAACCCCTTCCGCCACCACCGTCAAGCCCAGGCTTTTTGCCAGGGTGATGATGGTGCGCGCAATGGTGGCGTCGTTCGGGTCGGTCATCACGTCGCGCACGAATGACTTGTCGATTTTCAGGCGGTCCAGCGGCAGGCGCTTCAAATACGCCAGCGACGAAAACCCGGTGCCAAAATCATCCAGGGCGAAACGCACCCCGGCTTTTTTCAGCAGCGCCATTTTCTGGATCGCATCTTCCACGTCGGTCAGCAACATGCTCTCCGTGATTTCCAGCAACAAGCGGTTCGGGTTGGCACCGGTGGAGATCAGGGCATCCAGAATTTGCGTCACAAACTCGACTTGGCGAAATTCGCGCGTGCTGATGTTGACCGAGACCGTCAAGTCTTTGGTCAGCGCATTGCCAGCCCAGGCCAGCAGTTGCCTGCAGGCGGTTTTCAAGACCCATTGGCCCAGCACCAATATCAGGCCAGTCTGTTCTGCCACCGGCACAAAATCGATGGGGTTGACCAGGCCTCGCTGTGGGTGGCGCCAGCGTACCAGCGCCTCGACCCCCGTCACGTCGCCGCTTCTGTTGACGACGGCCTGGTAATACAGCACCAGCTCGCTGCGCTCCAGCGCCTTGCGCAAGTCCAGCTCCAGGGCCGAGCGCTGCGCCACCGCCGCCTGCATGTCCGGGTCAAAAAAGCGCATGGTGTTCCGCCCGGCCGCCTTGGCCTGGTACATCGCCATGTCGGCGCGTTTCAACAGTTCATCACCCGTGTGCTGGTGGCCGCTGAACAGCGTGACGCCAATGCTGGGGGTGCTGAAATGTTCTTTGAGATTGAGGTCAAACGGCAGGTTCATCGCGGCGAGGATTTTTTCTCCCACGGTGCGCACCTGCGCGATGGCGTCTGGCAACTTGGGCTTGAGGCCTTCCAGCATGATGACAAACTCGTCGCCGCCAAAACGCGCCACCGTGTCGCCTTGGCGGATGCAGGTCACCAGCCGGTTCGCCACGTTTTCCAGCAAGACGTCGCCCACGTCATGGCCCAGGGTGTCATTGATGTCCTTGAAGTTGTCCAGGTCAATGAACAACATCGCGCCGTGGCTGTGGTTGCGCGCGCTGCTGACCAGCGCCTGCGACAGCCGTTCCATCAACAGGCGCCGGTTTGGCAGGCCGGTCAGCGTGTCGTAAAACGCCATGCGCTGGCTCTCGTCTTGGCTGCGTTTCTGGTCAGTGATGTCACGGCCAATGCCACGGTAACCGCGAAACTCGCCCTGGGCATCAAAAATGGGCGCTCCGCTCAAGGACACCCATCGCATGGTGCCGGTGCGGGTGGACTGCTGCATCTCGAAATTGCGGAAAGTCTGGTGCGAGCGCAACACGCGTTTGTGTTCGGCCCAGTGCTCGTCGCTCACGCCGCTTTCAGCGCCTTCCCAATGCGTGAGGCCGATGTAGGCGCTGGCCGGGGTGTTGTAGTCGTCAAAGGAGTTGCCCTCCACCCGCACAAACCGGAAGCTCTCGTCTTGCTCCCAGAACCAGTCCGACGACAGGGCCGTGAGGCTGCGAAAACGCTGCTCGCTCTCACGCAGGGCGGCTTGCGCGTCGACAAAATGGGTCACGTCTTCATAGGTGCGCACCACCCCGCCGCCGGGCAGGTTGCGGCTCTTGATCTCCAGCGTCAAGCCCGACAGGGTTTCACGCAGATACCGCTCGGGGGCCAGGCGCACGTCTAGCGCGTTGACAAAGGGGCGCGCATGCGGCTCCAGCAACACGTCCCCCGGGCCAAAATCGCCGCGTTCCCGCTGCAGCTTGGCCAGATCCGAGCCGCTGGCGTTGTCGGTCATCAAGGCCGGTGGCAAATCCAGCAACTCGACAAAACGCTGGTTGTACAGGGTGATATTGGCGTCCGCGTCCATGGCCACAATGCCGTGTGACATGGTGTCCAGCGCCAGCTTGAGGGCGCCGGCCTGGCGAGCCAGTTCGGTGCGGGCTTTTTCAAGTTCTTCCAGCGGGTTGTCCTGCGCCTTCAAGTCGTCGATGAAGGCCAGCAAATGCGGCACACCGTCGAGCAGGAATTTGGTCAGGTTGACGCGCACCGCCCGCTGTTCGCCGGTTTTGGTGGTCAACGCGCTGTCAAGGCTGTGCGAGTTCAGGTCATCACGCACCAGGGTCAAGGCCGCACGGCGGGCCGTCACGTTGCCCCACACGCCCAGTTCGACCGTGGTTTTGCCCTTCACCTCGACGCGTGAAAATCCGGTGATGGCCAGCCAGGCATCGTTGGCCTCCACAATAAACCCATCGCTGATGCGGGTGAGCGACGCGGCCAGTCTGTTTTGGTGGAACACCGCCGAAAACAACGCCATTTCGGGCGGTTTCGGTGGCGGGTCTGATTTGCGTGTCTCCGTCATATTCTTCAAAGTTGCCGACATTATGGGTTGAAAATCAGGGCCAACTGAAGCGCTTTACCAAAACCCACCCATTTCATCTGCCTTGACCGACGCCCTCCACCCCACCTCCCCGGCACTGCCAGCGGCCTTGCCGGTCATTGGGCAACACACGCCCATGATGCAGCAGTACCTGGGCCTCAAAGCAGACTTCCCCGGCACGCTTTTGTTGTATCGCATGGGCGACTTCTATGAGTTGTTTTACGACGATGCTGAAAAAGCCGCCCGCCTGCTGAACATCACCCTGACGCGGCGTGGCCAGTCTGCCGGCCAGCCGGTCGTGATGGCAGGCGTGCCATTCCATTCGGTCGAGACTTACCTGGCGCGCCTGATCAAGCTTGGCGAATCGGTCGCGATATGCGAGCAGGTGGGTGAAGTCACGAGCAAAGGCCCGGTCGAGCGCAAAGTGGTGCGTGTGGTCACCCCCGGCACGCTGACCGACACCGAACTGCTCAGCGACAAGTCAGAGTCCATCCTGTTGGCAGTTCACCAGGGCACCCGCAACCGCTGCGCGCTGGCTTGGGCCGCCGTGACCCAGGGCGTCGTCCACCTGGCTGAATGCGCCACCGACGAGCTTGGCGACTGGATCAGCCGCGTCGCCCCCAGCGAGCTGATTTACAGCGCCGGCGTGAGCGCCAGTTTTGAGGCAAAGCTCAAAGGTTTGCGCGTCTCAAGCGACACGGCGCAGGCCCTGTCCATGTCGCCCCGGCCCGACTGGCAATTTGAAGCAGCCCTGGGCCAGCGCAAGCTGCTTGAACTCCTCAAAGTCGCCAGCCTGGCCCCATGGAAGGCGCAGGATTTGCCGCTGGCCCATGCCGCCGCCGGTGCCTTGCTGTGTTACGCCGAACACACCCAGGGCCGGCCTTTAAGCCATGTGCAGGCCTTGCACGTTCAGCAAGGCGATGAGCTGATTGACCTGCCGCCCACCACCCGGCGCAACCTGGAGCTGACCCAAACCCTGCGTGGCGAAGATTCACCCACGCTGTTTTCGCTACTGGACACCTGCATGACCGGCATGGGCAGCCGCCTGCTCAAAACATGGCTCTTGCAACCCGAACGCAAGCGGCAGGGTGCCGCCCAACGCCAGGGCGCCATCACCGCCCTGCGCGGCGGGCCATGGCAAAACCTGCGCGCACAACTCAAAGGCAGCAGCGACGTAGAACGCATCACCGCGCGCATCGCCTTGCGCCAAGTGCGCCCGCGCGAACTGGTCGCTTTGCAGTGGACACTACAAAAAACAGAGCAAATAAAGCCCTGTTTACGGGAACTTGAGCCCTATTTGTCTCTCATAGCTGCCCAATTGACCGCACCAGACACTTGCGTCGACCTGCTGGCCCGCGCATTGCTGCCGGAGCCCGCCGCCCTGGTGCGTGACGGCGGCGTCATCAACGACGGCTTTGATGCCAGTCTGGACGAGCTGCGCGGCATCCAGAACAACTGCGACGCGTTTTTGCTCGACATGGAGCAGCGTGAGCGGGTCCGTACCGGCATTGCCAACCTGCGCGTCCAGTACAACAAGGTGCATGGCTTTTTCATCGAGGTCACGCAGGGCCAGGCCGCCAAGGTGCCCGACGACTACCGCCGCCGCCAGACCCTGAAAAACGCCGAGCGTTTCATCACGCCCGAGCTCAAGGCCTTTGAAGACAAAGCCCTGAGCGCGCAAGAGCGTGCCTTGGCTCGGGAAAAGCTGCTGTACGAGCAGTTGCTGGACCAGCTGCAGACCTTTGTGCCGCTGCTGGCGCGCGTGGCCCAGGGCCTGGCCGCGCTGGACGTGTTGTGCAGCCTGGCCGAGCGCTCCCTCACACTGGACTGGTGCGCCCCGCAGTTTGTGCGCGAGCCGTGTATTGACATCGAGGCCGGCCGCCACCCGGTGGTGCAGATGCGCCTGGCCGAAACACACGGCCTGCTTGGCCCGGCAGGCAGCGGCAACTTCATCGCCAACGACACCCGGCTTGGCCCCAAGGCGCGCATGCAAATCATCACCGGCCCCAACATGGGCGGCAAATCGACCTACATGCGCCAGATTGCCGTCATCGTGCTGCTGGCCAGCATCGGCAGCTACGTGCCCGCCAACGCCTGCCGCCTGGGCCCGATTGACGCCATCCACACCCGCATTGGCGCGGCAGATGATTTGGCCAATGCGCAATCCACCTTCATGCTAGAGATGGTCGAAGCCGCGCAGATTTTGCACAGCGCCACACCCAACTCCCTGGTGCTGATGGACGAGATCGGACGGGGCACCAGCACCTTTGACGGCCTGGCCCTGGCCAGCGCCATTGCCACGCAACTGCACGACAAAACCCAGGCCTTCACGCTGTTTGCCACCCATTATTTTGAGCTGACCGAGTTCCCCGCCAAACACCACGCCGCGCAAAACGTGCACGTGAGCGCTGCCGAAGCCGGCCAGGACATTGTTTTTCTGCACGAGATCCAGGCCGGCCCCGCCAGCAAAAGTTACGGCATCCAGGTGGCGCGCCTGGCCGGCATGCCCGCAGCGGTGGTCAACCATGCGCGCCAGGCATTGAGCGCGCTGGAGGCAGGCGCGCAGGACGCGCAGGCGCAGGTGGACTTGTTTGCACCGCCGCCGGTTGCAGAAGTCATGTCCACCAGCGCGGTTGAGAAAGCGCTGGACGCCATCAACCCCGATGCCTTGAGCCCGCGTGATGCGCTGGAGGCGCTGTACCAACTCAAGAAGCTCAGCGGTTCGGTTACCAAATGAGTTTTTATAGGGAAATTATTTCTCTATAATTACCTTGTGAAAAAACAAGCCGCCCGCCTTGAGTCCGTCAGAGCCGGAAAAGGCATGACCCTCGTCGCCACCTATTCCGATGGCCGCCTGGTGCAAGTCGAGATGTCCGACCTTGTGCGCCGGTTGAAAGCCTTTGCACCACTTGAGAAGCCCGCCGAGTTCCGCACCGCCAAAGTTGCTGATTTCGGCTGGACGTTGGAATGGGATTGTGGTGCCTCCCTGGACTCTGACCGCTTGATCGAGCTGGCGCTGGAGCAATCCGGTATGGCAGAAAACGTCTATTTCCGCCGCTGGCAAGATGCCAATGGCCTTAGCCTGACGGACGCTGCCAATGCCATCGGACTGACCCGCCGCACTGTTAGCCAGTACCGCACTGGCGCGCGCCCGGTACCCCGCATCGTGGGACTGGCCTGCAAAGGCTGGGAGATCGAACACGGCCACCACGCTTGAAGGCTGGATGCACAGCACCATGACCCCGCAACAATTCATCGCCAAATGGGGCCCCGGCGGACCGGCCTTCGAGCTCAATGAGCGCCAGGGCGCACAAGCCCATTTCATGGATTTGTGCGAGCTGCTGGGTGTGCCTACGCCTGGCAGTACACCCGGAAGCGAGGGTGACTACATTTTTGAGCAGGACACCCGGGTGCTGGGCGAGGCGCGTGGCTATGCCGACGTGTTCAAGCGCAACCACTTTGCGTGGGAAAACAAGGCACCGGGCAAGAACCTCGATGTCGCACTCAAACAGTTGCTGACCTACAGCCTGGCCCTGAGCAACCCGCCCCTGCTGGTGGTGTGTGACCGCCTGACCTTGCGCATCCACACCCAGTTCAACGGCCACCCGTCCGAGACTTACTTGGTGCTGCTGCACGAGCTGGCCCAGCCTGAAAAACTGGCCCTGCTGCGCCGCGTCTGGCTTGACCCCGAGAGTTTCCGCCCCAAGAAGACCAGCCGCGACATTACTGAGGCCGCCGCCAAGAGTTTTGCCCTGCTTGCCGAGGGCCTGCGCAAGCGCGGTGGTGATGCGGATGAGGTCGCGCATTTCCTGACGCAGTGCCTGTTCTGCTTTTTTGCCGAAGACGTGGGCCTGCTGCCGGGGCGCATGTTTGAGGGACTGGTGAACAACCGCAGACTCACCAGCGACAAACTCATGACGGGCCTTCAAAACCTGTTCACCGCGATGCGTGACGGCGGCCTGTACGGCAATGACGACATCGCCTGGTTCAACGGCGGCCTGTTCAGAAAAATCAAGGTGCCTCAGCTGAGCATTCTGGACGTGACCGAGCTGCGCAATGCGGCCGCGCTGAACTGGTCGGCCATCGACGTCTCGATCTTCGGCACCCTGTTTGAACGCGGCCTAGACCCGGCCAAACGCAGCCAGTTGGGTGCCCACTACACCGACCCAGCCACCATCCTGCGTATTATCGAGCCTGTGTTGAGCCGACCATTGCTACAACAATGGGAGCTGCTTGCGCAACAGATACGAGGACTTCTGGCCCAAAGCACACGCAAAAAACGCGCTGCCGTCAAACTGCCGGGCCAAAAGAAAAAAGACGCCAGCCCCGGCGACAAACACTACCAGCAAGCGCAGCGCCTGTTTCTGGCCTGGCTGGACCAACTGCGCGGCTACCGCCTGCTGGACCCGGCCTGCGGTAGCGGCAACTTTCTGTTCCTGGGCCTGAAGGCACTCAAAGACGTGGAGCACAAAAGCCACCTGGACGCCGAGGCCATGGGCCTGGACCGCGAGGCCGACCTGGTGACCGGCCCGCACAATGTGCTGGGCATCGAGCTGAACGAATACGCCGCCGAGCTGGCCCGCGTGACGGTCTGGATCGGTGAATTGCAGTGGCGCATGGCCCACGGTTACGATTTCAAGACCAACCCCGTTTTGGAGCCGCTAGACCATATTGAGTGCCGGGATGCGCTTCTGTCCTGGACCACTTCCTCAGCCGTTAGGCCTGAGCTTGTCGAAGGCGTTGACCGGGGCACCGGGGCGCAGGCAGAGCAGCCAAATTCGACTCCAGTCGAAGCGACCTCCGTTCGGGCTGCGCCCTTCGACAAGGACTGGACAGGCCCTGTCGAAGCCGCTTGGCCCAAGGCGAGTGTGGTGATTGGGAATCCACCGTTTTTGGGTGGCAGCAAGAAGCGTCGCGAACTCGGAGATGTTTATTTTGCTGCGCTGGATACCGTGTTCGCCGGCCGTGTGCCCGGTGGGGCCGATCTGGTGTGTTACTGGTTTGAGAAAGCACGAAACGCCATTGAGACGAATGGGCTGGGTGCCGCCGGCCTGGTCGCAACGCAGAGCATTCGCAGCGGGTCCAACCGCGTGGTGCTGGAAGCCATCCGCCACAAAACCCGAATTTTTGACGCCTGGAGCGACGAGGCCTGGGTGAACGACGGTGCGGCCGTGCGTGTGTCTCTAGTTAGTTTTGGCTGGGGTGAATGTTGCTATTTGAACGGCGTCAAGGTCGATCACATCACAGCCGAGTTGGGAGGCTCTGTCGAGATTGACATGAGCCTTGCACAACGTCAAGCCAGCAACCTGGGCGCGAGTTTTGAGGGTGCCCAAAAGAATGGGCCGTTCGATGTTAGCGGCGAGACGGCAAGGCAATGGTTGAGGCTACCCAACCCGCACGGTCAAAGTAACGCGCAAGTGCTAAAGCCCTATCTGAACGCCGCCGCCGTAACAGGTCGGGCTTCAGATCGATGGATGATTGATTTTCATGGTCAGGATGAGACGGATGCCTCGCTATTTGATGCTCCCTTCGATTATGTAAAACGCGTTGTAAAGCCGGTGCGGGAAGCTAAGCGAGAAGCCTATCTTGCAAAGAAGTACTGGCTGCTGAAACGACCAGCGATTGACCTACGCGCAGCTGTCAAAGACACACAACGATTTATCGTGACTCCGCGTGTGTCAAAGCACAGATTTTTTATATGGATGGCAAAAGCGGTGTTGCCAGATTCACGGCTGAACGTCATCGCACGTGCTGACGACATGACTTTTGGTGTGCTGTCAAGCCGCGTGCACGAAGTATGGTCACTTGCCAATGCGTCAGTCCACGGCGACGGCACGGACGGAGGTCGCCCCACCTACAACGCCAAGTCCTGCTTCGAAACCTTCCCCTTCCCCACTGGCCTGACCCCCGCCGACACCGCCCACCAGCAAACTGAAACC
>JANYCG010000066.1 GCA_025360385.1 Burkholderiales bacterium | reverse complement strand
GGTTTCATGGCGGGCGCGAGCACAAAAAGCAGGTCGTTGAAAGACGGGGAAATCTGTGGCCTTCACCAGAAGGCCGGCAAAAAACAGCGTCGCTAAAGCTGCTGCACCGGTGAGCGTGGGGGCGAGTTTTGCCGACGGGCCGCCCCAAGGCAAAAGGCGGCCCCCTCGGGGGGCAGGGAACCACACGAAGTGGGTGAGCGTGGGGGCGAGTTCACTTGCGCAGAAAGAAATGTTGCGCCGCCTGGCTGGCGTGGGCGCGGGCCTGGGTGTCGGCAGTGCGAAGTTCGGCGAAGGCGCCGTGCAGCATTTTTTGGGTGATGCCTTTGGACAGCGCGTCCAGCACCGCATCAATGTCCTCGCCCTTGGCCAGCAGTTTGCGGGCGCGGGCGATTTCCTGGGCACGCCATTCGTCCGCCTGCGCATTGAGCTGCTGGATCAGTGGCACCACGCCGTCCAAGGGGTGGCGCTGGTCTATCCAGTGCATGAAACTCTGCACGCCCGCGTCAATGATCACCTCCGCCTGCGCCACAGCGGCCTGGCGGCTGGCCTGGCCGGTGTGCACCACGCGGGCCAGGTCGTCCACGGTGTACAGGTAGACGTCGCGCAGGGCTTTGACCTCGACCTCGATGTCGCGCGGCACCGCCAAGTCGACCATGAACATGGGCCGGTGCTTGCGTTTTTTCAGCGCCCGCTCTACCGCGCCCAGGCCAATGATGGGCAGCGTGCTGGCGGTACAGCTGACGACCGCGTCAAACTCGTGCAGGCGATCCGGCAAGTCCGCCAGGCGCATCACTTCGGCGCCAAACCGTGCGGCCAGCGTTTCGCCGCGTTCCAGCGTGCGGTTGGCAATGGCCATGGACTTGGGGTTTTTGGCGGCGAAGTGGGTCGCCGCCAGCTCGATCATTTCACCCGCGCCGACAAACAACACGCGGATGTCCTTCAAGTCTTCAAACAGTTGTCCCGCCAGCCGGACTGCTGCTGCCGCCAGGCTGATGGAATGGGCACCGATTTCAGTGGAGCTGCGCACCTCTTTGGCGACTGAAAACGAACGCTGGAAGAGCTGGTTCAGTGTGCTGCCCAAGGCGCCTGCCTCGTCGGCCACCCGCACGGCGTCTTTCATCTGGCCGAGGATTTGCGGCTCGCCCAGCACCATGGAATCCAGGCCGCTGGCAACCCGAAACGCGTGCCGCGCCGCCTGGCCGTCGTGCAGCGTGTAAGCATGAGAGCGCAGTTGGGCGGGGGTCACGCCGCCCGAGTCGGCCAGCCAATTGACGGTGTTGTCCATCGACATCTGAAGCGCCTGCTGATCCCCCGCGCAATAAATTTCCGTGCGGTTGCAAGTGGAAATGATCGCCGCCTCGGGCCCGGACAATGCCTGGCGCAGGCTGTTGAGCGTGGGCTCGATCTGGTCCAACGCGAACGCAAACCGACCGCGCAAATCGAGCGGCGCGGTCGTGTGATTGATGCCCAAAGCCCAGACTGCCATCCCGGGATTATAAAATTTGCGGCCATGGGCCTGTTTGATCTGTCACATCATCTGCTGAACTTTGCCGCGCCGGCCTTGGCGCTGGCGCTGTTTTTTGCCGTTTTTGATCGGGTGTTCAGGAGAAAACAAGCTGGAATCCCCGTTAAATGGACGTATATAGCTATTAATTTTATAGTTGGCTTGGTCGTGCTTGGCGCCGGCCTCTGGTTTTTTGGCCGCGATGGGATGATGGCGACTTATGCGGCGCTGGTGCTGGCGGTGGGAACCTGCCGGTGGTGGATGACGGGTTAACTGCAGGGCTGTGCGAAGCGCCAGGTGTTGGTTTTGGAAGTTGGTCAAAGCCTTTGGCAAAATAGAATGTTTCGGGTGTTCATGGCAGAAAAAAATCATTGAGAGGCAGGCATGAAAGACACTTTCGGCAATGGTTTGACGGTCACATCGCAGGCGGCACTGCAGCACTATGAGCAGGCGGTGGATGCGCAATTGCATGCGTGGCCGGGCGTGCTCAAGTCGCTCGATGCTGCGTTGGCGCATGCGCCGGACTTCGCCCTGGCGCACGCGCTCACGGCGCTGGTGCTCGCGACCTTTGGGCAGACGGTGCAGGCCCGAGCTGCGCTTGGGCAGGCCCAAACCTGTTCACAGAAAGCTTTGCCACGAGAGCAGTCCTACGTCGAATTGGTGACCCACATTGTCGAAGGCCGCGCAGGTGACGCGCTGGCGAAGGTCATCGAACATGCGACTTTCTACCCCGCAGATGCCCTGGCAGCATCCCCAGCGCTGGGGGCCTACGGCCTGTTCGCATTCAGCGGGCAAGCCGACCACAATGCCCTGCGGCACAGTTTTACAGAAGCGATGGCACCGCACTATCCTGACGACTTCGCTTGGTTGATGGCGTATCGGGGTTGGGCGCGCATCGAGCTGGGTCAGGTTGACGAAGGCTTGGCGATGGCCCAACGCGCCATCGCCTTGCGTCCGGCCAATGGCCACAACGCGCATATCGTATTGCATGGTTTGTCCGAGAGTGCCAATCCGGTTGCCGTGCTGGATTTCATGGAGGCGTGGCTTCCAGGCTACCCTGATCACGCATTGATGTGGGGTCATTTGCAATGGCATGCTGCCTTGGCCGAAATTGAGTTTGGACGGCTGGATGCAGCGGTCGCCCGGCTGCTGGGCCCCATCACCGAGTACCTGCCCAGGGGCCTGCCCTTCATGGGGCTGGTGGATACTGTCGCATTGATGTGGCGGCTGGGGCTGCGCGGCGCAAATGCCTTACCGTGGTCGGCGGCACAGAGCCATGCCGAACGCCATTTCCCTGGCGGTTCCAATGTGTTTGGCGAACTTCACCTGTCTATGTTGGGCGCAGCGCGACGGGACCGCAATGCTGTTGGCGCGTCGCTACGGCGGCTGGAAATAATCAATGAGCGGGGCCACGGCGGGGCACCCGTCGCCATGCGATTCGCTCAAGGTTTGATGGCAATGCTCGATGCCGACGCTGACGCTGTGCGCGAGCATCTGACAGCCAGCGGCATGAATGCTGTGCGTCTGGGGGGAAGCCACGTGCAGCGGCAAATCGTTGAACAGACACTGCAGGCCTGCCGATTGCCGCCAATCAACTGAAAACTGGCTGGAAGCGATGTTATCTGGGGACCCTTCGATGCGCGCCTTGTCGGCCCGCACAGCCGAGCATCAACTTGGCGCGAACAAATCTACCCGGTCGGTGATGATGCCGTCGGTGCCTAAATCCAACAGGCGCTGGGCCGCCGCTTCGTCGTTGACGGTGTAGCTCAAACACCTGAAGCCCGCGCTTTTGGCCAGCTTGACGGTGCCTGCGTCCCACAGCGCCTGGTTGCAGACCATCGCGACGCAGTCGAGTTGCAGGGCGACTTCAATCCAGTCGTCACGCGGGGTTTCCAACAAAAAGCCGCGTGGCAGGTGGGGCGCGGCGTCTTTGGCGCCTTGCAGGGCTTCGACCTTGAAGGAGCTCATCAGCGGCAACACCGCCTCGCCCTGCCACAAGCGCGCGGCCTCGGTGGCTACCACTTCGCCGGTGTGCCGCTCGGTTCCGGGTGTCGGTTTGATCTCGATGTTCAGGCAAAACCCGTTACGCAGAATGTAAGCGGCAATGTTGTCGAGTGTGGCCAGCGCTTCACCTGCGAAGCTGCGGGAATGCCAGCTGCCAGCATCGAGCTGCGACAGCGTGCCCCAAGCGTGGTCGCCGCCCGTGGGGCTGCAGGATGCGCCCAGTTTTTCTGCGGCATTGGTGGTGCGACCGAGCTCTGAATCGTGCATCAAAAACGGCACGCCATCCGCGCTGAGCTTGACATCGCATTCAAACATGCGGTAGCCGTGGCGGGCACCCAGACGGAACGCGGCCAGGGTGTTTTCAGGGGCCAGCTTGCCTGCGCCCCGATGCGCCACCCATTTTGGATAAGGCCAGGGCATGGGGATCAGAGCCTCTTGCCCGTACCGGCATCAAACCAGTGCAGGCGGTCAGCGCGCGGGGCCACGTGCAGGGTCGTGCCAACCTCGGGCGGCGTCTGGTTTTCACCCATGCGGACAATCAGCGGTTCGTCGCCCAGACGGCAATACACCAGGCGCTCGGCACCCAGCATTTCCAGGGCCTCCACCGTCAAGGCCCAGCCGCTGTCGGATATATCCAGGTGCTCTGGGCGAATGCCCAATGTGGCGCCAGTGGGGCCGCCAAAATCGGCGTTGGGGGCATGTTGGAGCAGGTTCATGGGCGGCGAGCCCATGAAGCTGGCGACAAAGGTGGTAGCCGGTTGGGTGTAGACCTCTTCGGGCGTGCCAAACTGCTCGACCCGGCCCGCATTCAGCACCAGCATGCGCTGGGCCAGCGTCATGGCTTCGACCTGGTCGTGGGTGACAAAGAGCGAGGTGATGCCCAGCTCGCGGTGCAGTTTTTGAATCTCCAGCCGGGTTTGCGCGCGCAGCTTGGCGTCCAGGTTGGACAGGGGCTCGTCAAACAGAAACACCTGAGGCTGGCGCACGATGGCGCGCCCCATTGCGACGCGCTGGCGCTGGCCGCCCGAAAGCTCGCGCGGCTTGCGCTGCAAGAGGGCACCGAGCTCCAGGATTTTGGCGGCTTTGTCGACACGAAACTTGATGTCGTCCACCGGCACCTTGGCAATCTTCAGGCCGTAGGCCATGTTGTCGAACACGCTCATGTGCGGGTACAGGGCGTAGTTCTGGAACACCATGGCGATGTCGCGCTCAGAGGGCTCCAGGTCGTTGACGACGCGCCCGCCAATGCTGATCTCGCCGCCCGAGATTTCTTCCAGGCCTGCCACCATGCGCAGGAGCGTTGATTTGCCGCAGCCCGATGGCCCGACGATGACGATGAATTCACCGTCGGCAATGTCCGCGTCAACGCCGTGGATGACTTGGTTTGCGCTTGGGCCTTTGCCGTAGCGCTTGATGACGTTTTTTAATGTGATGGCTGCCATGGTTCAAACCGTTCGCCCTGAGCTGCTCCAGGGGCATTGTTGTTGGAAGGCTTCGACTGGCTCCGCCCGAACGCAATGGTCATCATTTCTCAGTATCCACCAGCCCTTTGACAAACCATTTCTGCATCAGCATCACCACCAGGGCGGGCGGCAGCATGGCCAGGATGGCGGTGGCCATGACGATGTTCCACTCGGTCTGCGAGTCGCCGCCGGAGATCATCTGCTTGATGCCGATCACGACCGGGTACATGTTCTCCTCGGTGGTCACCAAAAGCGGCCACAGGTACTGGTTCCAGCCGTAAATGAACTGGATGACGAACAAGGCCGCCATGCTGGTTTTGCTCAGGGGCAGCAACACGTCAAAAAAGAAACGCATGGGGCTTGCGCCATCCATGCGCGAAGCCTCGGTCAGCTCATCGGGCACGGTCAAAAAGAACTGGCGGAACAAAAAGGTGGCGGTGGCCGAAGCAATGAGCGGCACGGTCAGGCCCGTGTAACTGTTGAGCAGTCCCAAGTCTGACACCACCTTGTAGGTGGGCAGAATGCGCACTTCCACTGGCAGCATCAGCGTGACAAAAATCGCCCAAAAAACCGTCATGCGAAACGGAAACCGGAAGTAGACAATGGCGAAAGCCGACAACAGCGAGATGGCGATTTTGCCAATGGCGATGGTCAACGCTGTGACCAGGCTGACCAGCATCATGTGGCCGACCGGCGCATGCGTGCCCGTACCCTCGCGGCCGCCAAACAAAGCGATTTTGTAGTTGTTCCACGTCTCGGTGCCGGGCAGCAGCGGCATGGGCACCTGCACCACCTCCTGCATGGTGTGGGTTGAGGCGATGAAGGTGATGTAGACCGGGAAGGCGACGATGAGCACGCCAATGATGAGCACCAAGTGCGCAAAGAAGGTCAGTATTGGGTTTCGTTCAATCATTTCAGTAGTTCACCTTTTTCTCGACATAGCGAAATTGCGCCACGGTGAGAATGACCACGATGAACATGAGCACCACGGATTGCGCGGCGGAACCCCCCAGGTCCAGCGCCTTGAAGCCGTCAAAATAAACTTTGTAAACCAGGATGGCGGTATCGCGGCCGGGGCCGCCGTGGGTGGCGGCATCGACGATGGCAAAGGTGTCGAAGAAGGCGTAGACGACATTGATCACCAGCAGAAAAAAGGTGGTGGGTGTCAGCAGTGGAAACTGGATCGTCCAGAAGCGCCGCCAGGGTTTGGCACCGTCGATGGAGGCCGCTTCAATCAGCGACTTGGGGATGGACTGCAAGCCCGCCAGAAAGAACAGGAAGTTGTAGGAAATTTGCTTCCAGACCGAAGCCATGACGATGAGCGCCATGGCATGGTCGCTGTTCAACAGCGAGTCCCATTCAAACCCGAGCTGGCGCAGGCCATAGGCCACGATGCCAATACTGGGTGAAAACAAAAATAGCCACACCACGCCGGCGACAGCGGGGGCAACCGCATAAGGCCAGATCAGCAAGGTGCGGTAAAAACTGGAGCCGCGCACCACGCGATCGGCAAACACTGCCAGCACCAGTGACAGGCCAATGCCGAGGGTGGCAACCAAGATGGAAAACACAGCCGTGGTCTTGAAGGACGCCAGGTAAGAGTCATCGCTCCACAAATTGCGAAAGTTCTCAAGGCCAACCCATTCGACCGTGGTGCCAAACGCATCGGACTGCTGGAACGACTGCAACAGCGCCTGAACCGCAGGCCAGAAAAAGAACACCGCAATCACGATGAACTGCGGCGCAACCAGCGCCCAAGGCAGCCAGGTCGAACGAAAGACAACTTTCTTTTCCATCGTTTGCAGTTTAGTTTGCTATATTAAATATAACATACTATGCACTGTTTACAGGGATTTTAGACATTTTCGTCTCAAACTGGCCGGTCGGGCGCGTTTTGGCATGGCAGCGCAGTTTGGACAAAATCAGAGGGGCGTGATCAGCCTTTGTTGGCCTTCTGGAAGCGCTCCAGCAACTCGTTGCCGCGTTTGACGATGGAGTCCAGCGCGTCTTTGGGAGATTTTTTGCCGGCCCAGACTTGTTCCAGTTCTTCGTCCTCGATGGTGCGGATCTGCACATAATTGCCCAGGCGGATGCCGCGCGACTTGGCGGTGGTTTTGCGGATCATCTGGTTCACGCCGATGTCGGTGCCAGGGTTTTGCTTGTAAAAACCAGAGTCTTCGGTCGCCTTGAAGGCAGCGGTTGTGATGGGCAGATAACCCGTGCGTTTGTGGCTGGCCGCCTGCACTTCAGTGCCAGACAGGTAGTCAAAAAATGCCGCGACACCTTTGTAATCATCTGGTTTTTTGCCCGCCATGACCCACAGGCTGGCGCCGCCGATCACCGTGTTTTGCGGAGCGCCGGGCACGTCGGGGTAATAGGGCAAGGTGGCAATGCCATAGGCGAACTTGGCGTTTTTGGCGACGTTGCCGTAGAACCCGGTGGACGTCGACGTCATGGCGCATTCGCCCGAGATGTAGCTGGCTTCCGAGGTATTGGTGCGGCCTTTGTAAACGAACAGGCCTTGCTTGGCCATGTTGGACAAGTTTTCGATGTGGCGCACATGCAGGGGCGAATTCAGCACCAGGCGCGCGTCCATGCCGCCCAGGCCGTTGCCTTTGGTGGCCATCTCGACGTTGTGCCAGGTGGAGAAACTCTCCAACTGGGTCCATCCCTGCCAGGCCAGCGTCAGCGGGCATTTGTGGCCGCTGGCTTTGAGTTTGGCGGCAGCGAGCGCCACTTCAGGCCAGGTGGTCGGGGCTTTTTCAGGGTCGAGGCCAGCGGCCTTGAAGGCGTCTTTGTTGTAATAAAAAACCGTGGTCGAGCTGTTGAACGGGAAGCTCAGCATCTGGCCGCTGGGCGCCGTGTAATACCCGGCCACGGCGGGCACGTAGACACTGGGGTCGAACTTGTAGCCGGCGTCTTTCATGACCTGGCCCACGGGCACGATGGCGGTCTTGCTGGCCATCATGGTGGCGGTGCCGACCTCAAACACCTGCAGGATGTGGGGCGCATTGCCGGCGCGGAAAGCGGCGACGGCGGCTGTCATGGATTCGTCGTAATTTCCCTTGAAGACGGGCATGATCTTGACCTTGTTCTGCTTGGCGTTGAATTCTTTGGCCAGGTCGTTCACCCACTCGCCATTGACGGCCGTCATGGAATGCCAGAACTGAATTTCGGTTTGAGCCTGTGCGCCTGAGGTGGCGATGGCGGCAACCGTCGCCAACGACAAGGTCAAAGAACAAGCTTTCACGCTTTGGGGTGCCTTGCGCCCAAAGCCAGTGAAACCAAGGGCGGTGAATTTGATGTTCATAGAATCTCCAGGGGTTTCATCAGTGTGGCAGGCAGTATGGCAAGCCCACATGACAGTTCAAAGTCAGCCACGATTAAACACGGTTTTCTCGGACGCGGCACTGGGGTTTTCATCATGGGGCGTCGCCGGTTTGATTCCGTGCGGTGACCGCGCCGTGGCCGTACCGTGACCGTACCAAGACATTGGCCGGATTTTGCTGCACTGCGGTAAAATTGTCCGCTCGGCGGTCTACCGCGACGGCTCAAAAAATACTCTCTGATGAACGCACCAATCAACCTGCATCAGCTTGGCAAATCTGACGCTGACACGCCTCAGGGCGCTGAACGCATCCGCGAAATCCCCTACAACTACACCTCGTTCTCGGACCGCGAAATCGTCATCCGGCTGCTGGGCGAGCGGGTGTGGGACGCGGTGCTGCAACTCCGCGGTGAGCGCCGCACCGGTCGCAGCGCGCGCATGTTGTACGAGGTGCTGGGCGACATTTGGGTGGTGCAGCGCAACCCCTATTTGCAGGACGACCTGCTGGACAACCCCAAGCGCCGCCGTCAGTTGGTCGATGCCCTGAGGCACCGCCTGGCTGAGGTGCAAAAACGCCGCACCCCCCCCAGCGACTCCCATTTCGACAGCTTGCGTGACGGCCTGGTGGTTGAGCTGCTCAAGGCCGCCGACGACGCCGTGCAACGCTTCGATGTGGGCTTCGACAAGGTCGCCCACACCCGGCGCAAGGCGCAGAAACTTTTGGGCAAACTCACCGCCAAAGACAACATCAAGTTCGACGCCCTGAGCCGCGTCAGCCATGTGACCGACGCCACCGACTGGCGGGTGGAATACCCGTTTGTCGTTTTAACCCCCGATTCAGAAGAAGAGATGGCCGGCCTGGTCAAAGGCTGCATTGATTTGGGCCTGACCATCATCCCGCGTGGCGGCGGCACGGGCTACACCGGCGGGGCCGTGCCCTTGACGTGGAAAAGCGCCGTCATCAATACTGAAAAGCTCGAAGCCATGAGCGAGGTCGAGATGATGACCCTGCCCGGCATGACGCGGGCCGTGCCCACCATTTTTTCTGAGGCCGGGGTGGTGACCCAGCGCGTGGCCGACGCGGCAGAACGCGGCGGATTTGTGTTTGCCGTTGATCCGACCTCGGCCGAGGCCTCGTGCGTCGGCGGCAACGTCGCCATGAACGCGGGTGGCAAAAAAGCCGTGTTGTGGGGAACGGCGCTGGACAACCTGGCCTCGTGGCGCATGGTTACGCCACAGGCCAAGTGGCTCACCGTGACCCGCCTGAACCACAACATGGGCAAGATCCACGACGCGCCGGTTGCCAATTTCAAACTGGAGTATTTCAGTGCCGACGGCAAGACGCTGGAGCGCACCGAGACCCTCGACATCCCCGGCAAAAGCTTCCGCAAAGAGGGTCTGGGCAAAGACGTCACGGACAAGTTTTTGAGCGGCCTGCCCGGCATTCAAAAGGAGGGCTGTGACGGCCTCATCACCAGCGCGCGCTGGGTGGTGCACAAGATGCCCGCGCACGTGCGAACCGTCTGCCTGGAGTTTTTTGGCAATGCCAAAGACGCGGTGCCCAGCATTGTCGAGATCAAGGACTTCATGTTCGCAGAACAGGCGCGCAGTGGCGTTCTGCTGGCGGGCCTAGAGCACCTGGACGACCGTTATTTGAAGGCCGTGGGTTACGCCACCAAGTCCAAGCGTGCCGTCACGTCCAGCTCGGGCTTGCCCAAGATGGTGCTGTTCGGCGACATTGCCGGCGACGACGCGGACGCGGTTGCCAGGGCAACGTCTGAGGTGGTGCGCATCGCCAATTCCCGCAATGGCGAGGGCTTCATCGCCATCAGCCTCGAAGCGCGCAAAAAGTTCTGGCTGGACCGCAAACGCACGGCCGCCATCAGCAAACACACCAATGCCTTCAAGATCAATGAAGACGTGGTGATCCCGCTGCCGCGCATGGCCGAATACACCGACGGCATTGAACGCATCAACATCGAGCTCTCCTTGCAAAACAAGCTGAAGTTGTGCGACGCGCTGGAGGCGTTTTTGCGCAAGGGCAATCTGCCGCTGGGCAAACACGACGACCTGAACGAGGTCGCCTCGCCGGACCTGCTGGCGGGGCGCGTGGCGCAGGCACTGGCCCTGCTTGGCAGCGTGCGCACGCAATGGGCTGGCTGGCTGCGCGATGTCGAGCCTTTGTTTTTGCAACTGCAAGACCATACCCTGCGCGCCAGCTGGAAGGCCCAGATTCGCGCACCCCTGCAAGGCATCTTCAGCGGTGCCGCCTTCAAGCCCATTCTGGATGAGTGCAGCGCCGTGCACAGGAGAGTCCTGAAGGGCCGCGTCTGGGCCGCCTTGCACATGCACGCGGGCGACGGCAATGTGCACACCAACCTGCCCGTCAACAGCGACGACTACGCCATGTTGCAGTCGGCGCACGGGGCGGTCAAACGCATCATGGCGCTGGCCCGTTCGCTGGACGGTGTCATTTCGGGCGAACACGGCATTGGCATCACCAAGCTGGAGTTTTTGAGCGATGCCGAACTGAAGCCGTTTGCCGACTACAAGGCGCGCGTTGACCCCGAGGGGCGCTTCAACAAGGGCAAATTGCTGCGCAATGCCTCAATAGATTCGAATTTTAAATCGACAAATTCACTATTAAATAATGAGCAAACTATCCATTATTCAAATGAACTTAAAGGAAATTATATCGCCGGAAGCATTAAAAACTCTGATTTAACCAACGCCTACACCCCCAGCTTCGGTTTGATGGGGCATGAGTCCCTCATCATGCAGCAGTCTGACATTGGTGCGATTGCCGATTCGGTCAAAGACTGCCTGCGCTGCGGCAAGTGCAAACCGGTCTGCGCCACCCATGTGCCACGCGCCAATCTGCTCTACAGCCCGCGCAACAAAATTTTGGCCACCTCGCTCCTGGTTGAGGCGTTTTTGTACGAAGAGCAAACCCGCCGGGGCATCAGCGTCAAACACTGGCAGGAGTTTGAGGACGTGGCCGACCACTGCACGGTCTGCCACAAATGCCTCTCGCCCTGTCCGGTAGACATCGACTTTGGCGAGGTCTCCATGAACATGCGCAACCTGCTGCGCAAGATGGGTCAAAAGTCGTTCCGGCCCGGCAATGCGCTGGCGATGGCGTTCTTGAACGCCACCAGTCCGCAATCCATCAAGCTGATGCGCACGGCCATGGTCGGGATTGGTTTCAAGGCGCAGCGTCTGGCCAACCAAGTGTTGCGCATCGCCGCCAAGAAGCAGACTGCCGCGCCGCCCGCCACGCTGGGGCCGGCACCGGTCAAAGAGCAAATCATCCATTTCATCAACAAAAAAATGCCCGGCGGTTTACCCAAGAAAACCGCGCGGGCGCTGCTGGACATTGAAGACGCCGATTACGTGCCCATCATCCGCAACCCTGGCAATACAACGGCCGAGACCGAGGCGGTGTTTTACTTCCCCGGCTGCGGCTCGGAGAGGTTGTTTTCACAGGTGGGTTTGGCCACCCAAGCAATGTTGTGGCATGCCGGCGTGCAAACCGTTTTGCCACCCGGCTACCTGTGTTGCGGCTACCCGCAACGCGGCAGCGGCCAGTTTGACAAAGCCGAGAAAATCATCACTGACAACCGGGTGTTGTTCCATCGCGTGGCCAACACGCTGAACTACCTGGACATCAAGACCGTGGTGGTCAGTTGCGGCACCTGTTATGACCAGTTGCAGGGCTACCAGTTCGAGAAAATATTCCCCGGCTGCCGCATCATTGACATCCACGAGTATTTGCTGGAAAAGGGCATCAGTCTTGCGCAAGCGGCTTCAAATGAAGGTGCAGCCTACCTTTACCACGACCCCTGCCACAGCCCCATGAAGCTGCAGGACCCGATGAAAACGGTGAAGGCCCTGATGGGAGACAAGGTGCTCAAAAACGAGCGCTGCTGCGGTGAAAGCGGCACCCTGGGCGTGACCCGGCCCGACATCTCCACACAAATCCGCTTTCGCAAAGAACAAGAGCTGCGCCAGGGCGCAAACAGCCTGCGCACGCTGGCGGCCTTGCCGGATAAAGCAGACGTCAAAATTTTGACCAGCTGCCCCAGTTGCCTGCAGGGTTTGAGCCGATACGGCAATGACCTGGACAACGGCCTGCTGGAGGCAGATTACATCGTGGTCGAAATGGCCCGACAGATTCTGGGCCCACAGTGGTTGCCCGATTACGTGGCGGCCGCCAATACCGGCGGCATAGAGCGCGTGCTGGTCTGACCGCAGCCGCCGGAACCCACCCTTCAGCACACTTCGATGGCAACTGTCTTTTTCGTTTGGGAGCAAGGCGGCAACCTGGGCCACTTGAGCAAATTGCGCCTGCCCATTGAAGTGGCCTTGGGTCAAGGCCACACGGTTTACCTGGCCGCGCGGGAGCTGACCCACGTGCCCAGCGTCTTGGGCGATTTGCCCATCACCTGCTTGCAGGCGCCGTTCAAGCAAGACCCGGTGGCGACCGACCAGTCGGCGTTTCAGAGTTATGCGCATTTGCTGGCACACCAGTGTTTTTCAAATGCCAATGAACTGCACGTGTTGGTGCGGGCCTGGCGGGCTTTGTTTGAGCTGGTACGGCCTGATCTGGTCTTGTTTGAGCATTCGCCAACGGCCCTGATTGCCAGTTGTGGCTACCGCTTTAAAAAAGTTTTGGTCGGCACCGGTTTCACCATCCCAAGGCTGGATGTCCCCGCAGAATCAACGCAGGCTGCTTCAGTTTTAGGAGTGTTCCCAACTACGCCCAAGACCCAAGCCACGATGGACGCCCTGCGCCTTGACGAGGCCCGGGTGCTGGCAGTTGTCAACCACGTGCTGGCTCGGCTGGGCAGTCCCGCGTTTGAAACCCTGGCCGGGATTTACGCGCAGGCCGATGCCCAGTTTTTGATGACACGGCCCGAGCTGGACCATTTTGGCGAACGTGCGGGGCGGCCCTACCTGGGGATCGAGCCACTCAAGCCCCAGGCCGTGCCGCGCTGGCCAGCCCATGGCGGCATCAAGGTGTTTGCTTATCTGCAGCTTATCCCTTCGATCGAGCCGTTATTGAAAGCCCTGGCCGCCGCACGCGTTTGCGCCTTGCTGGTGGTGCATGGCCTGACACCGGTCTTGCGGGCTGCCTACAGCTCTGACCGCCTGCAATTTTCCGACGGCTTGGTGGATTTGGGCGCGGTGGCCCTGGACGCGGCCTGGGTCATCAACCACTGCAACCACAACACTGTGGCGACGTTTTTTGCGGCTGGCCTGCCCCAGTTGCTGATTCCGATCCACCAGGAACAGTTGTTTTTGAGCCTGCGGCTGGCCCAGTTCGGCACGGCGGTGCTGGCCTTTCAGGACCAGGCGGATTACACCCAAGAAATTGAGGCAATGCTGTCGGATGCACGCCTGCCTGCGAACGCAGGTCGCGCCAAGGCGCACGTGCTGGGGCGGCCCCTGACCCCTGCGTGGGTCTTCATCGGCGACACCTTCGCCAGACTGCTGGCCTGACTTCTGTGGCCGCCATCCCCTAAACGGGGGATGAAATGGGTATCTCCTGATTGCCTGCGCCGAATTAATTCGACACAATAGGGCAAAAAGTGATAAAAGCCTCAGAAAGAGGGCTCCGGTGAATGAAACAGGCCTGTCTTGGCGGGCCGACACGTTTCATAATGTAAGTGGTGGGGTGTCGCGAATTCTCTGAAGAATTTACTGAAATTTGCGCACCGTCGGGAATCGGGAAATCGGGGGTTATTCATGAAACAAGCGTCGCTCAATCACATCTTTCGATCGGTCTGGAACAAGGCCTTGGGGGCCATGGTGGCCGTCGCAGAAATTGCCTCCGGCGCGTCCAACGGCGGTGGTGGCAAGTCCAAGCGCGAAAAGTGCCGAATGTCCCTGTCAAATAACGATAGTTCGCTATCATTATTGTCATTGCCGATTCTACCCATCTCCATCGCATTGGGCTGGGGCGGCATCAACCTCCAGGCCGTCGCGCAAGTGTTGCCCAAGGGCGGCGTGGCCATTGCAGGCTCTGCCACCTTCAGCAACCCAAGCAGCAGCAAACTTGTCGTCACCACCACCAACGCGGCGGGCAGCAACAACTCCGCCATCAACTGGCAAAGTTTCTCCATTGGTGCGGGTGCCACCACGCAGTTTGTGCAGCCCTCTGCAGCCAGCATGTCGATCAACCGGGTGGTTACCAACACGCCTTCGCAACTGTTTGGCACTTTGTCGTCCAATGGCAAACTGGTGCTGGTCAACCAGTCCGGCATTGCCGTGGGTGCAGGCGCTTACATTGACACAGCGGGCTTCACGGCGTCGGTCATTGGCATGTCAGAGGCCGACGCCATCGCCGGGCGCCTGCGTTTTGCCGGCAACGGACTGAACAACGGCACTGGGGCACTCACGGTGGAGGGCAACATCATCGCCCGAGGCGGCGACGTGGTGCTGATTGCCCCTTCGGTCGAGTTGGCTAAAACGGCCGTGGTCGAGTCCAAAGGCGGCAGCGTCATGCTGGCAGCCGGCCAAAGTGTTGAAATCACCGGCCGGGGCCTGGAGGGCATCACCTTGCGTGTGCAGGCGCCGACAGACCAGGCCGTTAACCTGGGCACGCTCAAAGGCGATGCGGTGGGCATTTTTGCCGGCACGCTGCGCCACAGCGGTTTGATCCAGGCGGTGACGGCCGACATGCAAGGCGGCAAGGTCGTTTTGAGGGCGACCGGCGACGCGATTGTGGATGGCGCAGCGCAAATCATTGCCGCAGGCAAAGTGCCGGGTTCCAAAGGTGGGCAGATTGACGTGTTGGGCAATCGCGTTGCCTTGCTGGACCAGGCCTCGATCGACGCATCGGGCGCAGCCGGTGGCGGCAGCGTGCGGGTGGGCGGCGACTACCAGGGCAAAAATGCCGACCTTCTGAATTCGCAGTTCACAGTGGTGGGGCCAGAGGTGCAAATCAACGCCAGTGCGACGGACCAGGGTGACGGCGGGCGGGTGATTGTGTGGGCCGATGGCACCACGCGCATGTTGGGCAGCATCCGTGCGGATGCGGCCGGTGCAATGGGTGGCGCAGCGGCCAACGGCGGCTTTGTAGAAACTTCAGGCAAGCAGTTTTTGGATGTCGCCACCGCCAAGGTCTCGGCGCGTGCAGCCAATGGGGGTGCGGCTGGCGAATGGCTGCTGGACCCAGCCGACATTACCATCGTTCACAACCTGACCGCGCAGGTGACCAATTTGAGCGGCGCGTCTCCTTTTGCACCTTTCAGTGGTGTGGCATCTGCCTCTATCACCGATTCCATGATCAATGGCGCATTGTTGGGCGGGACCAACGTGACCCTCAGCACCACCAACACGGGGCTGGCCGGTGGCGGTGCGGGTGACATCACGTTTGACGGCATTAGCAATGGCGTTGTGGACATCAATTCCAATGCAGGCAGCTACAAGTCGCTGACCCTGACCGCTGCCAACAACATTAACTTCGTCGGTGCCACGACGTTTACACAATTCGGTGGCGCCTCTGCCTTTGACACGATTCTCAATGCAGGCGGCAGCGTGAATTCTGCGCCGGGTTCAAGCGTTACCCTGGACGGGCAGTCTGGCGCTGTCGGCATGCACATTGGCGGTGGCAAAACCTGGAATAACCAGGGTACTGTCAACCTGCAGAGCGACTCTTTCATCAAGTTGCCCAATAACAGCGGTTACGCGACCTTTGCCAACGCCGGCACGCTCAACATCAATTCAACGGCGGGTTGGTCTTTCCTGAGCGATCCAGGCACACAGGGCGGCAAAATTGACAACAACTCTGGTGGCACGATCAATGCCAATGGCTCGTCTGGCGGCCTTGGCACCAGTTGGGAGGCGCGTTACCTGGGCGCGGCTGGCTCTACCTTGTACGTGGCGCCCGGCAAGTTTTTGTCTGCGCAGCATGTGGGTACGGTGTCGGGCAACGTGGTGCTTGACACGGGCTCTACTTTGTACGTGTCTGAACAACATGCGGCGACCACGCTGTTTGACAACGTCAATTTCAGCGGATTGGGCACTTTGTCGTCCGGCGGCACGGGTGGCACCGGTGTCAACGTGAATTTTGGTGTGACCACTGGCACCTTGAACCGGCTGCAGGTGGCCGCCAACAACCAAGCCAGCCTGTTGACCAACAGTGCAGTGTTGACGGTCAACAACTTTGTCCAGCAGAGCGGTTCAGCGTTTGTTGGCCCTGGCACCTTGAACATCATGCAAAGCTACGACAACGTCAGCCAAGCGCTGTTCCAGCCCACTGGCAATGTCAGCATCAGCCAGACCTTTGGCGACCTGAATTTCGGCAGCCTGGCGAACCCGGTCAACGTCACCAATTTGTCGCTGGCCGCCAACGGCAATTTGAATTTGAATGGGCCTGTCAGCGCTTCCAACGCCTTGACCCTGGTCAGTGGCCTCGACATCACCCAGGTCAATGGGGCCAGCGTGTCGGCATTGAACGCAAACATTAATTCGGGCAGCCACGACATTGCACTGTTTCAAACCAGCAACAACCTGCAAAACGTTGTCCTGTCGGGGGGCAATGTCAGCGTGGTGAGCGGTGGCGCCATGAACGTGCAAAGTTTGACGTTTGGCAACACCAGCAACCTGTACCTTGGTGCGGGTGGGCAGTTGACTTTGCCACCCAGTGCCATTGAAACCACGGGTCAGGTGACGCTGTCCAGCGGCGGCACCCTGAGCTTGCCTTCTGTTGTCGCAGGTTCTGATGTTGTCTTGACTGGCGACGCCGGACTGACCGTCAGCAATATCACCGCAAGCGGCCTCTTGCAGTTATCGTCCAATGGTTATGGCGGTTTTGTAACCCAAAACCCAGGAACCATCATTCAGGTCACCGGGAGCACCCGCGTGTTCGCCGGCAGCAACCCGATTACATTGGACCAAGCTGGCAACCAATTCAGCCGCATGGCGCTGTATGGCGGCGCGGTGACGGTCAAAAACAGCACCGACCTGGTGCTGGGGGGTGTTACCGCCGATAGCCTGTCGATCAATACCGCCAGCGGCAACGGCAACATCACGCAGGACAATTCTGGCCAATCCATCAACGTGAATGGCCAGGCGACATTCAACACCGGTTCGGGCAACATCACACTCACCGACAGCAGCAACAACTTCGCCAAAATTGTCATCCCCGCAGCGGGGGATGTTGACATCAAAATGAGCGGCTCCAACGTGCAGTTGGGCAATATCAATGTCGCGTCCTTGGCCATTCAAAACGAGGGCAGCATCAGTTCTGAAGCCCTCATCACGGCTTCGGTGGGCGGCATCACGCTCCAGTCGAATCAAGACAAAATAAATTTGAGCCCAGACGGCTCCGCCACGTTGACCTCGGCAGGGCCGATTGACCTTCAGGCCAAGACTGAGATTTTTGCCAGTGGTGCCACCTTCAACAATACCCCCGCTCAAGACCTGACGATGAAAGCTGGGGGCTACTTGTATTTGCCGGCCCAAGACATCGATGTGGGCAACGCGACATTGACGCTGTGGCAAGGCGCGGATCAAGCTTATGCCACCAGTCCCTTGGAGACTCAGGGCCACTTGCGCGGTCGCGACATTGATATACGAGTGCGCGAACAGCTCAATATCAACAGCCATATCGATGCGGTCAATTCTCTGGCCATCAAGGTGACTGGCGCCGGTTATGGCGGCGGGGTTTTCCAGATGGGCGGCGGACGGTTGACGTCTCAAGGCATCACCACCCTTGATACCGGCAGCAAGCCTGTGGATTTGTCGGGACCGGATAACCAGCTTGGCAATCTGAACATTCCCAGCGCGGGGCCCGTGGTGATTTTGGATGGTGGTGCGAATTTATTTTTGAGCAACGTCACTGCCCAGTCGCTGGATATCATTTCCTCGGGGGATATCTACAGCACCAATACGGCGTCGATTGCCACGACGGTGGGCGGCCTCAATCTGCAAGCCACGTTTGGGAAAATTGACCTCCAAAGTCTCGGCGCGTCGACACTCTCGTCGGCTGGCGCCATGAGTTTGCAGGCGGGTACGGATGTGTTGGCTGGGGCCACCACGTTTAACCGCGCTGCAGATCAAAACTTCACGGCGGTGGCTGGGGCGGGACTGGTGCTGCCTGCGCAAGACATCTCTGTGGGTGGCGGCAACTTGACCCTGTCTACGGGCAGTTCGCTTGAAACCCCTGGCAACCTGCAAGGCCATAACATCTATTTGACTGCCACCGGTTGGCTAAATATTCGCAACAGTGTGGCTGCCAGCAATCATTTGGCATTGACGGTGAATGACGGCGGCCTCAACACGGGCATTGAGCAAGCAGAAGGCAATGCCGGGTCCGCGATCAGTGCATCCAGCACGCAAATCATCTCGAATCTTTTGCCGGTGAGTTTGAAAAGCAATTTCAACACCTTTGGCGCCATCGAAGTCAGCAGCGATGGGCATGTGAGCCTGATTGACTCCAGTCCCCTCGTCTTTCTCAATACGGTGAATGCAAGGCGTTTTGAGCTGTATTCCGCAGGCGACATTGACACGGCCGGAAACCTCATTTCAACCACAACTGGCTCACTCATATTGAGTGCTGCGGGGTCTGTGACTGGACTGGGGACGCTTCAGACGCAAGGCGGAGCGGTGGAGGTGCGCGCCAACAGCAACGATACGTTTACGGCAACAGGGTCGGGCTTGATCAATTTGGCGTCGATCACAACGCGCGGTGCCGACGGTTTTGACTCCAGCGTGCAAGCGGATTCGATGGGCAAGCCCGGCGGTGATGTGAGCCTGCATGTGTTTGGCGGCACGGGCACGATCACTGTTGGGGCAATTGATGCGCGTGGCGGCGCCGGCGCGGTATTGACAACCACTGGAGCTGGCCAGGCAGGTGGCAATGGCGGCAATGTTGAAATTCAATCCGACTCTACGACCACTTTGGCGTTGTCGTCATTGAATATTGATACGTCAGGCGGGCGCGGTGGAGATTCAACACTAGACGGCCTGACGGGCGGAGCTGGCGGCAATGCAGGTTCTATCGTTCTGAATTCAACGGCATCCTCGCTTCAGGTGGATGGCTTGCTGTTAGCGGCGGGTGGCTTGGGGGGTAACGCGGGTTTTGGCGGCACCGTCACGGCGGGTGGCTTGTCGGGTCTTTCGGCAACTGTCAGCCTGATCGCTGCCGACAGCCTTGACATCACCGGCCCTCTGGTTTTGGCCAGCCCTATCGATGCTCGGGGATTTGACAACGCGGGTGCGCGCTCGACCATCGGGCCCAACACAGTACTCAACTTGAATGCGGCGTCGATTACACAGGGCTATGGCGCTTACATCGGGCAATCGAATCCTGCCGTGAATGACGGCCCACAGCTGAGCATTACGGCCAGCGGAGATGTCACACTCACCGAGCCTGGCAATCGTTTCTATGGTGGCATCAGAGCCAATGTGGGTGGCAATTTAAGCTTGTCGTCGGCTGATGGCATCGGGCTGTATGGCAGCACCGTCGTGGGTGGTGACCTTTCCCTGACGAGTGAAAATTTCTATGTCAATTTTGGTAGCGATACCTTCAATGTTGGCGGCAACTTGACGGTGACCGGCGGTGGCATATCGTTCAATAGCGCCAGCTTCACGGGTGGTGGCTCCAAGACCTTCACAGCCACAGGTGCTTATGGTATCTACGAATGGACGGGGCATAACATCATTGTTAACGGACCGGCTACCTTCAATGCCGGCACCTCCAACATTACGCTGGACCAGATTGGCAACGTTTTCTCCGGTCCGGTGTCCATCAACCCCGGCGCCTTGCCTGCCAATACCGGCGACGTCAGCCTGAAAAGTTCTGGCCCCCTGGAGCTGGCCAACGTGCGAGCCGCCAATTTGACGCTCGCCACCGAGGGCGCAGCGATGTCGCAGTCAGCTGGCACCGACATCAAAGTCTTGTCGACGACCCACCTGGATACCCAAGGGGCGGGGGACATTGTTTTTACCAACTCTGGCAACCAGTTCAATAACCTGGGCATCACAAGCGCGGGCGCGGTGACTATCAATGACAACGGCGGCTACTTGTATCTGAATAACATCACGGCCGCGTCGCTGACGGTGAACAGCACTGGAACGCTGGAGTCTGAATCTGTCCTGACGACAACCAACGGGGGCATTGATTTGCACGCTGGCGGCAACCTGTTTTTGAACGACGGCGACGGCGCATTTGCCACCCTGACTTTGCAAGGGCCTGTAGCACCGCTGTCATTGACCGCGGGCTTCAGCATCGACGCTGATGCGGCGTATTTCCTGGCACCCAACCAAAACTTGTTTGTGCAGGCTGGTGGTTCGTTGAACGTTCCGGCCGCAAACCTGGATGTGGGCACTGGCAACATCATCCTGCAAAGTGGCAATTCATTTGCAACCCGAGGCAATGTGCATGGCGCGTCCGTCACGCTCAAGGCAAGCGGCACGCTGACGCTGGCCCACACCATCACTGCTGACAACTCTTTGACCTTGATCACGACCGGCGGGTACGGCGGCGGTGTGCGTCAAACGGCCGGCAATATCATCTCGCCCCAAACGACCTCGGTGAATGCCTTCAGCAAGGACATTGATTTGAGCTTTGGCAGCAATGCGCTCAATACCGTGTTGTTGTCAGGTGCCAATATAGACGTGTTCAGCGTGAGCGACATGGCGGTGGCAAGTTTGGCATCTGGTTCCAACAAACATGTCACCTTGACCTCGCTGGGGAATTTGAATTTGCCAGCTGGCTCCGTCAACACAGGCAATGCCGACCTGTCGTTGAGCAGTGGTGCGCTGTTGACTACGCCGGGCTTTTTGCAAGGCCGCAACGTCAATTTGACGGGTGGCAGCATGGCCATCAACAACGCCGTCAATGCCAGCCAGGCGTTCAGCGCGACGACAACCGATGCGGCTGCCGTGATGGCGGTACATGATTCGGTCAGCGCTGGCACCACCATGAACCTGAACCTGGCAGGCGGTCTGCGAGTCGAGTCGGCTGGGAGCACGGACGCCAAGATGTATTCCAATGGTGCGCAGACCATCAACGCCAAGTATGTTGAGGTGATTGGCAATGGCGCGGCGGCGGCCAGCATCTTCACCATTGCGGGGGTTCAAAACATCACCACCAGTGGCCAAAATGCGGCCGGTGAGGGCATTTTGGTGAAGAACTTGTCTACGGCGGATGTGCGCATTCAGTCCAGCAGTGACCAGACCATTCTTGTCAACAACGCTGACTTTGTCCGGGTTGAAGGCGTGGCGAGCGGCGTCACTGCGGCCATTGGCGGCGGCACCCAAACCATCTCTTTACAGGGCTCCGGGCAAAATCGGCTGGAGCTAGGCGGTGCAGGCTTTGCCGGCGCTTCCAGGGTGGGTGGCGTGAGCCAGACCATTTTGGCCGGCGCGGTTGGGCAAATGGGCGGAATCGCCCTGACCGGGGGAAGTGGCGACGGCTCTTTCACGACGATTAACAACAGTGGTGGCAGTGCCCAAAACATTTACACGTCGGGCACCATCACGCTAACGGGCGGCAGTGCGCCCAATGCAGCCAACGGCACAAACTGCTTCGGCGCTTCTTGTGTGTTTCTGGATAACGCTTCCGGTTTTGGGCAAGACATCACGGCGGGCGGCTTGACGTTGGTGGGTGGCGTAAACGGCAGCCAAAACATCACCGCAGTTCAGAATTCTGGCGCCGGCCAGCGCATCAATATCACGGGGGGCGGCACCATTTCGCTCACGGGCGGTAGCGGCAGCGTGGGCACCAACTGGGTGCGGCTGCAAGACAGCGGCGGCGGGCAAGAAATCACTTTTGTCAGCGGCGGCAATTTGCAGATCACCGGCGGCAGCAACGGCCCGAGCAATTTTGCAGATATCCGGGAAACTTACGTGGGCGCTTTGGGGCATCAAAATGTCACAGGCGCAACGGCTATCACGCTCACGGGCGGTGCCAGTGGCGGTGGGCTGGGCACTGGCAATTACGCGCAGATCAGTAGCTCGGTTGAGCAGTTTGTGAACGTGGGCGCGGGCGGTCTGAGCTTGACCGGTGGCAGCGGCGCGTTGACGGACAACCGGGCGCAAATTTCTTCTTCTGGCGTTGGTTACACCCAGGTGATTGGTGTTTTGAACGGTGGCTCCATCAACTTGGCGGGTGGCTCCAGCACGGCCGCTACGGTGGGTGCAGGCCACGGCAGCGTTGCCGCAATTTCGACGGCCGGGACAAGCCAAACCATTGTTTTTGACAATGGCGGTTCTGTCAACATGACGGGTGGCAGTGCAGGGCAGCGCAATTTTGCATTGATCTCGGCAGACAACGGCGACCAAATCATCACTGCAAATGCGACGGCGCCAAGCATCGTGATGACGGGCGGCTCGGGTGGCGGCGTGGCAGGCGAAGGCAACGGCGCCTACATCAACGCACCCAAAGGCAACCAAAGCGTATTGGCCTCGTCCATTCAGATGGCGGGTGGCACTGGTGGCACTGAAAACTTGACGCAAATTCTTCAAGGCGGGGTCGCCACAGGTTTGTCTGGCACGCAAACCATCACCATCAATGGTGGTGGCACTGTGAACCTGCAAGGTGGCAATGGCATTAGCAACGTCGCGAAATTTGACGCCTATGGCGTCGACCAACAGGTGGTCTTCACCACCGGTGGCAATTTGAATTTGACGGGCGGCACCGGCAGCAGTAATAACACGGCACGGGTGCGCAGCCGCAATGGCACGCAGCATATCAATGGCTTGCCGGTCATTCACATCACGGGCGGTGCCAGCGGCGGCGCAGTGAGTAATGGCAACGTGGCGGACATTCGCACTGACTTGGGAGCTCAGTTCATCAACTCAGGCGCGATTGCGCTCACGGGCGGCGCAAGCGGCGTTGAGAACCGCGGCGAAATCGTCAGCCAGGTCAATGACCAGACCATCACCGTCAATGATGGGTCGGTGACGATATTGGCCAGGTCAGAAAAAGCCGGCATGTACGCTGGCGGAAGTGGCAACCAGACGCTGACCATTCAAGGCGCGGGCAGCAATGCGCTTGTGATTGGCGACGCGGCCTCGAATTTCAACTCCTACATCACCGGCAATAACCAGGTCATCACGGTTGGGCAGGCTGGGCAAAGCGGTTCCATCACGATTCATGGCGGCACCCTAGCGGCCAAGGGCGCAGGCTTGTATTCCAGCACCGGCTCCCAAACAGTGACGACCACCGGGGCGCTGACGATCACGGGTGGCTCTGCCACTGGGACCGCCCCGACTTGCGACACAGCGCTTGGCAGCGGTTCATGCGGCTACGTCAGCGCGGGCGGCACCGGCTTACAGCATGTCACGGCGAACAGTATTCTGGTGCAGGGTGGTGCAGGTGGCAGCTACAACGGAGCCGGAATCTTCCTCAACGGCGGGCCGATGCAGTTGGACGTGGGCGCAGGCGGCTTGACCCTGATTGGCGGCACGGGCACCATCGGCAACTTTGCCACCATTGGCGGGCTTGGCTCCAACGGCCAAACCTCGACCATCAATGTAGCAGGCAATGTAGTGCTGGATGCCACCAATAGCACCGATTACTCCAGCGCCTTCATTGGCTTGGGCGGCACGGGCACGGGTGGCAGCAATGCTGTCAACTTGACGACCAGCGGCAACCTCACGCTGCTAGGCAGCACAGTGTCCAATGTGCGGTCTGGGGCGGCGATTGGCATTGGCACGGATCAGACCAATGCGACTGGCAATCTGAATATCAGCGCTGCCAACGTGACCCTGACGCCCAATCTATCGGGCGTGCGTTTGGGCCATAACGCTGCCGCCAATGGGCCGGGCAACATCAGCGTGATGGCAAGCGGCAATATCGTACTCAATGACTCGGGTGTGGTTGGATCGAGCGTTGTGACCACCGGCAATGTGAGCCTGTCGGCCAACGGAGTTGGCAATTCGATCACCGTAGGCCCCAACTCCGGCATCATCGCCAATGGGCTGACCGTGAGTGCCCACGACGGGCTGAACCTGGACGGCAAAAACACAGTGGCTATTTTGAATGCCACCAATTTATCGACTGGCGATATATTGTTTACCAATGCGCCGGGCACCTTATTAACGGTGACGGGCCTCAGCCAGGCCAGCGGCCACAACGTGGTCATCACCGCAGATGACCTGGATGTGACGGGTTTGTTTACTGCGCCGCTGGGCAAGGTGACTTTACGGCCTTTGACGCTGACCCGCGCCATTGATTACGAGAACGGCCACACCGCTGGTGTGTTGAGCATTCAGCCCAATGATTTGGCCTTCATCAGCTCCGATGTGCTGGAGGTGGGGCGCCTCGATGGCACCGGTGATTTGAATTTGAATGCGGCGGTGTTGGGTGGGGCGGGCAGTTCCACCAAGGGAACCCTGCTGGCGGGCCATGACATCAATGGTCTGGGTGGCTTCAGCTTTGGCACGGTCTTTTCGCGCTTGGGCTTTAACCTGGAGATGTTGGCGAACAACAACGTCAACCTGACCAGTGGCGGCACCATTGCCATGGCCGACAACAGGTCACTGACGATTGTTGCGGACAAGGATTCGAATAGCGTGGGCAATGTGAACATTGGGGCGTTAAATGCGTCCGTGGGTGGCTCTGTTGCCAACACCACAGGTCAAATGGCCATTAGCGGGCAAAACGTCACGGTGGCAACGTCGGGTGGCGGGTTTGCCAACCTGTCAGTTGCTGGCACTGGCGCACAAACCTTGACTGCGGTCAATAATTTGACGATTGCCAACAATAACTCGGCAACCGGTAGTTTGTCTATTTCAACGCAAAGTGGTCTGCAAAACCTGTCGGCTGGCGGTGCGCTGGCAGTATCAGGTGGAACCGGGGTGAATACTTACGCGGTGGTTGCTTCAGGGGGCGATCAGAGCATTTCAGCCCAGTCGCTTGCCTTGTCAGGCGGCGCTTCTGGCGGTGGGTTTGGCGCGGGCAATTCCGCGATGCTTCAAGCCGTTGCCAATCAGGTCGTGACTGTGGGCGCTGGTGGTTTGACGTTGGCGGGCGGCGGCGGTACGGGTGCCGATACCGACAATACCGCTCAAATTTACCAGTCAGGCAGTGGCGCTTTCAGCCAGGTGATCACGCTGAACAACGGTGGCGACATGGTGTTGCAAGGCGGGTCATCGGCCAAACAAAATGTGGGGGGGGCGGGCCACGGAAGCCGCGCCTTGGTTCAAGCCAACGG
>JANYCG010000177.1 GCA_025360385.1 Burkholderiales bacterium | reverse complement strand
GTCGCGGTTCAACAGGTGGTGCGGTCGCAGCTCGATGCTTTTGCGGTGGATGATGCCGAACGGGCGTTTTCATTCGCAGCCGCAGACCTGCGCAAAATGTTCGGCACAGCGCAGAATTTTTTGGCCATGGTGCGCAGCAGCTACCCCATGGTGCACCGCCCCGCCTCGGTGGTTTTTCTGAAACCCGAGTTAAAAGGCGCCGACGTGGTGCAGACCGCGCAAATGTCCGACGCCAAAGGAGCGGCCTGGTTGGCCATCTACACGCTGCAACAGCAAAGCGACAAATCCTGGCGCATCAGCGCCTGTGTGGTGGTGGCGAATGAAGGACGGGCCACTTGACTGCGGCCAGCGATTGCTTCATTTATAATAGCTAACTATTCAGAACTGACGGGAACATACGGCACTTTTTGTTGGACGAACTGGTTTTGAACGTCAAAATCCACCTGGCAGAGGCCGCTCGGCGCCCAGAGCCGTCAACGCGGTGCCGCCGCCATCGCCTTGCCGATTTCATTGCTGCCCTGCGCTGCGCCGCTTAGAGGCACCATGTCGCCCTGGCGCTCGGTGGCCTCGTTCAGGCGCTCGGCCAGCAATTCGGGTGTTTGCGCGTCGCAGCCCAGCCACACGCCCTGGGTGAGCGTGATGTTTGCAGCCTCGAAAGTGCCGGCGCCGGCACACAAGATCGCCCGGGTGGGGGCCGCGCGCGAGGCCATCACCAGCATGGCGGGCACCACGGCTTCGGGCTTCAGGGCTTGCAACACGGCCTCGCTCATCAAGTCCTCGGTCATGCGGGTGGCGGCAGTGGGTGCCAGGCAGTTGACGCGGATGTCGTTTTTGGCGCCTTCAATCGACAGGGTTTGCATCAAGCCCACCAAGGCCAGTTTGGCGGCACCGTAATTGCTCTGCCCAAAGTTGCCATACAGGCCGCTGCTGGATGTGGTCATCACGATGCGGCCATATTTTTGCGCGTTCATGTGGGGCCACACGGCTTTGCAGCAATGCACTGCACCCATCAAATGCACGTCCACCACCAGGCGGAAATCAGCCATTTCCATCTTGGCAAAACTCTTGTCGCGCAAAATGCCGGCGTTGTTGATCAGGATGTCCACGCGGCCCCAGGCGTCGATCGCCTGCTGCACCATGGCCTGCACCGCGGCGTAGTCGGTCACCGACGCACCATTGGCAATGGCCTCACCACCAGCCGCCTTGATTTCGTCCACCACCGTCTGCGCGGCAGACACCGAAGCGCCACTGCCGTCGCGTGCGCCACCCAAATCATTGACCACCACTTTGGCGCCGCGTCGGGCCAGTGCCAATGCATGTTGACGGCCCAGGCCGCCGCCGGCCCCCGTGACGATGGCGACCTGGCCGTTGAAATCTATGTGCATGTTTTTGCTTCCTCTTGGGTTGATCGGATGCGGCAAGTTTAGAGCCACTTTGTGGCCAGCTTCTTTCTGTCTGCCTTCTTTCAACCAGCGGTTTAACATGGGGGTTGGGCGCTGCCAGAAATTCAATTTTCGAGGTGTCCTGCAAGGCACAAATACGCAGGCACACGCTCTAGGGCGAGGCTTTGCAAGGCCGCCATGCGCCCAACAATTAGATTTCTACAAGGCCCCCATGGAACTCAACACGCAAGCCATCACCACCCCGCCCCGCCCCGCCGCCACCGTGGTGATGTTGCGCGACGTCGCCGCCAAGCTCGAAGTCTTTTTGCTCAAACGCCATGGCCTTTCTGACGTGCTAGGGGGCGCTTACGTGTTCCCGGGCGGCAAGATGGATCAGTTTGACAGTGACCTGGATGCGGACCGCCATCTCGATGTGCCGCTCAGGGACTTGCATGCCAGCTTGAATGAACCCGACATTGACGAACGCACCGCCGGCGGTCTGTATGTAGCCGCTTTGCGTGAAGTGTTTGAGGAGTCCGGCATTTTGTATGCGCAGGGCGCGGGCACGGCAGAAGCAAGCCAGGCGCACGCCCTGCTGCGCGAAGCCTATTCATTTGAAGAAGCGCTGGCCATGATGCGACTGCGCTTGGAGCCGTCGCGCCTCATCCCCTGGGTGCGCTGGGTGACGCCCATGATGTCGTCGGTGATGAACAAGCGCTTTGACACGCGGTTTTTCATCTCGCAAGTGCCCGGAAATCAGATCGCCAAACACGACAACCATGAAGCGACTGAAAGCGTCTGGCTCACGCCCCGCGCCGCGCTGGAGCAGTACCGTGACGGCCTGATCGAACTGGCCCCGCCGCAGATCATGAGCCTGGCGCATCTGTCGCGTTACGCCAGCGTGGCAGAGGCGCTGGGCGCCGCGCGCAGCCGCAAGCCGCCCATCGTCCAGCCCGAGCCGTATGACAACCATGGCGTGCGCACCCTGTGTTACCCAGGGGACGAGCGGCATCCTGTCAAACAGGCAGCCTTCCCCGGCCCGTCGCGGCTGATCCATCACAACAAGCGCTTTGTGCCAGTGGACGGATTTGAAGCGCTGTTTGAATAAGGCCTGCGCCGTTCGGGCCCAGCCTGTTCAAGCCAGGCTCAGCCTTTGCCGGCCAGCCCCAGTTTCTCAATCAGCAGTTTTTCCGACGCAAAACTGTCCCGCGCAAACTTGGTGTAGGCCTCGGTGTTCAGGTAAATCACCGACTGGTCGTACTTTTCAAACACGGCCTGCACGGCTGGGTCGTCCAGGGTTTTCTTGAAGGCATCGTGGATGGTTTTGACCAGGGCTGCGTCCATGCCCTTGGGGCCACACACACCGAAGGGCGAATCAGAGACCGTCCTGTAGCCCAGCTCGTCCAGCGTCTGCACGTTGGGCCAGCGTTTGGTGCGTTTGCTGCCATAAGTGGCCAGCAGGCGCAACTTGCCCGCGTCCACGTGTACGCCCCAGCCAGTGGCGTCACTGGCGGACATCACATGCCCGCCCAGCACGGCCTGCATGTTGTCGGCGTTGCCCTTGAACGGCACATTGGTCAGCTTGATGCCTGCTTTCATCGCAAACTCTTCCATCGCCAAGTGCGGGCTGGTGCCTATGCCGGTGTGGCCGTAAGTTATTTTTTCAGGGTTCGCCTTGGCAAAATCGACATACTCCTTCAAGGTCTTGAACGGCGAGTTGGCAGGCACCACCAGGCCAAAGGTGTAACCCGTGAGGCATGCGATCCAGGTGAAGTCTTTCAACGTGTCAAACTGGGTTTTCTGCATGTGCGGAATGCGGAACACACCCTGGGGCAATTGCGACAGCGTGTAGCCGTCCGGTTTGGCGTTGACCAGTTCATTGGCGCCCAACATGCCACCTGCCCCAGGCTTGTTGTCGACGATGACGGTGGCGCCCAGCGCTTTGCCGGCGCTCTCGGCAATCACCCGCAGCACCACGTCGGTGGAGCCACCCGCCGGCCAGGGGCAGATGTAGCGAATGGTGCGGGCCGGGTAGGCCTGCGCGTAAACCATTTGTGGCAGCGCCAGGCTGGCGGCACCGGCGCTGGCGAGTTTGATGATCTGGCGGCGTTGGGTCATGGGCTTGTCTCCTCGGGTTCTGGGCTAGGGTTGCTGCAATGCAAGCCCATTGTCGCGGCAATCCCAATGCGACCTAAATTGCTTTTCACAAGGCCGAGACACTGGCTGCTTTCCTTTCCGTTAAGGGTGGGCCCACCACCGTTCGGGCTGAGCCGGTCGAAGCCTAACTTTCGACGGACTCAGGGCGAACGGGGCAAGGCTCAGGGTGAACGGAAGGCCGTTCGGTCGTTGCGGCACAAGAGCCCCGCGCTACGTACGGCATCAGCGCCGCAGCCCCCACCTTCCCGGGCCGCCTGCAAAACCTGCCAACATTGGAGGAGGACGGCCTGTGGCCCCTTAAGTTCGACACTTCCCACCCCATTTTTCGCACTCCAGCGGACTTCATCTGAATAAAATCAACAGCTCCGGCAATCAACGCTTTCAAAGGCCTTTTCCCCATGATGATAGGGATTCGAGGCGTGGCGGGCGCTCTTGCTCGTTTGCATGTGCGGAACAAACCCAATGAACAAGAGAAGTACAACACGCGTCCAGTGACAGAGGACGACGCGGAGTTTTCCATTACAGCAGTCGGTCTGATGCGATGCGAGATTGGTTGGGTCAGACAGTGAAGCTGGTGCTGCCCGTGGTCAGCCTGATACGGGTTGGATTCTTTGAGGGTGACAAGGTAATGGTGTGACGCAGATGCCGGGCAGGGAACTGTGGGTTGAGACGATGCCGAATCGGTAACGTCATGCATTTGCGCGCTGCCCATAAGCGGGCTTTCCATCCTTCACGCAAGTTCAGCGCAATCCTCATTTGTGAATACCGAAAATGCGACACATCTGCGATATGCAAATTGCATATTTATTAAGAGTTGCTTAAATTTCATGACATAATTATGCAAACTGCATACCGCATAAATCAAAATGAGTTCAACAGGAATAAAGGCGCGACTGGCTCAGGCGCAGTGGTCATTGAAGCCACAAGATTTGGCCATGGCGTTCAAGCTGGTCTGTCTGGCAGGGCAAAAGCTGCCCTACGTGGCCTTGGCGCAGGCCATGCACATGTCCCAGTTTGAGGCTCACGCTTGTATGGCACGCCTGAGCGGGGCACGGCTTTTGACAGAGGTGAACGACGCTCCGGCGCTGGTAATGGCCGCATTCCGGCCCATGGTGCTGCACGGGGCGGCGTACTTCTTTCCTGCCGTGCGAGGAGAAATCTCCATGGGCTTCCCCACCGCCTACGGCGTGGAGCCACTGAAGTCCAAGGTGCTGTTTGCGGACGAGACCCCGCCGGTATGGCCCCATGCCGATGGCCCGGTGCGCGGCAGCGCGCTACTGCCGCTGTACCCCAAGCTGCCTCTGGCAGCCGCCAAAGACCAGGCTTTGTACGAGCTGCTGGCCCTGTTCGACGCGCTGCGCATTGGTCAAGCCCGTGAGCGCGAAATGGCGCGCAAGCTGCTGGAAGAACGGCTGAGCTGATGGCGGCATTCAACAACCCCAACCTGGCCATACTGGAGTTGGTGGCTCAAGCCCTGGGCCCGGTATGTGAGCGTGTGATTTTTGTGGGCGGCTGCGCCACGGGCCTGTTGCTCACGCAGGAGCGGCCAGACCGCATTCGCATCACCGAAGATGTGGATCTCGTGGCCCAGGCTTTGACTGTGCACGATTACCAC
The DNA here is from genome assembly GCA_025360385.1 of Burkholderiales bacterium. GTDB lineage: Bacteria > Pseudomonadota > Gammaproteobacteria > Burkholderiales > Burkholderiaceae_C > JANYCG01. The sequence goes on along the minus strand of JANYCG010000177.1, from coordinate 3,746 downwards.
GCCATAGAAAAGCAGGTCCGAGCTCAGGGTTTCAGCAACGACACACGACGCGATGCACCTATTTGCCGCTGGGTCTACAAAAGCAAAAACGTCACGCTCGACCTGATGCCCACAATAAAAGACATTTTGGGCTTTGCCAACCGTTGGTACCCGCTGGCGATGGACACCGCAAAGACGGTTGTATTGCCCAGCGGCACACGCATCAGGCTGATCACAGCCCCTGTGTTCATTGGCACCAAGTTGGAAGCATTCAAAGACAGGGGCAAACACGCCAATGGCAAACCAGATTACCTGGGCAGCCATGACCTGGAAGACATCATCACGGTAGCAGACCGACGCGCAGAATTGTTGGAGGAGTGCAGCGCAGCGCCACCTGAACTGCGCGGCTATTTGAGCGCCGAATTCACAGCGCTTTTCTCAGACCCGGAATTCGAGCAGGCTTTGTCGGGGCATTTGTCGGGTGACTCCTTCAGCCAGCAGCGCGTAAAACCGCTGGCTCAAACCTTACGCGAACTAGCCAAACTGACCCCATGAACTCAGCCACCATCGTCCAGAAACTCTGGAACTACTGCAACGTGCTGCGCGACGACGGCCTGAGTTACGGCGACTAGTGGAGCAGCTGACCTACCTGCTGTTCCTCAAGATGGCGGACGAGCGCAGCCAGCCGCCCTGCAACGTCGGTGGCAGCCAGCCCAGCCCGATCCTCAAAGGTTACGACTGGCCGTCACTGCTGGCCAAAGACGGCGACGAGCTGATCGCCCGAGACAAGGCCAGTCTGGACATTTTCTGGCTCAAGGACGACAGCCTGGCCGACAGCGACAAACTGCCGCCGCCCGACGCGATTGCCCAAGAAATCGTGGACGACCACAAAGCCGCGCCGGCGCAATTTCGGCTGATTGCGGGCGACTTGGGCGCTGAGGTGGCAGATTTGGCAGAGGTGGCAGATGTGTCAACCGCCTGATGTACTATATAAACAATAGCTAACTATTCATATTTCATGGTAACTTTAAGCCTTTTTGTTTCTCATCGAATGGGTGCGGCATCCAGGACCCCAGAAACCGTGAAGTTGGGCTCAAGCCCCTTGGCCTTCATGATCGCGCTGACTGTCGGCGTCCTAAGGTAGCGGTTGAGTGCATCGGCCGCTGCGGGCTCTTTGGCCGATGCCAGCACGCCCGACGCAAAGGTCGTGACACTCTGCAACTCGCCAGGCAGGAGGCCAATCAACTCAATGCCACTGATGGGGGCCAACTCGCTGACCTGCTGGATGGCAATGTCCACCTCGCCCGAGGCAAGCAGTCGCCCAGCCAGACCGCCAGAAGGCGGAAACTTGGTTTTGCTTTTCAAGGCTTCAGTCAAGCCATGTTGGTCGAGCATTTTGGCGAAATGAATCCCGCTGGCACCGCCGGCTGACGGATCAGAATCATGTTGTGCCACCCGATCCAGCGGACTGCAAAGCGGCACCGTGGCTCGTCATCCACGCATCAATCACAGACGCATCGTTCACCGTTTTGGCAAGGCACGCATAGCCAATTCAGCCTATCCGTTTGGCTGACGCGACCACTGCTGTCGGTGGTCTACTGCCACCGGATGAACTCTTTGGATCGGCGCATGCGCAATGTCTTCCCGCGCCATGCGCCTCACTTCTGCCAGCAAGGTGCGAGCGTTCCAGTCGATGGGCCAGCCCTGCCAAAGGCGCAATGCGCCGTTGACGACAACGGCATCAATCTGGCTGCGGTCCGCCAGGCGCACAAGCTCCCAGGTCAAGTCCCAGCTCGGTTGCATTTCGGGCACCGACAAGTCCACCAACAGGAAGTCTGCGGCCTTGCCCTCTTCAATGGAACCGGTGAGGCTGCCGAGCCCGACGGCTTGTGCGCCCAGGTGGGAGGCATGGTCCAGCCACATCCAGCCGCCGCCACAGGATGAGTCCCCGGTGGCCAGACCGTGGGTCAGGCGCTGCGCGGTTTCGGCCGCATCCATCAGGCGGAAGGCATCGTAGCGGGTGCCATCGGTGCCAAGCGCAAAGGGGATGCCCTCAACCCGCAACAGAACCGCGTTGAGCACGGCATTGCCCTTCCATGCGCTGGCGACCGGGTTGTAGGCAATGGCTGCGCCGCTGTTGCGCACCAGGTGCAGTTCATGAGGTGTCAGCAAAGTTGCGTGCGCAAGCAGGGTGCCCGCATTGAGGGCGCCCACGCTGGCCAGCAACTCGATGGGCCGTTTGCCACGGGCGACCAGGGAGCGTTCCACCGCCACAAGATGCTCATTGGCGTGGGTCTGGAAGATGCGGCCCGCCTCCCGCGCCAGGCCCGCCACGTGGGTCAACATGCGGTCGGTGGCGACTTCCGGGATGGAAATGGCCAATGAAGGCGCGATCAGCGCATCGTTCTCATAGCGTAAAAGGTGACGCCCCGCCTCGGGTGCGATGGCGTCAAACGCAGCGTCCCCAGCAGGATGATGCAAGTCGTTGCAGATCATGGCCAGCACGCAACGGATACCCACGTCGCGCACAGCCTGCGCCACAGCATCCAGCCCGGACTCCGAGCGCGTGCCCGCATCCACCACGGTCGTGAATCCGCCGCGCAGTGCTTCCAGCGACGCGAGCTTGGTGCTGAGATAAGCCGCCTCGGGCCGCAGTGAGGCCTCCATCGGCACCCAGATGCGGCGAAAGATCTCCGACGGTTCACCGAAAGCAAGGGCCTTGCCCAGAGACTGCGTCAGATGGGTGTGCGCGTCGATCAGGCCCGGCATCAGCAAATGATCCGGCAGATCGACTGGTGGCAGATGCGCAAACTGCGCACGCAGCTGATCGGCCGGCCCGATGCGCAGAAATCGCCCTGCGGACACCACAGCGGCCAAGCCGGCCACCGGCCCGTCCTTCAGCAGCATCTGCCCGGGCACCACGAGAAATTTTTCGCATCGCAACAAGTCGGGAAAAGTCATGTTCATAGTCATCTCGCATTCAAAGTCAATGGGCGACCCGCCAGGCAAACCACAGGCCGGTGCCCACCAGCAAGAGGCTGACAAGGATTTGCAGTGAGCGCAGCTTGGCCCCCTGCGCCAGCCGCTGGCCGATGAGGGAGCCGACAAGCAGCACCAGGCCGATGCCGCAGGCCAGTGCCAGGTCGCGCGAGCCCGATGCGGCGTGCACAGCGCTGGCGCTCAAGGCGACTGGCAGCTGGATGGCCTGGGCACAGGCAAGGGTCAATGCCATCGGCTGCCGCCACAACATCAGCAATGGAATCAGGATGACCGGCCCGCCGGTGCCAGTGAGCGCCGAGGCAATACCCACGGCCAGGCCGATCAAGGCCATCGGCGCCACGTCGAAGGCGGCCCGCTCAGGGTTTCCTGGGTGAACGGGCATCAAGCCACGCAGACCGCTGCCCATGGCCAGAATGGCAAGTGCCGTCAGCAGCCAATGCGCCTGCACCCCATGCACCAGCAGTCCGCCCAGCATGCCACCCGGCACTGCGCCGGCCGCCAGCGCCCACAGTCGGGCGGCACCCACTGCAGGCCCATTGCGCAGCCACCATAGGCCTGCCACAGCCGGAAACGCAAACGCCAATGAAGATGCCGCCACCGCCCGCGCCACGTCCATGCCCGCCAGCTGGGTCAGTACCGGCACGACCAGCACGCCGCCAATGCCGGTCGCGCCAATCAGGCCCCCGGCCAGCAGAATGGCGGCTGCGCTTGCAAGGATCATGCAGCGGGCTTATTCGGCCTTGATGTTGGCGCGGGTGACCGCAGCC